>JAUSPO010000184.1 GCA_030656575.1 Bacillota bacterium
ATGGAACATGGTTGTTAGGTTTAATCATCGTACTGTATTTTGTAAGCAGACATCTTTTTCCTTTTATTCGTTCTTTGTTCTAGCGTTGGAAGCAAGCGGTTACGGGTAGTGCTGGGAGGTGCTGCTATGTTTAGCTCATCATGTTCTACTATTGTTAAGTGGGGCTTACCACAGCAGAGCTCCCATATATGTTGCCTGCCTGAAGCTGAGATACATGTCAACTGGGTAATAACCAGGCTTGAATGCAAATGTACTTGTTCAAAAACTTATAAGTCATAACTCAACCGGCAACACACTTCTTGCCTATGTAAGTTTGCCCAGATTTACCATCCCCTCGAATTTTTAACTATATATTAAAATTAGTTAACATAATATTAGCTATATTTAATAATTCAAGCAGGGCGTTTGTGTGCAGGGTTGCCTTGTTCTTATTTTTGTCTATAATAGAGTTAACATAATATGTTTCCCTGGATGTGGATTTTGTTCTAATACTAAGAAAAGTTTCCATCCCATTCAGGAATAAAAGGATGAACTACATATGCAAGGAACCCCTAGAAAGTCTTTCAGAATTTCCATTATTATGGTGGCAGTTATTTTTTCAATGGTATTATTCGGACAAGTTGTAGCGGCAGCTGGCTCTATTAACAGTAATACAGTGCAGTATATTGTAAAAAAAGGAGATAACTTGTGGAATATCTCTCAGAAATACGACCTGGCTCTACAAATCGTAATATCAGCAAATCCGGGAATATCTCCCGATCTTATTCATCCGGGACAGAAAATTTATATCCCTCTTTCCTACGAAGGAGATAATCAAGGCACAGGTGAACCAATTGCTACAGCTCTGGCCTCAAGGGAAGGCCGGAATTATTCCGGGAATTATTCACAGAAGGATATTGATCTTTTTGCTCGCCTTGTTCATTCCGAAGCGGCAGGCGAGTCATATACAGGACAGGTAGCTTATTAGAGTTGAAGTTGATCCCTGGTGTTAAAAAAAGCCCTGTAACCAAAATGAACGAGCAGGTATACGGTCAGAGAGACGCTCCCCAGAATGCCCAGCATAATGGCGATCTGGTATTCTATGGCCCGTAGAGGAGAGATACCGGCGAGGATCTGTCCTGTCATCATTCCCGGCAGGAAGACGATTCCCATCCCCACCATGGAATTAACGGTGGGCAAAATCGCTGCCGAAAAGGTGTCATTAACAACACTTTTAGCCGCCAAAGACGGCCTGGCCCCCAGCATCAGTGCCCCCTCAATCAGCTCTTTCCTGTCATTCATTCCGCTGATCAGTCTCTCCACCCCGAGGGCTACCCCGGTCATGGAATTTCCGATGATCATACCGGAGATGGGGATAAAGTAGCGGGGATGATACCAGGGGTCAAGGGAAAGGACTACAAACAGGAAATAGGCAATGCTCAAGAGAGAGCCGCTTAACATTGAAATAATTACCACTCTTTTAAGTTCAGGCTTTATGCTCAGCCTTATCCTGCTAAAAATGTTGCGGACAGCAAAGTGGAGCATGATTAATAAAATAATAACCGTATAAAGAAAATGTTCCTGGGAAAATACATATTCGAGGAGAAATCCAACCAGAATAAGCTGAATAGTCATCCGTGCCGCTGCGAAAAAAATCTCCTGCTCCCGTCCTATGCCTCTTTTCCGCACAATGAAGATGAGGATCGCTAAAAAAAGATACGCGGCCAGAAGCTGCAGCACTCCGATACGGATAAAATCATTCACAGGCAGCCACCTCCGCTGTTTTTTGTATATGCCCCTTCTCTAAAAAAACAGTATAATCAGCATAAAAATCCCCCATACGCCTGTTATGGGTGACCATAATGAGAGTTTTTCCCTGGGACCTGGCATATTCAGTAAGACTATCCAGGATAAGTTTTTCCGTCAGCTCATCCAGCGCCGAGGAAGGCTCGTCCAACAGGAATACATCCGGATCCATGAGAAGTATGCGGGCAAGGGCAAGACGCTGTTTCTCCCCTCCTGAGAGTACTCCTGCCGGCGTATGCAGCTCTTTAGACAGTTTAACCTTTTCCATAACCATGGTGAGCTTTTCCGGTGGAACCTGGGGTTTCTCCGAGTAAACAAGACCCTGCAGCAGATTCTCTTCCACGCTTCCGGGGAAAACAACAGGCGTTTGGGGCAGCATCACGACCCTGCGGCGGAGTTCCACAGGATTAAGCTCACTCAGGTCTTCTCCCATGAAATAAATCTTGCCGCTGTCCGGGCTGATTAAGTGATTTAAAAGTCTTAAAAGAGTTGTCTTCCCGCTGCCGCTTTCCCCCAAAAGACAGGTCACTTTCTGAAGGGGTATTTTTAGTTCCGCGATATCAAGAATATCCATATATTTAATCGCCTGTAAAATAAAAGCATCCATCATATTCATCCTTTGGAAGACAATTTTATGTAAAACTTATCCTTCAATTCGCCTTTTTCTTTAGAATTCCCTTCTTAATTTCTTAAACTTTCTTTCACTTACCAGTTAAAATAATCCTGTAAGACAGGAATCCTGCTGTAGAAAAATTGCAGAACATCTATTACTGTGGGCAGGGGAACTCTATCAGCCCACGCGCCTATAACAGAAATGACCACTACAGTTACAACCACCAATACAATAGAAGAGAGGAGAATTGACAGAAGCGCAGCCTCCAGAGCCTTTTTGGGTTCGGTGACTGAGGGGACAAGCATTGTGAGACTGGCATACTGTGCAGTAATAGAAATTGGTGTTATACTCGCTATCATCACTGGCGACCAACCTTCGGCCAGCACCGGCTGCAGGTTGCTGAAATCAGCATGAATTAAGGGGAAAAGAATAGTTCCCAGGATCATCAGCAAAAAAATGGGAAAGATAACATCAGCTGCCCTTCCCATGGGCTCCACACCTGCATTAACAACCATTGCCGCAGCCAGCACAATGCTTCCCATAATGACTGGGAGAGGGGTCTCAGGCAGAAACCCGACCTTAATTACCTCTCCGTAGACACGCAGGTCGGTTCCAGCAATAAATAGAAAAAGGCCAAGGTAAAAGAGGGGAAGGAGCCTCCCCCAAAAACCACCCAGCAGGTCCTGGCTGTACTGAACAATGCTTTTCTCCGGAAAAGCCACGGCTAACCTTCCGATGATGTAGACAATTGCTGCGCTGGGAAAAAAAGCAATCATAGCCGCTATCCAGGCGTCTTCGTTGGCTGCGGCGGATGTTAAAACGGGCAGAAAAGAAATAACTATACTGGTACGCATGATAAAAAACAAGATGAATAGCTGCCGGGGAGCTATTTTTTCCGTGAACATTTCTTATCTCCCCTCCGTACCTTTTTTTGGAGATTGACTGCTTTTCCTGGGGCGCGCCTGTTGACTCGGGCGCTGCCGCCGTGGCTCACGAAAGCCAAGAAGTTTAGGACGTAAACCCTGTAGCCACCAGGGTGCACGGATAATATTATCTTTCATATCCTGCAGAATAAATGGACCATAGGGAGCCATGTATGGATAACCGAAAGATCGTAATGACACTAAATTTATGAGCATTAAGAGAAAACCTAATTGAATACCCAGAAGCCCAAAAGCGCCTCCCAGAATAATCATGAAAAAGCGCAAAATACGCGCGGATATGGCTATGCTAAACGTTGGAGCTGTAAATGACGCAATAGCTGTAAATGCCACGATGATCACTACCCCGGGGGAGACAATCCCCGCCCTGATAGCCGCCTCCCCCAGGATGAGGGCCCCGACGATACTGATCGCAGGGCCAATAGCCTTTGGCAGGCGCAGTCCTGCTTCCCTTAAGAACTCAAAGGCCAGTTCCATTAAAAGAATCTCTCCAAGTACTGGAAAGGGAACCCCCTCCCTTGTAGTCTGGATCGTTAACAATAAGGAAGTAGGAATAAGTTCGGGGTGAAAGTTAATCACTGAAACATACAGACCTGGCAAAAAAATGGAAAACAGGAAGGCTGCCAACCTCAGTATACGGATAAACGTGCCGATGGGAAAAAGTTCATTATAATCATCGGGGGCGTGGAGAAACATGGCAAAATCTGCCGGCACCATAAGAACAATAGGAGTCCCGCTAGTAAAGATGGCCACCCTGCCTTCAAGGATACCTGATGCTATAATATCCGGCCTTTCGGTTCGAAAAATCGTTGGGAAAAGAGAATAAGGAGCGTCATGGATAAATTCCTCGATCACGCCGCTTTCTAATACACTGTCTATATCAATGCGCTCCAGACGTGAGCGCACTTCCTCCAGGATTTCCTCACCGGCCAGCCCCTTTATATAGGCATAGGCCACTTCCGTTTTGCTGAGGCTTCCTATATTAATACTTTCGATCCAAAGATTGGGGCTGCGGATACGCCGTCTGATCAGGGAAGTATTTACCCGTATATTTTCTATGAAACCCTCACGGGGTCCCCTGATAGTCGTCTCTGCTTCAGGTTCCATAATGCTGCGGTAGTCCCAGCCCTTAGTCTCGCAGAGAATAGCTTTAGCAGTTCCGTCGAAAAGGAGGGCCGTATCTCCCAGGGAAATACCTTCGTAAAGACTTTCCAGGTCTTCAGCTTCCTTAAGATCCTTGGTTATGAGCCTTCTTTTAACAGTTTCATATATCTCATTTTTTTTAACCCCTCCTATGCCCGTCTTGAAGGTATCAATCTTCACGATGCGTAGCAGCTCTTCTACCGCTACTTTTTCCACCATACCGTCAAAATAGACAACAGCTGAATCAACTTCTTTTGGTCCTGACAAGCTTCTCTTAATATTTAAATCGAAGCTTCCTCCTGTAAGCTCTTCCAGGATCCGAATATTATTCTCAAGGCTGGCCCCCAACGGCGTTTTTTTAAAATCAGCCTCACGCTGACTGATATCCCGGTAGTCCACCGCCAATCCTTTTTTGTCTTTTTTTTCTCCATTATTCTTTTTACTCTTCCGAGGTAGTAGTGAAAGTAATTTGTTAAGAATTATAGACAGAGGTTTCATATTTCCAGTATTTCCAGAGTTAAACAATTTATACAGTCTGAAAAGCAAACTACCTGCTCTTTAATAAAGAGCAGGTAGTTTGCTTATAAATTCATTCTTTTTTAAGATAATCTCTAGGAACCAAGAGCTTTATAATTTAACTCAGCGGGCATTTAGCGGAATGTAGGAGCTTTTGGGCATTACATTTTTATAGGCAGGACGAATGACCTTGCCTCCGCTGACAATCTCTTCTATCCTGTGGGCGGACCAGCCGGCGATTCTTGCCATGGCAAAAATAGGTGTAAACAGTTCAAATGGGATGTTCAGCATCTTGTAGACAAAACCGGAATAAAAGTCCACGTTTACGGCAATGGGCTTATCTATTTTCTTTTCTTCAGCAATGACACGGGGAGCGATTTTTTCAATAAGATTATATAACCTGTTTTCTTCCCCCAAGCCCTTTTCCAGTGATAATTCTCTGGCTTTTTCTTTTAACAAGAGTGTCCTGGGATCGGATAGGGTATATACAGCATGACCGATACCATATATTATTCCGTCCCCGTCAAAAGCTTTTTTTCTCATGATTTTAACAAGGTAGTCCTCAATTTCTTTTTCATCATCCCAGTTACTGACATGGGCCTTGATATCCTCAACCATTTCGATCACTTTAATGTTGGCCCCTCCATGTTTTGCACCTTTTAAGGAACCAATAGCGGCAGCAATTGCCGAATAAGTATCAGTACCTGTGGAAGAAACAACATGCGTTGTAAAGGCGGAATTGTTTCCTCCACCATGTTCTGCATGCAGGATCATGGCAAGATCTAATATTTCTGCTTCCAGTTTGCTATATTGTTTATCAGACCTGATCATGCGAAGGAAATTTTCTGAGGGGCTTAAGTCTTTTTTGGGGTTATGAATATACAGACTCTTATTTTCAAAGAAATGCGCTCTAGCCCTGTAACCATATGCAGCCATGGTTGGAAATTGGGCAATAAGCTCAATAGACTGCCTGAGAACATTATTTACACTGGTATCTTCAGGATTGTCATCATAAGAGTAACGAGCCAGCACACTCCTGGCCAGTTTATTCATAATATTCCTGCTCGGTGCTTTTAAGATCATATCCTCTGTGAATCCATCCGGAAGAGTCCTGCTTTCATTCAAAAGGCCCTGGAATTGTTGCAGCTGCTTTGCAGTGGGCAATTTACCAAATAAGAGAAGGTAGCAGACTTCATCAAATCCGTGCCTTTTTTCTTCTTGAAAACCCGTTACGAGGTCGTTAATTTCTATGCCGCGATAGTAGAGTCGCCCATCGAGGGGGATTTTTTCACCCTCGTCCATAATATAGGCATGAACATCCCCAATCTCTGTAATACCCACTAAAACCCCGGTACCGTCACTATTTCTTAATCCACGTTTTGCGTTGTACTTTGCAAATAATTCGGGTTTTATGTAGCTGTTTTTTTCGGCCATCAAAGCCAGTTCATTGAAAAAGTCCTGATCGAAGGCAGAAGTTCTAACATTCTTTTGTGTCATTTTTTTCTCTCCTTAGCACTACATCGTAAGCTTGCTTATTTGGTTACTGGCATTACGCCATGGGGACTGTTCCGTCATCGATAATGCAGATACACTACTACGCTGTAATGTTAGTTTTATTAAGTTTATCCTGGTTTTTCTTTGGGTATAAGACATCCACCTCTAAGCATAGCGTAGGTGGGACCTTTTAATCAGGTGAGTAGACTCTCCCCCCTGATTCCCCGATGTTTCAGCTTTGAACGAGTTCACTTTTTTGAGAAGGTCTTATGAGGCATTTTTATCTATCTTAAACAGCTTGTTCAGGGCAGCTTAATGGGGGTGTACTTCACTAGAGGTTGGCGAGCATTCAAACGTTTCTACATGAATTGAGAAACCTCCCCTTTAATATTTCGCCTTTACTCATAATAATCCTTTATTTTTTTAAAGACGGAGCCCGCTTCAAAGGGATAATAGAGCTTATGGAAAAATTATTTTCATCTCTGGGAAATATGAAAAAGCCATGCCTTTATAGTTAAGGCACGGCTGATACGCCACAGGAACAGTTCCCTAATTTTTTGCTTTGCTCAGTAGTATTATTTAAGTTTGTTTAATTCGACATAGAAAAGGCGACCATTAGAACTAATAATATGGATAAGATCTTTACCATAACTGTCACCGTCCTTTTTGTAATTAAGAAACCTTTTTTCGTTACTAATCTTTTTGACGAAATAAAATAACGTTGTTACTGAAATTATATATTAAATAAGGATAACACATATTAATCAAAGCTTTCACCGATCAATACTGCAGTACTTTTAAGAAACTGTTCCCATCTTTTTTACGCTTCCTGGGTATCGTTCAACTTTTCTTCCTCATGAGCGTTATCCCCGGATAAAAGATCAAAACTTTCTCCGGATGGAAGCTCCTGTACATCTCTTAGTTTTCTCTCGATAGACCTCGTCTTTTTTGTAGCAGTTTCGATAGTATTGCTGGCTTCTTTAAGCTTTTTGTGAGTTCTCTCAAGGATGTCACCAAACTTCCCAAACTCGGTTTTTACTACACCAAGAAGCGACCATACTTCGCTGGAGCGCTTTTCAATAGCAAGAGTCCTAAAACCCATCTGCAGGCTGTTCAAAAATGCTGCCAGTGTCGTCGGGCCTGTTACAGCAATCCTGTATTCTCTCATAAGCGTTTCAAAAAGCCCCGTTCTCCGCAATACCTCTGCATACAAACCCTCAATGGGTAAAAACATGATCCCGAAATCTGTTGTTCCCGGAGGATCAATGTACTTATCCCGAATTGTTTTGGCACATTGCTTTACCGTAGCCTCGAGCTGTTTGGTTCTCTCATCAATAAGTAATGGATCCGCCTTTTCGTATGCCTCTAGAAGCCTGTGATAGTCCTCAAGGGGAAACTTGGAATCAAGGGGCAGCCATACAGTTAGATCATTTGTCCCAGGCATCTTTACGGCATACTCCACCCGATCGCCGCTGTTGGCTTTCGTTGAAATGTTGGTGGCATATTGTTCTGGCGTGAGGACCTGCTCGAGAATATTACCTAACTGTATTTCCCCTAGAATTCCCCTGGCCTTCACATTGGTCAGGACCTTTTTCAAATCACCCACACCTGCAGCCAGTGACTGCATCTCGCCCAACCCCTTGTGGACCTGTTCAAGTCTATCGCTTACCAGTTTGAAAGATTCACCGAGCCGTTTTTCCAGAGTCTCGTGAAGCTTTTCATCAACGGTCAGCCTGATCTTCTCAAGCTTCCGGCTGTTGTCATCCTGGAAGGCGCTGAGCTTCTTCTCAATCGTGTCACGCATCTTGTCCATTTTTTGCTCATTAGTACCTGTCAGAACATAAAGCTGGTTAGAAAATATATCCAGCTGACTCTTTTGCAGTTGGGAAATATCAGTAATCGTTTTAAAGATACTTTCGCTGAAAAATTTAAAAGAGCTGCTCAATTCATCCCGATTCTGCTTTGCGCTGTTCCCCATTTCCACCCTGCTGCCTGCCAGTTCATCTCTGACCGTCTTCTCTATGTTATACTGATTGTTCTCAATTGACTGCAGCCTGGTTTTAAGATCGGAAACCTTACCCTCCTTTCCGTTCATAAAAAGTAATAATATGAGAATAAAGTTTACAAGAACAAAAAACACTGTGATAATCTGGAGCGATAGAAGCATAGTAGAATAGTTCCTCCCCTCATTTAGCTTTTAATGTCATGTTTCAATTTAGGTCGCCAGAATTCAGAATGACCCGAGAATATTCTTCTACAATTTTACTGACCTTTCGCAAGAGAAAAATTGTTTCGAAATTACCATCGTATCCAAGCTATAGTTACAATCAATAATTCAATTCGTCATTTTGATAAATAAACCTGCCTTTTTTTGGAACCAATACTAAAACAACCATGATAGAGTAAGGATCCAATCATTTTTTGAGCTGTAGTGGTAGAATAATCTTAAAGCGCACATAAAGTAAAACACCGCACGTAATGTGCGATGTTTGATTTTATGATGAGCAAACCTGTAAGCCGAGTTCTGTGCTCCCTTTCGGAAGTGGTAGCCATCTATCTTGGACACCAGTTGCCTGGCGTCTCCAGCGACTCATACCCGAGGGATTCAGCGGGCAACGTCATCTCCCTCCTATTGGTCTTGCTCCGGGTGGGGTTTACCTAGCAAGCCGGTTACCCGGCCTCTGGTGCGCTCTTACCGCACCGTTGCACCCTTACCTATTCTGGATGTCCAGAACAGGCGGTTTATTTCTGTGGCACTTTCCTTAGGGTCGCCCCCACTGGGTGTTACCCAGCACCCTGCCCTACGGAGCTCGGACTTTCCTCGAAAGCATTATTTACTTCCGCGACTACCCAGTTTACTCATTCATTATCTTCTGATAATAGTTTAACACAAAACAGAGATAGTGTCAAAAAGGTCGTTCACAAAGGAAATTAAGGTTCCTGGCTTCTATCTAAAGACTTTTTGCTCAGAGCCAAAAAATAAGCAGGTTTTAGTGTTGGAATACCGTCACCTGTCACTTACTTTAGATTCGTTAAAAAGTTAAGGGCGTCTTCCAGGTCTCTTACTGAGACCACTTCTATTTTCCTGGCGGCCTGCATCGCATCTCCATAGTTCTCTTCGGGAACGAGAAAGTATTCGATACCTGCTCTTTCAGCAGCAGCGACTTTTTGCTTAACGCCTCCGATACCGCCAACATTCTCAGCTAAAGTTATAGTCCCTGTGCCTGCTACCCTGTATCCGTGCGTCAGGTTTTCAGGAACAAGCCTGTCAAGAATCTCCAGTACAAACATCATACCTGCGGAAGGTCCTATTACCGGACCGGTTTCAATGTCAATATTCAGCGGTAAGAGAGGATGCCAGTTCAGCGTACGCACATAAATTCTTAGGGCTGCTTTTTCAGGTTGTTCAACATGCGATGTTGTTGGCAGTTCTAATTCATTAAGATCTTCACCCTGCTTGACAGTGAGCCATACATTTTCTCCGACTTTTTTCTTCTGAATTTTTTCTACCACTTCCTCAGCAAGGTTAACACTTACACCTTCAATTGCCTTAATAATATCGCCCGCTTTAAGGATACCTTCACCTGGACTTCCTGGAATTAACTCCACAATTTCAACTCCGTCACTGACGATAGGGACTTCATAGCCAGCCCTGCGAAGGGCGATTATCTGAGCGAGATACTTACTGTCCTGCATCCAACTCTGCATAATACGATTATATTCCTCCGGGGTTATATCCGGAGGGACAACCTTTGAGATAGGACGGATATCCAAAATTGGACTCCATAGTCCGTAAAGCAAGGCCAGCAGATTAGCGGGCTGCTGCGAAACGGTTACCATATAAAACTGGCCCTCTTCATTCCTTCCCTCTCCTTCTACCTGAATCATACTACCCAGTTCATCTGCCGTACCGGGCTTGATCAGGTAATAACCGGTAGGCACAAAAGAAGCCAAAATAGCGACAAAAATTATTACTACTGCAAGTTTAAAATATTTACGCAAGTACACCCCTACTTTCCAACATGGCTGAAAGCTCCGGTAAAGCAACCCGGGCAGCCTTTTCTCCAAGATCGATGGCCTCCCTGGCCTTATCGAACTGGGATGGAGCAATACACTCAAGATCAGGTTTTATGACAAAATCAGCATTGATTAGAATGGTACGGCTGATCTCCCTACCCATTATATCAAAAGAGCGGGCCATTACATCAATCATTGAATTAATTTTTCCCCTTGCCAGGTAAAAACCTGTATCAACAGCAATAACCAGATCAGCCCCCAGATCCCTGACGGCTTCACAGGGAACTCGATCAAGGACGCCACCGTCAACCAAAAGCATCCCATCCATTTCCACGGGGACGAAATACCCCGGTATTGATATGGATGCCCTCACTGCCCTTGAAACCAATCCCTCTTTTAAGACAACCTTATTACCGCTGTACAAATCAACAGCAACAACTGCAAGGGGAATTTTTAGCATATCAAAAGTAGAGCGGCGCGTCATCAAGTAAAGAATCTGCTCAATCCTGTTACCGCTGATAAGGCCCATTTTGGAAAAGGTTAAATCCACCCAGTTGCGGCGGTCGATAGCCCTGGTAAACCGTTCCAGCATTTGAATCCGGGCCCCACTTGCATAAAAAGCGCCCACAAGAGCCCCCATACTGCAACCTGACAGATAATCCACCTTTATACCTGCCTCTTCCAAAACTTTTATGACTCCTACATGAGCAAAGCCCCTAGCCGAACCACCTCCCAGCGCCAACCCAATTTTTAATTTTTTTTCCATGACGTCTCCCCTGTATTTTGTCATCCTTTTATTTTATATTTATATTATGCTCGATATGATAACCCTACAGCGTACTTTTTTCGTTACCACCACTGCGCAACAGGGCATTTCCCAAGACTTTTGTTAATAGCTTTAATTATAGCTGAAATACCAATAAAGAACAAGTGTTCCTTGCTATTAACCCAAAAAGCCCATAATGGGCTTTTTGGGAAATCATTTAAAATAAGGAAAGCTTTCTAAGGAAATTATTTTAAGCCTGTTTTCTGCGCTCTTCATCTCTTATTTCACGTCTGAGGAGCTTGCCCACCTTGGATTTGGGCAGCATATCCCTGAATTCAATATACTGGGGGATTTTGTAGGAAGCAAGCCTTTCGCGGCACCACCTGATAAGCTCGGTTCCACCTACTCCCCTGGCATCTTCCTTCAGTACGACGATAGCTTTAATTCGTTCCCCCACTTTTTCATCGGCGACCCCGACCACACAGGCCCCAATAACCGCCTCATGATCCTGCAGGATCGCCTCTATCTCCGAGGCAGATACTCTAAACCCCTTATGTTTTATTACATCAGCCCTTCTATCCACATATTCCAGTTCTCCTCTTTCGTCTGTGCGCACAAAGTCACCCATTTTATACCATCTCTTGTCGCCTATCTGCACAAATGATTCAGCTGTTTCCTCCGGTTTATTCCAGTAATCCAGAATAAATTCCGAGGTAACCAGTAATTCTCCCACCTCTCCATGTGGAACCTCTTCAAGAGTATCGGGATCGACAACCATCACTTCTCTCGTGCTAAATGGAATACCCAGACTCTTCGGTTTGGGATCCTGGTCCATAGAACTGAGGCTGAGATGGCCCACCTCCGTGGAACCGTATACCTGATAGATTGCACGATTGGTCAAAGCCTTGAAACGGTTAAAGACCTCTTCAGGGAGCACATCGCCACCACTCCAGCAGTATTTTAAACTGGAAATGTTATATAACTCCAATCTGTCATTTTCAAGAATCATCCTGTAAAGAGTGGGGACACCGAGGAGCATCGTTACCTTGTACCGCTGTATGGCCTCAAGTATGGCATCCACATTGGGCACCGGCATAATAATTGTGGGATTGGCCAGCGTAAGCCCGATACCCATACACATACCGTTTGCCATGATATGAAAGAGCGGGTTTACCAGGAGAAAAGTATCATCTCCTTCGGAAACATGGCCTTCAATGACCGGATAGTAATCCTTAATGTAGGATACCATACCGCTGTGAGTACCTGCCACACCTTTGGGAACACCGGTAGTACCGCCTGTATATAAGATATAGGCAAGGTGTTCTTTGGGATCGATCTGAACTTTAGGTGGACTGGCAGGATATTTGCGTATTATATCCATAAAGAGATGAACATTATTGCTTTTTTCTACTACTCCCCGTGGGATCCTGTCAAAAAACCAGCCCACAGTTTTCTTCCAACTCGGCAGCAAATCTACGAGATTTGTGACAATTACCCTCTTCAATGGTGTTTCTTCAAAAACCTCAGTTACATAGCCAAAGTTTACATCCTGGCAGATAATAGTCTCCGCACCGGAATCATTGAGCTGATATGCAATCTCATATGGAGTATAGATAGGAGAAGTGGGCACTGGCACTGCCCCTATCTTTTGTATAGCGAAATAAGCGATGAGCCACTGGGGACAGTTGGGTATATAAAGCATGACCTTATCATTTTTCCTGATTCCCAGTTCATAAAGGCCCGTTGCAAATTTATAGATTAACTCCTTCAGAAGACCGTAAGTAATCTTTTCTCCCAGATATACGAGGGCCACTTTTTGCGGAAATGCTGCCATGATCCTCTCCAACCCGGTAATAACTTCTTCTTCAACAGACAATACACCTTTCATCTTTCCACCTCCGGTCTAACATATCTGTGACATTACCTGTTACATTCCAAAATAAGCACTGAGCACATCAGGATTGTCCATTAATTCGGCGGCTGCCCCTTCCAACACAATTCCACCATTTTCCAGCACATAGCCGTAATCTATGATTGGAAAGACTGGCCTGGCATACTGCTCGCTTAGCACTATAGTTATCTTGGTTTGTTTATTAATCTCTTTAATTGCCTGGGCAAGTCTGGATTCTACGCTGGGAGCCAATCCCAGCAGGGGTTCATCCAACAGCAGTAACTTCGGCTGTGCCATAAGCGCCCTTCCAATAGCGAGCATCTGCTGTTCTCCCCCGCTTAAAAACCCGCCTTCCCTGCTTTTAAGCTTTTGCAATTCGGGAAAGAGGCTGAAGACGTAATCCAGAGTTTTCTTTGCCTGGTGCTTATCGGCGAGATAGCCTCCTATGCGTAGATTTTCCAGTGCAGTGCTTTCCGAAAATATCTGACGTCTTTCAGGACAGAGCACGATACCTTTCTTGGCCCTTTCGCTGGGCTTTAAGTTTGTGATATCCTCTCCTTTGTATTTAATTTCACCAAACCAGGTTATCCGCTCGCCGCCTCTTCTCTCCTCTTTCTTCTTCATGTCCATCATAATCCCTGACACCGTATGCATCAATGATGATTTACCTGCACTGTTCGCCCCAAAGATTCCGGTGATCTGACCTTCCCTGCAGCTTAAGGAGATATTGTTAACAGCAATTGCATTTTCATAAAAAAGAATCAGGTCTTTAACTTCCAGAATAAATTCATTTTTATTCTGAGGACACATAACAATCCTCACCCCCAAAGTATGCCTGTTTTACTTTTTCAACTTTGAAAATATCCTGCGATAAACCCTCTGCAATCTTTTCACCAAAATTCAGCACCAAAACCTTGTCTGCAATCCTAAAAAGCTCTCTTAACCTGTGTTCGACCATAATCAGGGTAATCCCATCCCGCCGCAACCGTTCCATCAAAGGCACCATACTTGCAATCTCCGACATACTCAAACCAGAAAATACTTCATCACAGATAATCAGCTCAGGCCTTAAAGCAAGGCATCGGCAAAGCTCAAGGCGTTTCAGGTATCCAAGAGGAAGCGTCCCGGCCAGTTTATAAGGCACACGGGCATCCCGCTCAAACCCCACTTCTTCCAGGATATCTATCGCCACCGCACTGCGGTCACCAAGCTTTCCTCTTGCAGTCCTCCTGGCACGGGGTGAAAATAAAGGGGGAACCAGGTTTTTATAAGCAGCCAAAGTGGCATAGGGCCTCATAACCTGGAATGTCCTTGCCAGTCCTGCATCAGCAATTTTATAGGCCGGCCACCTGCTGATATCTTTACCGTTAAAAACAACACTTCCCGCGTCTTTTTTAATAAAACCGGTTATAAGGTTACTCAGCGTTGTTTTCCCAGAACCATTTGGCCCGATAACTCCCATGATTTCTCCCCTGGCCAGATCAAAACTAACGTCGTTTACAGCTGTCACACCACCGAATGCTTTGCTGAGATTTTTAACCTGGAGTATTATGTTATCGTTCATATTATACCCTCACCCAATGTTCGAATTGTTCGTATTTTCTCCGGAGATATTCCATAATACCTTCGGTCCAAAACACGACGAAAAAAACAAGAATTACTGCGTAAAACACAATTCTCAACGTTCCATAGTCACGCATCATTTCGGAAAGAGGAACAAGAAGGAAAGTCCCCAGCAGGGGCCCGTATAAAATACCTGAGCCGCCCACTACTGTAGCAGCAACGGGTAGTATGGAGAAATCGATAGCAAAAAGTGACATGCCAACCCAACCGTAAAGATGGGTAAGGTATGCCCCCCCGAAACACCCCAGAAATGCGGCGATAAACACTGCCTGGGCCTTATACCAGGTGATATTTATCCCGGAAGCAATAATCGCCTGTTCATTATCTTTCACACCCCGGAATACAAGGCCAAGATCTTCGTAGTTTACCAACCTTGACATGAAAAAGATGGCAACTAGAAGAACAAAAAAAATGAGATAAATATTAAACCACCTGTTCGTAAGCACATCCAGTCCTGCAATACCGTCAGTCCCTCCAAAAATTCCTGTTGCGGCAATGAGCCTGGCCGCAAGTAATGGGTAAACAAAGCTCACTATAGCAAAATAGACCCCTCGCAAAGGTAAGCAGGGCAGGAGAAGCACCGTGCAGATGACTGCTCCTGCAAATGCAGCAATGGGTATGGACAGGATCATGGGTACACCGACTGAATTCATAATTCCGGAAAGATAGCCCCCTACACCTACAAATAACGCTCCACCCAGACAGACCAGGCCAACATAATTCGCCAGAAAACCAAAACCGATGGAAAGCAGTACATAGATACCGGTTATGGAAAGGACACGCTGCCAATAAGGTGAAACAACCAGGGGTAGTACCAGTAATATTAAAACCAGAGCCAACCCCGGTCCGACCAGAAACATAACCTCCTTCAGGGAAGACACAGCATAAATACTGTCACATCGCACCTTCACGCCACGGTCAAGTCTTTCTTTACGTAATTCCTGCATGGTCACACCCTCTCCTCAAGTTCCTTTTGTTTACCATATAGCCCGGAAGGCTTTGCGATGAGCACAACTATGATTACCAGCAGAGCAACTACAAAATGGTAGTGAGAGGCCAGATAGGTCACAGTGAGGGTTTGAGCAAAACCGATCAATAAAGAAGCCAGAACTGCCCCCTTCCAACTGCCAAGGCCGCCGCAGACACTCACCGCTATGGCAAATACAAGAACTTCATAACCCGTTTCCACCACAATATTTCCCAGGGGAAGTAACAGGACCCCTGCCAACCCTGCCAAGACAGCGCCAAGGGAAACAGCTACAGCAGCCGCACGATCGGAGTCAATACCAAGCGTCAGAGCAGCACGCTCGTTCTGTGCAATAGCTTTTAAAGAAAGTCCTGTCTTGGTATAGGTTGTAAACATCCACAGCAGTGTAAGTACCGCTATCCCTGCACCAATGATTATAAGACGCTGATAATCGATGGGAACGGAGAAAATATACACTCTTCCCTTCACAAACAGCGGAAGCATGTGGGCCATGCCGCGCAGCCCGGTCCAGCGTAAAAACTCCAGTATGGCCAGGCCTACACCAAATGAAGCAATGATCTCGGAAATGGGCATCCCCCTGACGCGAATAAGTATGACCTGGTAAAGCAGATAACCGATAACGGCAATAACAATTAAAGCAAGAATAATGGACAGCAAATAGGGTAAACCAAATTGATTAAGAAAAACCCAGGTCATATAGCCCGTTAAAATATACAGAGCACCATGTGCAAAATTTGGAACCCTGCTTACACCATAGGCCAAAGCAAAACCGATTGACATTAATATTAAACTTATACTGTTTACAAGACCGTAGATAATCAGTTCCATTTTTTCTAATTCCTCCCTTCACCTTGCTGCGGGAATGATTACGGAAAGACGGGGAAAATCAACAGGCGGCTGGTTTATCTAATGGCGAGATCCCCAATGCCGCCTGCTGCACCCATACTCATCTTAAATAAATAAAAGTATATTTAAAGCAGCTTAACAAAGCTCTTACTGCATCCAGGGAGGAAGTTTGAAAGGACTGGTGGCAATTGAGGGCGGGAAAACAGTTTCCCTTTTTCCGGCCTGCCACTGTATGAGCTGGGGAACTGCTCCCTCTGCCGGATCAAGACTTGGAATGACCTGATGTTGTTCATCAAATCTTATCCTTCCATACACTCCCATCATATCAGTCTCCTTCAGGGCAGCTATGACAGCATCCGGATCAATTGTTCCGGCCCGTTCAATGGCATTCACCAGGGTGTAAACAGCCTGGTAACTGGAAGAAGTGCCGTATCCCTCAGGCTCGAGGCCCCATTTCTTCTCATAAGCCCTGGCGAAATCCATCGTCAATTCCGTTGCTTCAACAGGTGCGTTTCCGGCATTCACCAGGTGCGCAACAGCATATTCGCCATCCCCATTAGTTGCATCCCAGAAACCGGGCTGCTCAGCAGCGCAGATAAACCCGATGGGAAGCGCCGGCAGTTCCATTTCACGGTAATGCTTCAGCAAAATGACGCTCTCGGGCATATCCATCCAGATGAAGAGGACTTGGGCTCCGTGATTTCTCGCTTTAAGTAATCCATCTGAAAAATCGAGGGTGCCCGTGGGATAAATCTCCGGTCCTATCACATCCCAACCCCTGTTCTTGAGCTGTTCCGCCATGATATCGCCCCCGCCTCGGGCATGTGCCACATCCTGCACCATAACAGCCGCTTTGTTGAAACCAAAGTCATCCTTCAAACTATCAAACACTGCGAGCATTTCACCCACCATAGTTGGGGCACTGCCTGAAATTCTAAAAGAGTACTTATACTTCTCATAATCATCAGTTAAATACTGCTTAAAAGCACCGGATAAAAACCCTGTCGTAAAGATGGCAACTTTCTCATGCCTGCTCATGAGATCCATAGCAGCCAGGGCAGCTTCGGAACGGATAGGACCACCAATGAAAAAATCGGCTTTCTTTTCTAAAATCAGTTTTTCCACGGCCAAAAGGGCGTCACTTACAGGCACTCCCGGTTCCAAATCACGGGTATCCATAATTTCGACTTTAAGAGGACGCATCTCACCGCCTACATTGACCCCCCCTGCAGTATTTATCTCTTCGGCTGCCAGTTTTATAGCTCTCTCCGCATCCCAGCCATAGAGGAATCCTGTGGAAAGAGCCCCACCGATGACAATTGGGTTTCCAGAAATTGCTGCGGTATCATCTTTCGGAGAGCAGCCCCCTGCAAATAATAATGAAGACACCAACGCAATAAGCAGAACACACCCAAACACCTTCCAAATACTTTTTCTCATGATCATACAACCCCTCCTTATTTAGGAATTTATAAAAACATACTGACAAACTAGTATGCAATTATTGTGCCAATATTATTTTAACAGAAACAATCGTGAAATAGCTTTATTTACCCAATATTTTGTAAGTTCAAGTCAGATTTTTCTGCCGGTAAAGTGTAAAGGTTTCTTTACACTTTACCGGCTGCTGTAAAGTATTTTTACAAAAACTATACTTTAAACTTACATTCAACACCCCTGGGCTAGTTAAACTCAACAGTTAATTTCTGGTAAATATCAGGGATTCTCTCGAACTTGCAGGTACACTTCCGGCTCAATGCCAGCCAGGTGGAACAGCCTTTCCGGGACTTTAAGATTCCT
>JAUSPO010000141.1 GCA_030656575.1 Bacillota bacterium
CCTTGCGAATTAAGCGCTATAAGGCATAAATTAAGTGCATTAATTGTATATACACAAATGCAGTAATTGCTTTCTTGTTCATTGATTTTCCAGCATTCTGTCTTGTAAGGTGTTTATTTATATTTGGGTGAATTATTGCTGTTAAATGTAAACTGAACTAAACAGGGGGTAACATATTATGAAGTTGCAAAATACAGCACAAGTCAACCAAACATTGTTTCTGCTCAAAGATATGGAAAAAACTGGAGACGATTACTGTAAGGATATAATACTTAAACATAATAAATTATTAAAGTGCAATGATCTGGCTGTCTTATTGATGTATGTTAAAGATGAATATAAATTGATTCATTATAAAGCCAAAGAGGATAAATTTTATATAAAATCATGGGATATGCTTCAACTAAAAAAGAGAAATTTCAATGCTAAAAATAATGATCTTAACTTTTTTAGATCTTTTTTTGAAGAAGAAACAGCTATAGATTTATCCCAGGAGTTTATTTTGAGTTCAATTAATAAAAATAAGCACAATGGTATCATTACCGGGTTATTCAAAAGCGCTATTGACCATAGTATTGATGGTATTTTATTGAAATTAATGGCAGAGCAACTGTTAATGGCTTTAGAAATTAAAAGTAATAAAAAACAAATCACTAAAACCCAAAGTGAATTATCTTTTTTGGTTGAAATCAACAGGCTGGTAAACAGCGGAGAGAAATATGAAACCATTATATCCAGTGTTTTAGACAAATTAAGCGCTATTCTTGACGCCGAGAGTGGTGGCATTCTTTTATACGAAAAAGAACAAAATCGACTGGATTTACAAAAACCAGCATTTGGGATAGATGATGAGCAACTGTTTAATAATTATCGTATTTCCATCGCTGCAGAGGGTGTCTTTACGTCTGGCAAACCATATATATCTAATAATACCCCGGCTGATCCCCTTTTGATTCAGGAGTATGTTCAACTGTTTGGCGTGTGCAATACCATGTCGGTTCCTTTGCAAGTGGAAAATAGGATTATTGGCGTCGTTCATATAATCAACAAGAAAAAGGGGATATTTACCGACAATGATGTAAGATTGTTATCCATATTTGCGAGCCAGATTGCAGGGTTAATAGAAAAAATCAGTCTGTTCGAAGAGGTCATGCGACAGGAACAGGAAACCAATACTCTATTTGAAATAAGCTTGGATATTTCATCTACTTTGGATATTGATATATTGTTAGATAAAATTGTAGCAAGATCCTGTTTTCTGTTGAAATGTGAAATGTCCGCCATCGCATTAATTGATAATGCCAGGCAGGGTTACTTAAAAGCCGTAAATGGTCCAATAGACAGGTTTTTAAAGAACAAATATATCGAAACTGATAAAGGAATAACTGGTATTGTTTTAGATAGAAAAACGCCGATAACGTTAAATCTAAATTCTAACTACTCAAATTATTTGCATGAAACTAAGAGAGGCGAATTTGAAGCTTATTTAAGTTTGGAAGGATATCGATCCATAGTTGCAATACCTCTGGGAAATGCTGATATTTGCGGGGTTTTGTTCTGTTGCAGAAAAAATGATATGAGCTTTACAAAGAAAAATGTCAATTTACTCTCCCGTATGTCCAATCAAATATCTATAGCTTTGGAG
Source organism: Bacillota bacterium (assembly GCA_030656575.1). Lineage (GTDB taxonomy): Bacteria > Bacillota > Dethiobacteria > DTU022 > UBA8154 > JAUSPO01. The sequence goes on from JAUSPO010000141.1 coordinate 1,646, forward strand.
AAAGTTAAATTATATGAGCAGAAAGAAAAAACGGTGTTAGAATTAAAACAATCCAATAAAGTCATTGAAGATCATCGGGTAATGTTAAAAAAGTCACTGGAGATACATGAAGTATTTACAAAAACCATACTGCATAATAATGGTTTTCAGGCCGTGGCAAATACACTATTTAAGTTAATTAGATGCCCTGTTATTGTATTGGATAAGTATTTTAAGCGATTAGTCTATTCAATTGGAACTGATAGTATGGTGGATGATTTTTATATTAATAGAATATCTCATATAGTAGATATTGATGAAGTTAAAGCTTCGCTTGAAGAAGTGAGAATTAAGAAGAATTACAGAATATTTCCACCACTGCCTCAGTACGGCCTCAAGCGGCCAACTCTATTTGCACCAATTGTTGGAAGTGATGGTGTAGAGGGGTATACTATTGTAGTTTTAAAGGACAGGGAGCCAAATGAACTTGATATTGTAGCCATTGAACATGCCACTTCTGTCTTTGCTCTGGAAATGGTCAAAAAGAAAATTGTTTACGAGGTTGAGAAGAAATTAAAAGGTGATTATCTTGATGATCTGCTCACCGGTAAATACAACAATGAAGAAGAAGTATTGGAAAGAGTTAATTACCTGGGTTTTGATCTGTCACAACCAAACCATCAGGTTATGGTAGTTAAAATTAATTATGTTAAAGATAATATCCATGAGATGAAAAAGAATAAAATTAAAAACAGTATCTTGGAACTCATTGATAATTTAATTAAGAAGAAAGCGCCAAGCTGTATAGCCGTAACAAAAGGTGAATTAATTGTTCTAATATCAAATGTTAACGATATTTGCACTCCTTTCGATTTGGCAAATGCTTTATATAATATGATTAATGATATCTGCGGTACAGTTAAAGTAAATATTGGAATTGGTAGTGATGTTTATAAACTGGAAGACTTCCATATATCCTATGAGGAAGCAAAAAGAAGTTCGATAGTTTTAAGTAAGTATAGTAAAAATGGTGGAGTAATTTTGTATAAAGATTTGGGGGTATATACTCTACTAGGACAAATTGGTAGCAAAGATCTGCTTGAAACTTATGTGAATAATTCATTTGGAGCCCTGATAATTTACGATAAGAAGAAAAATACCAACTTTGTAGATACTTTAAAGATATACCTGGAAAATAATACTAATATTCAGCAAACATCAAGAGATTTGTTTCTTCATGCAAATTCATTGAATTATCGTATTAAAAGAATTCAGGAAGTTTTAAATGTTGACCTAAAGAAATCTGACGAACGGTTAAAATTACTTGTTGCTTTTAAAGCTTATGAAATGATTAAAGAGTAGTTATAAAATAAAAAATATATTATTAGTTTATTATATACTAAAACATTAAATAAATTAAGTGTATCCATACATTGTTATAATTTAACCTAGTGTGATAATATTTAAACAATAATAATAATAAAAGGGAGGCGCTTTCCAGATGGATTACCCCAATAGTTTTAATGAAAAGATTGAAAAGATGACCAAGGATGAGATAACGGAGTTACAAAATGTTAAGTTAAAAAAGCAAATGGCCTATGTTTATGCGAATTCACCGTTTTATCAGGAAAAACTTAAAGAAGCAGGACTTAAGCCTGAGCAGCTTAAAACAGTGGACGACCTCGTTAATTTCCCGTTTACCACCAAATATGAGCTAAGAGATTCCCAAGTTAGTTACCCCCCGTACGGCAATCACGTGTGTGCTAACGAAGAAAAGATTATCAGGGTTCATGCCTCTTCCGGCACTACCGGGGCACCAAGTTATATTCCCATAACAGCACACGACCGGGATGTTTGGACGGAAGTTGTTTCCCGCTGTTATTATGCTGAAGGAGTCCGGCCCAACAGCAAGGTAGTAATGGGTTTCGGCATCGGGTTTTTTGTGGGCGGATTACCACTCCATGATGCCATTGAGAACATCGGTGCAACTTTTATTCCTATCGGGACCGGCAACTCTGATCGGATTGTTAGTTCATTTGTTAATTTAAAAGCGGATATGCTTACCTGTACCCCATCGTATGCCATTTATTTGGCAGAATGGATTCGCAATAAACTAAGTATGGATCCAAGAGAACTGGGTGTTAAAAGAATTCTATGCGGAGCAGAGCCTGGTGGTGGCGTTCCCGGAGTAAGAAAGAAAATTGAGGATGATTGGGGTGCAATCGTATCAGAGAGTCTTGGAAATGCGGATATATTACCGGTATATTGCGCTGAGTGTGAGGAAAGAACTGGCAACCATTTCCTGGGTCATGACATGATTTACCTGGAAATTATTGATCCGGAGACTGGGCAAAGGCTGAAGATGGAAGACGGGGCAAGTGGTGAGCTGGTAGCGACACATTTGGACCGCGACACTGTTCCCATTATTCGTTTTCGCACCAGGGATCGCATTGAAGTCTATGATGATCCCTGTGCTTGTGGCCGCAAGACCTTTAGGGTTCGCTGCGTAGGCAGAACGGATGATATGTTAATTGTCCTGGGCGTAAATGTTTTCCCGTCAGCAATTAAAGATGTAGTCTCCGAGTTTCGTCCCAAGACAACAGGAGAGATACAAATATTACTGGAAAAGCCCGGCCCCAAAGTAGACCCCCCACTTAAAATTCAGGTTGAGTATGCTGCAGGGGTCGAGGATTTGGCGACATTAAAAAAACAAATTGAAGGTGAATTAAGAAGCAAACTCATCTTTCAGCCGCAGGTAGAATTGGTTCCTGAAGGCATATTACCCCGTTTTGAAATGAAAGCACAGTTGATTAAGAAGCTGTATGAGGAAACTGCTTAAACATCAGGCAAATTAAGGGGTTAGAATTTGGTAATCTCTAAGTTTAAAGCAGTGTGATTGCTGCAAGAGAGGAGGTTTGAGTTAGTGAAATTTGCTTATTATAAAGCAGAAAGCGTTCAGGAAGCTATGGCAATGCTGGGCGAATTTGGTGATAAGGGGAAAATTGTTGCCGGAGGAACGGATCTCCTGGTTGGCATTCAACATGGCAAATATGCCGCCCCTGAAGCACTTGTGGATATTTCATTTATTGATGAATTAAGCCAGTTAAATGCTCAAAATGGTGATGGGCTGTCTATCGGCGCTACGGTAACCCATGGAGCAGTATGCAAAGCTCCTAATATTTTTGAAAAATTCCCGGCCCTTGTAGAAGCTTGTTCACAGCTTGGCTCGCCTCAGGTAAGAAACCTGGCTACCGTTGGTGGAAATATTTGCAATGCTGCTCCGTCTGCTGAGACAGCACCGGCTCTGGTTGTATTGAAGGCTATGGCACGGATCGCTGGTCCTTCTGGAGAAAGGCAAATAGAACTGAACGAATTTTTCTTAGGTCCATCGCGGACAGACATCAAGCAAGGTGAAATGTTGGTTAATTTACAACTTAGTGAACCGGCGCAAGGATCGGGTAATGCCTATTTCCGTTTAAGCCCCCGCAATGCCCTTGATATTGCGATCGTAAATGTGGCTGCTTATGTAAAACTAAACAAAGATTATGCTTTTGAAGACGTTTGCATCTGTATGGGAGCAGTTGCACCCACACCACTTCGTGCATCAATAGCAGAAAAAGCAATGTTTGGGGAAACGTTTAGCGAAAAGCTTATTAGGGAAGCAGGGCAGTTGGCCAAGACACATTCTGTGCCAATTACTGATGTTCGAGCCAGTGCCGAATACCGCAAGGAAATGGTAGCGGTATTGACCGAAAGAGCTTTAACCAAAGCGTATGAGAGGGCCAAGTTAAACATGTAGTCCATTCATACCCGAGGAAAGGGGGTTTGTTGTATTGAAGGCAACGGTTTGCTTCTCCCTTAATGGAGAAAAGCAGGTTGTGGAAGTTGATCCCAGTCGCACTCTGCTCGATGTAATTAGAACAGATTTAAGCTTAACCGGGACCAAAAAAGGTTGTGGGGATGGAGATTGTGGAGGATGTACAGTACTGATTGACGGTGTGCCGTACAACTCCTGCCTCGTGTTAATTGCCAAGGTGGAAGGTAAGGAAGTCACTACTATTGAAGGGTTGGAAAAGAACGGGCAAATGCACCCCATTCAGGAAGCATTTGTCAACCATGGGGCTATACAGTGCGGTTTTTGCACGCCGGGAATGATCATGAGTGCCAAATATATACTTGATAAGAATCCTAAGCCTACTGAAAATGAAATTCGCCAGGGTATATCGGGCAACTTGTGCCGTTGTACCGGTTACCAAAAAATTGTTGAAGCCATTGGTACTCTTGCCGGGAAGGAGGTATAATCCAGGTGGAAATAGTACTTGATGCCGTTGAAAAAGGGGCCCTCAGTGTGGTTGGCAAAAGAGTTCCCAGGGTGGATGGGGCAGAAAAGGCCACAGGACAGGCCATTTATGTGGATGATATTTCCTTGCCCAAAATGTTATACGGAAAGGTATTAAGAAGTCCTTTGGCACATGCCCGCATAAAAAACGTCGATGTATCAAGAGCCCTGTGTTTGCCCGGAGTAAAAGTGGCGATTAGCGCCCAGGATTTACCGGATACGTGTTATGGTCCATTTATTTTTGATACACCTGTTCTGGCCCGTGGAAAAGTGCTGTATGTGGGCGATGCAGTTGCTGCTGTTGCTGCTGTTGATGAAGCTACCGCCCTTGAGGCCCTTGCTTTGATTGACGTAGAATATGAGGAGTTGCCCCCTGTTTTCGATACGGACTTTGCCATGGACCCGGAAGCTCCTCTCGTTCATGAGAACCAGGAAGCCTACATTAAAACGTTTCAGGCCGTTCAGAAGGGGAATATTTGTTCACATACCACTTTTATTGAAGGTGACGTGGAAGCAGCCTTTAACCAGTCTGATTATGTTTACGAGGACAGTTTTACAACCCAGATGGTGCAGCAGACTCCGATTGAGACAAACGGTACCGTGGCTGACTACGATATCAGTGGCCGTTTGACGATTTGGACCTGCACACAGGCACCACATTTAATGCAGATCAGGATTTGTGACGGTTTGCATATACCCATTAATAAAATCAGAGTTGTAGGGCTTAGAACGGGGGGGGGATTTGGCGGAAAGGTTGAGCCAAAGACACAAATCATTGCCGCTGCATTGGCCCAAAGAGCTGGCAAGCCTGTGAAACTAGTGCTTACAAGGAAGGAGGAGTTCACGGTTACCAGTCCCCGTCATAGTAGCAAAATCACCGTCAAAACGGGGGTTTCCAAGGAAGGAAAAATTTTGGCTCGTACCGTTAAAGCGGTTTTCGATACTGGAGCGTATGCAGACGATGGTCCGGGCATTACAGGATTTGGCGGCATGATGTCTTTGGGGCCTTACAAAATACCTTCCTACCGGATAGACGGCTACTGTGTTTACACAAACAAAATGGGCGCTGGAGCCTTTCGCGGGTTTGGCAACCCGCAGTGCGCTTTTGCCACAGAGTCCCATATGGATATGGTGGCAGAACGTATTGGCATAGATCCAGTGGAGTTTCGCTTGAAGAATGTCTTACAAAACGGCGATCTTTCAGTGGGCGGTATCCCCATGCCCAGTGTAGGGGTGAAGGAATGCCTGGAGAAAACGGCTAAAGCGGCAGGTTGGGGCAAGTTTCTGGGGAAAAATCGGGGTATGGGTGTTGCTTGTTTACAGCATATCAGCGGTGTTTTGTCCTCCTCGGCCATAGTGCGCATTCACGGTGATGGAACGGCCACAGTGTTTACGGGGGCCATTGATATCGGTCAGGGGTCGGATACGACTCTTTCGCAGATCGCTGCGGAAGAACTGGGTCTTCCCATGGAAGCCATGAGTATCGTGGCTGCCGATACGGCCTCCACACCTTATAACTGGGCTGTTACAGCAAGCCGCATAACGCGAACCAACGGAAACGCTGTGCGCCTGGCAGCTGCAGATGCAAAAAGACAGATTCTGGAGCTGGCTGCCAGATTTTTAGAGGTTTCTTCAGAAGAGCTGGAGATTGTTGAAGGGCAGATCACCGTAAAGGGATCCCCCGAGCGTGCCATGAAGATGCATGATATTGGCGGCATTAGTCACTGGGCTACCAGAGGCCCGATTATTGGGAGTGCTTCCGTAATGGTGGAAGGACACAAGTATGATCCGGAAAAAGTGATAGGTTTCCCCTTTGGTACCATGGCCGGATTTGTATTTGGATCCCACATTGTTGAGGTGGAAGTGGATGAAGCCACCGGGCGGGTGCAGGTAGTAAACGCAGTAGCTGCACACGATGTGGGCAAGGCAGTAAACCCCACAGGGGTTGAGGGCCAGATCCAGGGTGGATTGGTGCAGGGGCTTGGCTACGCACTATTTGAAGAAATTATATATGATGAAAAAGGTAAAGTTATCAATGATACAATGCTCGATTACAAGATTCCCACGGCACTGGATGCTCCAAATATTACACCCCTGATTGTGGAAGAGACAGATCCCGGTGGTCCTTTTGGTGCCAAGGGGGTCGGTGAACCGACCTTGGTAGGTACCGCCCCCGCCATCGCCAACGCGGTCAAAAAGGCCACCGGCGTGAGGATAATGGATTTGCCGCTTAATATGGAAAAACTTTGGCGTGAAATGAAAAAGCGTTAAGGGAAAAAGAATTGCCCCTGCCCACGGAGACAGCAGGAGCAATTCTATATTCTTTTAATTATTAAAATTTTAAAGCAGAAGCTTATGTTAAAAAGTACATTCAGAAAGTCCCCGAGTGATTTCTTAAAGTAAGAGTATCTTTAATGGGATTAAATGCCATGGTTAACAATAAAAAACATTATGCTCTTTGAAAACTTACAGGCAGGCTAAAGCAAGCCCCCTTCCTCGTGAGAGACCGGGCCAGGTAATATCACAGAACAAACCGGGCAAGCGCCACGCTTTCGGGTCCGGCAACGGCGAATCAAGCGCAGACAGTGACCATGCTAATACCCAAGAAACGCAGCAACAGTTCCTTTTTATCCACTCCTGCTTTTTTAAGTTCCTGCTTCACCCAGGCATCAAGGTGCACATTCATTGCAGCCAGGTGAGCCAGGTGGTACCAGTAACAATTCTCCCTAACGCGGGCAGTATCCAGGCCGAAGTCATTGTAGCGCTTATTCACCCTTTCAGAAACAGACCTTCTTTTATACAGCTGTTTCCACAAAGCCGACCCCCTGGGGATATCCGTAAAGATACGCCGGTCCCACTCCGGCTTGGTGTAACAAGAAAAGCCATAGCTGGAGTTTGTGCAGGGCGTAGTACAATCAATTTTGTTCCTGTTGCTTTTTTTACCGACAACTTTAGGGCAGCGCCATTTGAACCGGCTTTTTTTCTCATCGAATCCCCAGTACTGCATTAAAAACCCTTTAGGACAAAGAGGAATACCCTGCTCATTTAAAGGGATAAGAGATGAAGGCTTATTTTTCAGCTCAATCACCGGCTTGGAGCCGTAATCATCCAGCAGAGCATACAAGGCGTTTGCATCGTGGGCCGAATCTCCGATGAAAACGTTGACATTAAGCCCGGCTTCGCTGAAAAGGGGCCATGCCTCCACCACACTGAATGCAAAAAGCACACTATCGTGCCTGGAGCCCTGTCCGAAGCGAAGAAATACCGGCAGTTCAGATTCACCATTAACACAGGAAAACGTATACAGATTTCTGCCCCAGAAGTATACATCGCGGGAGCTATCATAGCCCCAGTTCGCATAAACATCACTGTATCTTCGGGGGCAGTCACACCTGTAGATTCCCTGGTTTCGGCAATCGCACACCGGGATACCAAAGGGATTACTACAGGACTCAAAAGGGGAGCCGTCACCGGCCAGTATCATAGAAACAGGGATAATATCTCTATCCCTGGAGCCTTGAACAAAGACCCTGGTGAACAGCTCCTGCAGCAGCCGCTCGGGGCGTTTGGTGGAGAAAAATCTTCCCTTGCGGAAAGACCTGACGAGTCTATCCACCACCCCCGGGCGTCTGTTGGGCAACTTCTGCCCTTTCTGCACATTTTTCGGTTTCTTACTCTTTTTCCTAAGTCTTAGTTTACGTTTTTTTCTCAGCCTTTTGTCTTCCAGCCACAACCTGTTCCAGAAATCGTAAAAAGCGGCAGCGGAAGGAGTCTTGCCCGGCTCGAAACCACATAAAATAGCCAGCACATCACTTTTGGTGAGATCATCAGCCCATTTGGAAACACAAGTAATTTTAAGTGACACCATAAGAATTAAAGATCGGAGCATATCCACCGGGTCAAAAACAGCCGGCCTGCCGAAATCTTTAGAGTAACAACCCTGTAAAATTTCGATGCCTCTATCCAGGTTGAGCAGATAAGCCTTGAGCGCAGCATCGAGATAAAACAGGACCTGTCCCGGTTTTTCCAGAAACAACTTTGTGATCCGGGGCAGCATGAAACATAAGTACTGTTCGTGAGTGCGGACATGGTCCAGCACGACCACCACCTCCTGGAAATATTGGTAATTAATACCTCTATTTCGATTTTGGTGGTGATCACAAAATGTCAAGTCTGATATATTGACGTGAGCGGTGATAGATGTTTAAAAGTATTAATTATCTTTATATATCGCTCGATATTAGCCATTATTGGCACAAACGAAAAACACCCCTCGTGGGAGTGAAAAATATTTATCCACGGTGCTTTGAAGCCCCATGGATAAAGGATTTATGACTTTCTGAAACTACTTGTTAAAGAACCGGAGGTGTGTAAGTTTGCATGTCGATATGAGTGTTAAAATAGGTAAACTGGGCTTAAAAAACCCTGTTATGCTTGCCTCAGGCGCTCTGTCCAGTAACGGGAAAAACATATTGGCCGCCGGAGAAAGAGGCTACGGGGCGGTTGTTTTAAAAACTGCTACACTGGAACCCTGCGAAGGCAATCCACAACCCCGTTGGGCATTTCGTGATTCTTTTCTCGTTAGTGCTGACGGACTGCCTAATCCCGGTTATAAAAAAATGGCGGAGCTTATCTCCCTGGTCAAAGGGAAAGGGTTGGCGATCCCTGTAATTGGCAGTATAGCCGGCAGCACACCGGAGGAATATGCCCGGATGGCAGAAGTCCTCGAAAGGGGAGGGGCTGATGCTATTGAGTTAAATCTGGTTTGTCCCCACAGGGGAAAGTTGGTGGGCGGGCCGGAAGAAGAACCCATGGGGGAATACTGGTCAAGAACGCCGGAAAGAGCGGGTTCAGTTATTAAAACAGTTAAACAGGCAGTAAAAGTTCCCGTGTGGGCAAAGTTTCCATCGGAACGTCCAGTTGAACTCCACCTTTTGGTGCAGGCGATGAAAGAAGCCGGTGTTGATGCATTGGTTCCCTTTCCCGGTGTGATAAAGGGTATGGTTATAGATATTGAAACAGGTAAACCTGTACTTGGCAATATCGAGGGTTCAGGAGCTGTTACTGGAAAGGCAATAAAACCCATGGGTATAAAAACTGTCTCTGAACTGTGCAGGAGGTTTAATCTCCCTGTTATTGGCACCGGTGGGGTCTCAGCAGGCGCTGATGTAATTGAATATATGATGGCGGGAGCATGCGCGGTACAAGTACTTACCAGCGCCATGAAGGCTAAAAAAGAAATTGTAAACAATATAAAAACGGAAATTATGAAATATATGCAAAATAAAGGGCTGCAAAATCTTGAAAGTATTAAAGGGCTTTCTTTGCCATACCTGCCGGGCAGGCTGTAATTAAGAGGGGTGAGAAAAATGTTCGCTTACAGAGCCAAGTTGGGTATTATCTATCCTGCTCCGGGTATTATTGCTGAACATGAATTTTTCTCCGTTCTCCCTGAGGGTATAACAATTTGTACTACCAGAATACCATTGCTTGAGACAACCAGCAAAGGGCTTTCCCAGATGCTTGAACATGCCAGCGAGGCCGGGGCTTTACTCGCTCAGGCGGCGGTGGATATTATTGCTTTTCTGTGCACTTCAGGAAGCCTTATTAATGGAGTGGGTTTTGACCTGGAATTAGCGCAAAAAATTAGCAGCCACACCGGGATAAAAGTTATAACCACGGCAACGGCAGTTCTTGAAGCCCTGAATTTTTTTAAAGCAAAGAAATTGCTGGTACTAACACCATATACGGAAGAAATTAATAAACTTGAGATGAAATTTCTTGAGGGAAACGGATTTGAAGTTCTTGCCATAAAAGGATTGGGGATATCTGATTCCAGGCAGATGGGGGATGTTGATCCAGGCATTATCTACCGCTTTTGCAAAAACAATTACCACAGCGAAGCGGATGTTTTATTTATCAGTTGCACCGGCATTCCCACATTTTCCATAATAAATAGCCTGGAAGAAGATATTGGCATCCCGGTAATATCCAGTAACCAGGTAAGCCTGTGGAGCATGTTAAAACACTCCGGGGTAAAATCCGTGATTCCCAAGTTAGGCGTATTATTTTCAGGTAAATAAGATTTTTATAGTAGAATTAAAACTAAAACTCTTGATAAACTTCGTATAATAATCACATTGTATTAAATATTAAGCAAATATATAATATTAATAAATTACATCAAGGAGGATGCTAGTGTGTTAAAAAGTGATTGGAAAGATATGCGGGAGTTTCTTGATTATATCACGGAGAGAGGAGAATGTGTTCACATCAAAGAGGAAGTGGATCCGGAATGGGAGGTCAACGGTATAACCCGTGAAGCCCTGCAAAATATGGGGCCGGCAATAGTCTTCGATAAGATCAAGGGGGCCGATTTTCCCCTGGTAACCGGCATGATTGCCAATGACAAGCGTTTTTTATGGGCCTTCGGCCTGGATAAATGGAGCGATTTTAACGAAGAATGGGTGAGAAGAACCAAACAACTGATCCCGCCTAAAATCGTGGCATCCGGTCCCTGCCAGGAAGTTTTTATCGAGGGAAAGGACATCGATGTCAACAAAATTTGCAATGTTAAATGGCATGAGTACGATGCCGGCCCCTTCCCCGGCACCCTTTCCGTTTCCATAACCAAGGATCCGGACACGGGCCTGCAAAATGCCGGTATTTATCGCATGGGGACACTGGCGCCAAATCGCCTGGGTTGGGGTGCCCCGGAGTACACACACGGCCGCCAGCATTATATCAAGTATGAACGCCTGGGAAAACCCATGCCCATGGCCGTAATCACCGGTTACGATCCCATTGTGGAAATTGTTTCCTGTACAAGAACCGGCCCGGGCGTTGACGAATTTCACCTGGCCGGAGCCCTGCGGGGAGAACCGCTGGAGATGGTAAAATGTAAAACCATCGATATTGAGGTGCCGGCAACTTCGGAATTTGTCTTTGAAGGTTATATCTATCCCGGTTCGAGGGAACCGGAGGGAGGTTTTGGCGAATATACAGGTTACTATGGAGAAACCCGCATTAATCCGGTTTTTGAAATTACCGCCATTACCCACCGTCACAACCCCATCTACCTGGGGACGCGGGAACAGTGGTATCCCTCTGAAAGTGCTCTGGCTGTAGGGCGTTCCAGTCAGGCTGAGGCGTACAAGGTTTTAAAAACCCTGGTGCCGGGCCTGCTGGATTTACGATGTGATGTGACATACGAAGCCATTGCCAAGATCGACAAGCTGTTCAAGGGCCATCCCCAGCAAGTTATCGATGCCATCTGGGGTTCCACTTACGCCCGTTATAAGCATGTCATCGTTGTGGATAAAGATATTGACATCTGGGATTATGACCGGGTACACTGGGCCCTTTCCACCCGTGTATTGGCCGATCGCGATGTTAACATCCTGCCCCGCAGAGCGGGCCAGTGGCTCGATCCGGCCATTCCCCTCCGTGAAAAAGGCTGGCAAAGCGGGCTTGGTATCGATGCCACCATGCCCTGGGAGGAATATGAATTCTGGGGAGAAAAAGCTCCACTAACCGTGGACGATCCAGCTACAGTGCAAAAGGTAAGGGATAAGTGGGGAGAAAAACTTAATAAGATTATCGATAATAAATAGTTTTATAACTCATATTCCGCATAACTAATATTTCCATTTGCACATTTTCCACGAAAAAATATATTTTGTCGCACGGTCGTTGTTGTAGTGCTGGACAAAAATATTTGGCCATTGTATAATAGGATGCAGAAGTGTGTAACTCCGCTGGAGGTGTGACTTTTGTGTCTAAAGCAGTGGATATTTTTAATACCTGGTCAGCAGGTAGACTTCAGTTAATTGTTGGATTGTGTGAAAAAATAGGAGTCACGGATGTTTTCAACAAGTATCTGGAAAAAGAAATGGGCAGACCTTCTGATATGCCAGCAGGGGTCGAAGCAGAGATAATGATTGCCGGGATCTGTGTC
>JAUSPO010000186.1 GCA_030656575.1 Bacillota bacterium
TCACGGTCAAAGCTCAACACCCGTCCGGCAAAGTCTTCATTAAAAATGGCTTGAACAGCTTGCAGTAATTGAACTTTCCTTTCGCCTTCAGGCAGCAACTGCACACCATAGAGCAGCTCTGCTTCTACCATGGTGGCCGTAAACAGGCTAGCACGTGGCTGACGCGACAACCAATTCAATACCGCACCATCTGGCTGCGGGCGCAAACACTCAGATAACACATTGGTATCTAGCAAAATCATGAAAAGTCGACTACATCACGTATACGTTCACGCTTTGGTAGTGCCAAGTCGACTCCGCCCACTGGCTCTAATTTTGCGCGAATAGACGTCACAAGACATGGTGCAGCCGCCTGTTCTTGAGAGAGTGCAGTACGCAAAATATCGCGTGCTTCATCCTCCATGGACCGGCCGTGCATAGCGGCTTGAACACGCAATCGCGCTTTTATCGAATCATCTAATCCACGTATGGTCATTGTCGCCATGACGTACTCCAATTGCAGTCAATGACTTCATATTAGTCAATGACTGCAAATTTTGCAAAATCCACTCATATAAGCCAGAAACAAAAACGCCCCGATAAACGGGGCGTTTAAATCCAACCAACCGCTAATTAACGCAACGGAACCACATTATCACCACTGGCCACTCCCAACGGGCTTGGCAGCTTCTCATCACGCATGTCAGGTTTGTAACCCTCCACATGCCACAGCAGTAACTTTTTCAAACCCACGGTGTCACGCACTTTGGCCAAACGCTCAATTTCCTCAAAAATAGCTTCCATTTCTTCCAAGGTTTTGTGCGCTTCAAAAGCCTTCATAATGCGGCTATGGCAGGAGCCTTCAACATTGCTGTCACCAATCAACAGCTCTTCATACAGTTTTTCACCGGGGCGCAAACCGGTATAGGCAATTTCGATATCCCCACTGGGGTTATCCGCCGTGCGCTCGGTCATGCCGCTCAGGTGAATCATTTTGCGTGCCAGGTCTACAATGCGGACAGAATCGCCCATATCCAGCACAAACACATCACCACAGGTGCTCATGGCACCGGCCTGAATCACTAACTGCGCTGCTTCGGGAATGGTCATGAAGTAACGTGTCACTTCAGGGTGGGTCACGGTGATGGGGCCACCCGCCGCTAATTGCTTACGGAATAACGGCACTACCGAGCCAGACGAGCCCAACACATTGCCAAAACGCACCATGGTGAAACAAGTTTTGTCATCGGCGCTTATGTTTAAGGCTTGCAAGCTAAGCTCGGCCAAACGTTTAGAAGCACCCATAATGTTGGTTGGGCGCACGGCTTTGTCGGTAGAAATAAGCACAAACTTAGACACCCCCGCCTGCAACGCAGCACGCGCCGTGCGGTAGGTGCCAATAGCATTGTTACGCACCCCTTCAAACGGGTTGGCTTCCACCAGCGGCACATGTTTATAGGCAGCGGCGTGGTATACGGTGTCCACTTGATGACGTGTCAACAAACGCTGCATGCGCTCGCCGTCCATCACACTGCCCAAAATGGGCAATATTTCAATATAGGGGAAGTGCAGCTGCAGTTCGTTATTAATTTGGTACAGGGCAAATTCAGACTGCTCTACCAGCACCAAACGCTTCGGGCGCACACCGAGTATTTGCCGACACAGTTCAGCACCAATAGAACCACCGGCACCTGTCACTAACACCGATTTGTTTAAAATGTCGCGATGCAATAATTCCGGCACTGGCGGCACCGGGTCGCGGCCTAATAAATCGGCAATATCTACTTCTTGAATATCAGTGAACTTAATGTCACCGCGCATCATGCGGTCTAGCGGTGGCAACACCCGCACATGCACCGGCAGCGGCGCTAAGCGGTCTAATACTTCTTTACGGCGGGCACGGCTGGCAGACGGCAACGCGATAATAATGTCGCGGGCTCGATAACGCTGCACCAGCTCTGCCGCGCGTTTGCCTGCAAACACCGGCAAGCCCTGCACGGTAGAGCCTACCAGCTCATTGCTGTCGTCTAAAAAAGCGATGGGGCGATAGTCTGGCGCCTGCATGGCCGCAGCTACAAACTGGCGGCCGGCACTGCCCGCACCATAAATCAGCAACGGCTTTTTCTGTAGGTTTAAACCCAGCATACGCATCAAGATGGCACGGATGATGCTGCGGCTGGCCCAAACCCAAATAAAGGCAAAAAAGCCAGCCACCAGCGGCACACTGCGCGGCATGGTTAAAAAGCCCATGGCGTTTACCGAAAACAGCACGGTGGTGTAGACAATCACAGCCAACATGAGTGAGCTAAAAAAGTGCTCATCAAAGGCACGCACCACGGTGCGATAAATGCCAGTGGCCACCAAACACATGGCACCCAGCCAAGTAGCGGTAATTAGGTTGATAGCATTAG
>JAUSPO010000187.1 GCA_030656575.1 Bacillota bacterium
CCACGGCACTTTTATATTCTTTACTGCAGCGCTTAGGCGCAGAAGTGACTTTTTACATACCGAGCAGGTTGGATGAAGGGTATGGCTTACATAAAAGTTCAATTGATTATCTTTATAGCAATGGTGTTTCAACAATCATAACTGTTGATTGTGGTATTAATTCTGTGGAAGAAGTAAAATACGCCCGTTCTTTGGGGATGGATGTGATCATTACTGACCATCACCAGCCCCATGAGATTTTACCTGAAGCTGATGCGGTGATCAACCCACTGAGAAATGATTGTCTCTATCCTTTTAAGGATCTCTGTGGAGTGGGAATTGCTTTTAAACTTGGACATGCTCTTCTTCTCCATGTTGAGCAGAATTCAAAAGTGTTTAATCTCCCTGTGAGTGAAGAAATAAGCGGGATTTCAATATGGGAATACCTTGATCTTGTTGCATTGGGCACAATAGCCGATATCTCCCCATTGGTAGGAGAAAACCGTACTTTTGTTTTTCACGGTTTATTAAAGATGGAAAATAATCTTCGCCCCGGGCTGGAGGCCGTCTGTGAAACTGCAGGCTTACATAAAAAGAAGTTAACCGCCAAAGAAATAGCATTTTTCATTGCGCCTCGCCTGAATGCGGCAGGGCGTCTGGGTGATGCTTCGCGCGCCTTATTTCTTCTCCTGGAAAAGGAGAAAGAAAGAGCCTCTGAAATGGCGTTAGAACTCCATGAGGAGAATAAACGCCGTCAGGCCCTTGGTCTGAAAACCTTTAAGGAGGCATGCGCCGTGGTTGAAAAAGGACGGGAAGAAGCAGGAGATAATCTGATTCTTCTGGCCAGTGATGATTGGCATCACGGGGTTCTGGGGATTGTTGCCAGCCGCATGGTAGAAAAATACAACGTTCCCGTTATTTTGATCGCCATGGAGAATGGCATTGGAAAAGGTTCCGGGAGAAGTACTGGTGATTTCGACTTGACTTTGGCTTTAAAGAAGTGTCAATCGCTTATGTTAGGGTTCGGAGGCCACCGTCTCGCGGCCGGTTTATCTGTAAAGGATGATTCCCTCGGCATTCTCAGGGAACGGCTAAATGCTTTGGCAGGAGATTTTTATGGAGAGGAAACCCGTACAGAAATTCATTATGCAGACGCAGAACTTGAGCCTGAAGAAATGACTCCCGAGCTGGTCAGAGAGCTGGCAAGGCTTGAACCTTTTGGCTTTGGTAATGCAGAGCCGTCTTTTCGCGGCGGAAAATGGTTTCTGGAAAAAAAGAGAGAAGTGGGAAAAGAAAAACAGCACCTTCAGCTTGGTTTGAAAAAAAATAATATATCTTTTCCGGGAATATGTTTTAACGGAAAAGACAGGCTTCCCCCATTAACCCTTTTCAGAGGAGTAGATCTGTTTTTCAGCCTGGCTTTTGATGAGTGGAGAGGCGATGGGGCCATACAGCTTGAAGTTCAGCATTGTTATCATTGTGATGAATATGAGGGAAAAAGTTTTACTCTGGTAGATAGAAGAAACTGCAGGAAGCTGCCTTATCTGGATCAGTTGGTAGATATGGGCGAAGGAATTCTTGTTTTTGTTAACACCATTGGTCGGCTGCGACATCTGGAAAAAAAGTTTGCCGGGCGTGAAAATATTTGCTTCAGCCATCAGGGGAATATGTCATCTTTTCAGAACCAGGAAGCACTAAAACATTTAGTCTTTTTTGATCTGCCCATGGTGGAAGCAAAGTTAAAGGTGTTTCTATCCTATTTGAGCCAGGTTTCTGATACATATTATAAACTTCACATCTTATATGGAAATGAGGATTATCAGGAGAATAACAAGCTTTTACTGGCCACTGTGCCGAACTGTTCTTCTATGGAACAGGTCTGTTTCGCCCTTCAAAAACTGGCTATCGAAGGTATTGTGCCAGCCCGGAGCATTTATAGTAAACTTGGAAAGATGCTTCCTTTCCCCACAACAAAATATCTCCTTGAAAAAAGCATAGAAATTTTACGTGTGTCCTCATATCTGCAGTTGGATGACAAAGAAATTTCTTTGCAAAATGAGGGAAATGATTACTGCTCTTTATTCAGGGATATGTCCGGTCTCGAACTCTTCCGTAAGGAGAGGGAGAAATGGGAGCAGGCCATTTTGTTCCAGCAAATCTTACTGCAGGCAGCAGGAGAAGAAACACTTAAATTGTTAACTGACTTTACTATCCATCATGGATAATTTATACTTAAAAAAAAGAAAAAACCGGGGTGTTAAATGAGTCTTCAGATATTAAAAAGACGCTTTATAAAATACAATGATAAACGGGAAGACTGGGTGCTGATCCGGAGGGTCTACCAGTTTGCCTTGAAAGCTCACGCCGGGCAGAAACGAGTATCGGGAGATTCCTTTATTACTCATCCTCTTGGAGTAGCTTATATTCTTGCCGACCTGGAACTGGATCTTGTTACGGTGATGAGCGGACTGCTACATGATGTTCTTGAGGATACGCCCGTTACTTATGAAGAGATTGAGAAGGAGTTTGGTGATGAGGTAGCCTACCTTGTAGATGGAGTAACCAAGCTAAGCAAAATGGAATTTCGCTCCAAGGAGGAACACCAGGCTGAGACATGGCGAAAAATGTTCGTGGCTATGGCTAAAGACATCAGGGTAATTCTCATTAAACTGGCCGACAGAACTCACAACATGCGTACGCTTCGTTTTCTTGACAGCGCCAAGCAGAAGGAAATTGCCCGGGAAACATTGGAAATATATGCGCCCCTTGCCCACAGGCTTGGCATTTATAAAATTAAATGGGAACTGGAAGACCTGGCTTTCCGCTATTTGAATCAAGAAGGCTATTACGATCTAGTGGATAAGCTGTCCAAGAAACGTAAAGAACGTGAAGATTTTATTAATAAAATGATCGGTATTCTCTCGGAAAAAATTAAAGAATCAGGAATAATTGCTGATATTAGCGGTCGGCCCAAACATATTTATGGTATCTACAATAAGATGAAAAATCAGGGTAAGGATTTTAATGAAATTTATGATCTGATTGCGGTGCGTGTCATTGTGGAAAACATCCGGGAGTGCTACGGAGCATTGGGGATAGTGCATACTCTCTGGCGACCAATTCCCGGTCACTTTAATGATTATATCGCTATGCCCAAGCCGAATATGTATCAATCTCTTCATACTACGGTGGTTTGTGCAGAAAATGAGCTGCTCGAAGTGCAGATTCGCACAAAGGAGATGCACCGTACGTCTGAACACGGAATTGCCGCACACTGGAAATATAAAGAAAATGTAAAAAATGACAGGGAATTTGAGGAAAAACTCTCCTGGCTGCGTCAGCTGATGGACTGGCAGCAGGACTTAAAAGATGCACACGAATTTATGGAACATTTAAAGATTGATCTGTTTGCAGATGAGGTTTTCGTCTTTACCCCGAGGGGTGATGCCATTGATCTGCCTGCCGGATCTGTTCCTCTTGATTTTGCCTACAAGATCCATACCGATATAGGGAACCATTGTATCGGTGCCAAGATAAACGGCCGAATTGTTCCTTTGGAGTATAAATTAAAGACTGGGGATATCGTGGAGATTCTCACCAGCAAACAGGGAAATCCCAGTAGGGACTGGTTAAAGATTGTTGTCAGTTCCCAGGCAAAGAGTAAAATCAGGGCTTGGTTCAAAAAGGAAAGGCGAGAAGATAATATCGTCAAAGGCAAGGAAAGCCTCGAAAAAGAGATTCGTAAACTGAGGTTGGAGCCTCGCCTGCTGTTGAAAGATCAGCTCGTCGATGATGTGGGTTCAAAATTTAATCTTCTTTCTGCTGAAGATGTCTATGCTGCTGTAGGTTATGGGGGTGTTTCTGCCCAGCAGATTATTACCAAACTGAGGGACGAGTATAATAAAAAATTCGGAGAAGATACCATACTGCCTCCTGTAGAGATTAAACCTTGGAAGGGTGCTGCCAAGGCGGCAAAAGGTGTTAAGATCCAGGGCATCGATAATCTGCTGGTCCGCTTCTCAAAGTGCTGTAACCCTTTACCCGGAGATGAGATTGTGGGTTTTATTACCAGGGGGAGGGGCATTTCCGTTCATCGTAAAGATTGTCCAAACATGAAAAGGGTGGATGGAGACGAAGGACGCTATTTAACTGTTTTTTGGGAAGTTGACAGTAATATTTCTTATCCTGTGGAAATTGAAGTTACAGCCATGGATCGGCATAATCTTCTTACAGAAGTTATGTATGCAGTCAGTGAAAGTAAAGTGAATATTACTGCAGTAAACGCCCGGACAACCAAGGAAAAAATTATGATTGTTTATCTGACCTTTGTGGTAAGAGATTTGGAGCATCTGGAGCATATTATGAACAGGGTGAAAAGGGTAAAGGATGTCTTTTCGGTAAGGAGACATGCAGAGTCAAGCTCACCCCAGGAAAATAATTTACGAAAGATAAAGAAATAATGTACTACTCAGGAGTCAGTAGTCAGGAGACAGGAGTCAGAATGGGAGAAACAGGCGAAGAAGTAAAGAAAAACCGAAGGGAAGTCGTGCTGTTTTGCAAAGGGCAGGAGAATCCATGGTTGAGGTGGAAGGTGAAGTCCTGGGAAAGATTAAGAGGGGATTGGTAGTATTTATTGGTATCGAAAAAGATGACGAAGAGGATGATTGTAAATATATTGCAGGTAAAATTGCCGGGCTTCGCATTTTTGAAGACAATGAAGGGAAAATGAATCTTTCTCTGGAGGACGTGAGCGGGGAGATTTTATGCATATCACAGTTTACTCTCTTTGGAGATTGCCGGAAGGGGCGTAGACCCAGCTTTATTAAAGCTGCCGCTCCGGAAAAAGCTAATCATTTATATCATAGAATGTGTGAAATATTATCAGGCAGGGGACTGAAGGTAGAAAAGGGAAAGTTTCAGGCCATGATGAAAGTAATAGTTGAGAATCACGGTCCCGTGACGATTTTACTTGACAGCAGGAAAAGCTTCTAGCGAAGATTATAATATCTTAAAATAGCCCGGTAAATCGCTTCTGCGGCCATTTTAAGGCATTCATCCGATGAAAGCATTGTTTCGTCAACTGCATTGGTCAGAAAAGCAAGTTCAAGCAGGGCTGAAGGCATTGTTGTTTCCCTGATAACATGGAAATTGGCCTTTTTAACTCCAAGGCTGGGCAGCTTTAAGGCCCCAACTGTTTCCTGCTGGAGAAGGGTGGCAAGGAAAAAGCTTTGTGGTGAGGCAGCTTTGTTCGCGTAGTAAAAAGTTTCAGTTCCTGAAGTAAAAATATTAGGATGGGCATTGGCATGGATACTAATAAAAATATCCCCTTTAACCCTTTCAGCCATGGCAACCCTTTCGGCAAGGGTTAATTTTATGTCGCTATTGCGGGTCAGGACTACATTAAAGCCCCTTGCGCGAAGCATTTCAGTCACGTATAAAGATACAGTAAGATTTACCTTTTTCTCTTTCAACCCGCTAAATCCTGTAGCCCCGTTATCATTCCCCCCATGACCAGGATCAATGACAATTGTAATATTTGGAGTGTTCAGATTTCCTCCCCTTGAAGGGCTTCCCGAAGAGGCACTGACATTTGAGGCCACAGTCTTCACAGAGGCAAACTCCCCGCTTATCCAGCCATACTGGCCATTGGGGATCTGAACGTAGTACCAACCGTTATTTTCCTGTAATGTGATCAGATGATTCCCTGAGAAAACCCTGCCGGTTTGAGAGTATTCAAGCCCCGGGCCGGAACGGACCCTTAGAACATCGGCATTTACGGTTGCCAGGCGAAAATATGTGATGGGAGAGCCCGTTTGCGCCTCAACTCTCTGGGTATACCAGCCAGCTATCCATCCCTGTTTTCCATCAGGCAGTTCCACTTTCAGCCATTGCTCCTCCGTTGCATCCAGTACGGTGAGGACTGTACCCTTGGGAATGTCTCCAACGGGGTTGTTGTGTAATCCCGGCTCTTCCCTCAGGCGTAAGGGGTCTGCGGTAACGCTCACATTATAAGGGAATTGTTCTTCCTTTTCCTCTTTAACCGGCTCCTCTTTAACCGGCTCAGAAGGAGACTGCTGTTCCGGTTTTTCAGTCGTTTTCTTGTCTTCATCAAGGTATGATGTGTATAAACTGGAAACCCAGCCGCTTGCACCATCCGGCAGCCTTACCAAAAGCCATTCACCCCGCTCAAAATATACGGTGGCCGTAGTATTGCGGGGAAGTTCGTTTATTTTCTTATAACTTAGCCCCGGTCCCAGTCTGACGTTTAAGAGGCTGCCTTCAACAACAATCTTTTTAGCGATGACAGGGGGAAGCTTGTCCGACATTTGTCCTGATAAGCTCGTAAATTCTCTGCAAGCCCAACCGGTACTGCCGTCTTCAAGCATTACCAGCATCCAGTCCCCTTCAAGAAAAAGCGCCTCAAAAGGTGTTCCTGAAGGAAGTCCCTTGATTAAAGTATGCGATACGGAAGGCCCGACTCTGAAATTGAGCAGCCGTACTTCCACTTTACCTTTAAGCGGGCTGTTTACTGCTTCCGAAGGAGCTGCTGCGGATAAAATAAAGAATAAAATTGACAGGATCATAAATATGTATAATACTTTATTAGAGGCTATAGTCATTGTTTTTCTCATTATTAATATACCTCCCATTTACAAACAGGATAAGGATCACCAAAACTTTGCCAGTTTAAACAAATTATGCTAAAATTTTAACATATATTAAATATTTTGTATAGTAGGTAAATTATTCCATTGTCTTTAATTTATGAATTAAGGCCCAATTTACTGTGTTACAAAATGGTGCCACATAACAAACCAAGAGGTGATGAAAATGAGGTACTCTGAGGCAGGGTATAACTTAGAAGTTGATTTATCCAAAGGAACCATTGAGAGGGTCGAAACTGACCCGGGATTAACTGAGCTTCATCTGGGGGGGCAGGGGACTGCCTTGAAGATTCTATGGGATAGGGTTCCTCCTGAAGTTGAACCCTTTTCTGCCGATAATTTACTAATATTCAGCACCGGTCTTTTACATTCCACACTCGTTCCCGGTGCCACTCGTACCTCAGTGAATACCTTTTCTCCCCAGACAAACTTACTTGCACATTCGTTAATGGGAGGATATTTCGGGACTGAACTGAAACATGCCGGTTATGACAAAATAGTCATCCGCGGCAAGGCATCCAGTCTTGTGTATTTGTGGATAAACAATGAAAAAGTGGAAATACGTGATGCCGCTCATCTACATGGAAAAGGTGCTCAAGAAACTGCAGCACTCATTAAAGAGGAGTTGAAGGAGCCAAAAGCCCAGGTGGCTGCTATTGGCCTGGCCGGTGAAAACAAAGTCTATATGGCCAGCATTGAACACGATAACTCCAGCGCCTCCCGCGGGCCGGGCCCGGTGATGGGAGATAAAAGGTTAAAGGCGATAGCTGTACGCGGAACAAAGGACATCAATATCGCCCGGCCAGCTGAACTTTTTGAGGCATGCTTCCGCCTGAGGAAGGAAATTCATGAGAATCCAAGATGTGGGGATATTATGGCGCACGAGGATGATGACAGCTACCACCACGATAATTTTGCCTGGGGCAATGCCCGTGTTAGGACAAAGGGTTATTGGAACAAAGAAATTGAAAAGAAGTGGAAAGCGCTTGGTGACAGCATGCGGCTTCGGTTTATCAGTTGCTATAATTGTCCGAAAGATTGCCACCATGTAATTTCCTACCCGGGAAGGCCAAGATATTATTTAAAATGCTATGGAAAAGATACCTATCATATGGCCGCCTTTAAAGAGTTAGACTTTAGTTTAGACATCCTTGGTGTTACTCAGGAGTATGGATTGGACTCATACTCAACGCCGCAAGTTCTGGCCTTCGCCGTTGAACTTTTCGAAGCGGGTATTTTAACTGACGAGGATCTGCCGGAATTTCCGTCCGACTCCGGGGAGAGATTTTTCTATCTCATTGAAAAAATTGTTCGGCGGGAAGGGATTGGTGATGTTTTAGCCAATGGTGTTTATTGGGCAGCCCGCCAGATTGGCAAGGGCGCAGAAACATATGACCATAATACCATAAAAAAGTTTGAGCAGGTACCCATCAAGCTGGGTAAGTTGAATCCTCCTTATTTCCTTATGATCGCCACCGGTGAGAAGATGACTATCACCCAGATCGAAGGGTCCTTCCCCCAGGATCCCCTTCCTACCAGGGAAGAGAGAGAAGAGTTTGTAAAAAATTGGCAGGCACTTCCAAACGATAAGATTAAACAAATATTTCTGGAATGGGAAAAACGAAACGAAATATCTATCGAAGCGTCTTGCCTCATTTGTGATTGGAATGAGAGAATGCATTACATTGATGACGCCACGGGGCTGTGCGCCTATTTGTCATCATTTGATGGCCAATACGGCGGGAAGCCCCCATATCACATACACAATATACCATATTTAGTCTCACTTGCGACCGGGATGGAACTTGATAAAAACGGGTTATGGGAAATAGCCAGCAGGAACCGGAATCTGGTCAGAGCCCTTAATGTGAGAAGAGGACTCAGGAGGAAAGACGAACGTCCTCCAGAGGATCATTGGAAGGTTCGGGACCACGAATTCGAGCAAAAGCTTCTTGATGGGTATTATGAATTCAAGGGTTGGACGAGGGATGGAATTCCTACTAAAGAGACGTTATATAAACTGGGTTTGGATTACGTGAGCGACGATTTCGTAAAGAGAGGAATCCTGACAGGCAGCGAAGGTACTCCATCCGAAGAGACTTCTGCGTAAAAGACGAAGAGCTGAGACAAATATTGTCAACTGTCAATTGACCATAATCTCTCGGGTAAAGTTAAGTTGACAAGCCGCTTTTCATTAGCTAAAATCTATTTGTATCTACAGTGCATAATAGTCTGGAATAGTAATTTTGGAAGGGGTGGGGTAATGGCATTTAAGGCTCCGCGAGGGACACGGGATATGCTGCCACTGGAATCGGATAAGTGGAATTTCGTGGAAAGAAAATTCAGGGAGCTTTGTTACAATTATAACTTTGCTGAGATCCGCACCCCTGTCTTTGAAGAGACAGAGCTTTTTGTGCGTAGTGCAGGAGAGGAAAGCGATGTAGTAAAAAAAGAAATGTATATCTTCAAAGATAGAGGCGGTAGAGAACTGGCTCTAAGACCGGAGGGTACTGCAGGCGTTGTGCGTGCCTACCTGGAGCATAGCTTACATAATAATGCCCAACCGGTGAAGCTTTTCTATTACGGCCCAATGTTTCGTTATGATCGCCCACAGGCAGGAAGACAGAGGCAGTTCTATCAGATGGGTATTGAAATATTCGGCACGAAAGACCCTGCGTCTGATGTTGAAGTCATAAAATTTACTGCGGATTTTTTTTCTAAGTTAGGCTTTAAAGATTTAAAACTGCATATTAACAGTGTGGGTTGTCCAGAGTGCAGGCCCCTTTTCCAGAAAGATTTAGAAGAGTTTGCCCGAACAAAAATATCTCTGTTATGCGGGGATTGCCGGAAAAGGGCTTTAAATAATCCCCTGCGTCTTCTGGATTGTAAAAACGACAGCTGTAGGGAAGTAATGAAAGATTCTTCCCCGATTAATGCTTATTTGTGTTCTTCATGCGGGACTCATTTTGAGGATGTTTTAAAATTGCTGAAAGCTTTAAATATATCTTTCTATGTTGATTCCGGTCTTGTCAGAGGCCTGGATTATTATACGAATACTGCTTTTGAGTTTTTGTCTTGTCAGCTCGGTTCACAGAATGCGCTTGGCGGCGGGGGGAGATACGACAACCTGGTAGAACATTGTGGAGGCCCCCAGGTTCCAGGTGTGGGTATGGCCGTTGGTGTTGAGAGGATATTACTTGCTTTGGAAAAAGAAGAATTATTTCCTGTTAAAGACCAACCCGAAGGTGTTTTTCTGGCTGTAGAGAGTACAGATTTATGGGAAGAAAGGTTTAATCTGCTTTATCTGCTCCGGGATAATGATTTCCGGGTTGAAACGGATTACCTTAATCGCAGCCTAAAAGCCCAGATGAAGTTTGCCAACCGTAATTCTTTTCGTTTTGTTATTATTATGGGCGTGGAAGATAAAAGCAAAGGAATAGTTAAGCTGAGAGATATGGTTAACGGAGAACAGGTGGAACTATCTTTTGAAAAAATTCCTGCTTTTCTGCGTAAAAAAATTGAATAGTTTTCGGAAGGGGGCACAGCCCTGCGGGGCTAAGATAACTTTATGCGCATAAAAAGAACTCATTATTGTGGTTCACTTACTAAAGAGGACCTGGCAAAAAAAGTAGTTGTAGCGGGATGGGTGCAGAGTAAAAGAGACCACGGCGGACTTATTTTTGTTGATTTAAGGGACCGCTCCGGTATAATACAGGTTGTCTTTGACTATCAGAAAAATTCCCATTTCTTTAATGAAGCGGAAAAACTTCGCTCGGAGTATGTCCTGGCCATTGCGGGTGATGTAAAGGAACGTTCTCCTGAAACGGTCAATACGAACTTGGCGACCGGCGAGATTGAGATTGTGGTAGAGGATATGGATCTTTTAAATCCATCCAACACACCGCCTTTTTATATTGAAGACGGTATTGATACCGATGAAAACTTACGTTTAAAATACCGTTATTTAGATCTAAGGCGCTTTGAAATGCAGCGCTCGCTTCAGCTTCGTCACAAAACGATGATGGTTATCAGGGAATATCTTGACAAGCACGGATTCTGGGAGATAGAGACACCTATGTTGACGAGAAGCACTCCCGAAGGTGCCCGTGATTTTCTAGTGCCGAGCCGGACATCTCCCGGGAGCTATTATGCTTTACCTCAGTCGCCACAGCTATTCAAGCAGCTGCTTATGGTTTCCTCCGTTGATAAGTATTTTCAGATTGTACGCTGTTTTCGTGATGAAGATCTCAGGTCGGATCGTCAGCCGGAATTCACTCAGATAGATATGGAAATGTCTTTTTGTACCATGGATGATGTTATCGGTGAAGCGGAAGGACTTGTAGAATCTATTTTTAAGAATGTGTTGGGAAAAGAAATTAAAGTTCCTTTTCAGACAATCAGTTATCATGAAGCGATGGAACGTTTTGGCAGTGATAAACCTGATACAAGGTTTGCCATGGAGATCAGTGATATATCCCAAATTGCGGGTCAATCCCAGTTTAAGGTATTTAAAGGAGTAGTTGAAAAAGGCGGAGTGGTAAAAGGTCTGAATGCTAAGGGTTGTGGCCATTACAGCCGTAAGGAACTCGATGATCTGACTCTGCAGGTTCAGTTATGGGGGACAGGCGGCCTGGCCTGGATGATCGTAACAGAGGATGGTTTCAAAACTCCTATTGCTAAATTTTTCACCGGGGAACAGTTGGATGAGATAAAGAGTAAACTGCAGGGAGAAGCAGGAGACCTTCTGCTCTTTGTGGGCGACCAATGGGAAACGGCATTAAAGGTACTTGGCCAGCTGAGGATTTCTCTGGCAGAGCGCTTGAAAATAATTCCTGAAGAGAAGAATCATTTTCTCTGGGTGTTGGATTTTCCTCTCCTGTCCTATGACGATGATGAAGGAAGGTATACTGCAAATCATCATCCTTTTACCGCTCCGATGGAAGATGACCTTTCTCTGCTAACTGAAGATCCTCTGAAGGTTCGTTCACGTGCGTATGATCTTGTATATAACGGGGTAGAGGTTGCAGGAGGCAGTCTGCGTATATATAAAAAGGATATCCAGGAGAAAATATTTAACCTTTTAGGAATGACTTCTGAAGAAGCGGAAGAGAAGTTTGGTTTCTTCCTAAATGCTTTCATGTATGGAGTGCCGCCTCATGGGGGTATCGCCTTTGGACTTGATCGCCTCATTATGCTCATGGCCGGCAAAAATAGTATCAGGGATGTAATCGCTTTTCCCAAGACAGCCGGAGGAACGTGTCTGGTAACGGGTGCTCCTGCGCCTGTTTCATCCAGTCAATTAGAAGAATTGTATATTAAACCCATTTCGAGAGATAATAAAAAAGATCTAAATGCTGATTTAAAAAGTAAGTGAATGTCCCATAATATTCATGCTTGAGGGCCCGTATTTATGTTAAAATTTGTATTTTTGCATCTTTTTGCTTCTTGCACGTAAGCTGTATTTGTGCTATTATATTATTACAAACAGAGTAAGGTAATACCCTGCTGTGCGCGTGCAAAGCTGTATAGTTTTGAGCTAACACTAATGAATTGGGAGCCTGACTTTAGGTGTGGCGCAGAAGCCCTGAATTCTGTGGGACCTGCAAAGCATGTAAGAAGGCACCCCCCTGTAGGGAGAAAGTTCAAAACAACGGCCCAACGTCATGGTGGGGTTTATTTTTTATGGATGGGGTGTGAATCGCTGAAACAGAGTCTCCAAGTTCAAGTGTCAGGCTCTTAGCGGTTCTGTTTCAGTGCTACGGCAACTTCCCCGGGGAGTCACCCGGAGGCCTGGAGTTGGTAGCGCTTTCCGCGGGAAACCGTTAACTACGGCTCATTACCCACAGCCTTTCAGAATATTAGCAGGAATCCAATTTAATACATATAATAGTATCGAAATGTTATTGGATATGGTGATTTCCGAAACAAAACTTCTCTTGTAAAAAGTTAATTAATAAACAGCCGGAAGCATATTCCTGGCGTTTTTGAATTCTTACTACTGGCTATTTTATATTATGGGGGTGTGTGAATTGTCCATTCAGCAGACTCTGGAAAAAATATTACGACAGATTAAGGATGGAATGCACCCCAGCGATCTGGTTGATCTGGTCGATGATTTAAATGACGCGCAGAAAAAAGAGCTTTTTAGTCTTATATCCAACGAAGAGGCTGCCCTTATTATTCAGGAAATGGAAGAATTTGATCAGGTCTCTTTAATAAGGCTGCTGACGAAACACAGGGCTTCTTCTATTCTCAAAGAAATGGCTATAGATGATGCCACTGATTTATTAGGTGAACTTCATCCCGAAGAGGCAAAGGATCTTCTTGCTCTAATCGAGGAAGAAGCTGAAGAGCTAAGGGATCTTCTTAGATACCCTGAGGATACTGCCGGCGGAATAATGACCACCGATTTTATTGCCCTCCCGGAAGATCTTGTAGCAGAGGATGCTATTACCCGTTTAAGAGAACTTGCTCCGGAAGCTGAAATTATTTACTATGTCTATGTTGTGGATGCCCAAACAAAATTAAGCGGTGTAATCTCCTTACGTGATTTAATTGCAGCCGGGGATGGAACTTTTCTTCGTGAAATAATGTTTCGGAATGTAATCAGTGTTCCTGCTCATATGGACCAGGAAGAAGTTGCCCGTGTTGTAGCCCGGTATGATTTACTGGCTGTGCCGGTGGTGGATGAGGAACAGCGTTTGCTGGGCATAATCACAGTGGATGATATCCTTGATGTTATCGAGGAGGAGGCCACGGAAGATATTTACCGCCTGGCAGGTACCGGCGAGGTACGGGGCAACATACTTGATGCCTCAGTTTTTGGTATTGCCCGCAAAAGGGTGCCCTGGCTTTTGATCAGTCTCGTAGGGGGGTTGTTGTCCGGATTTGTGATCGGAGTTTTTGAGGAGACTCTGAAGTCCATTTTAATTCTCGCTATTTTTATTCCTGTGATTATGGACATGGGTGGAAATGTGGGAACCCAGTCTTCGACGGTTTTTGTCCGTAGTTTAGCTACCGGCGAAATTGAGAACGATGATGTCTGGCGGTATTTTTTTCGGGAAGTTAAAGTAGGTATTTCAATGGGAGTTTTTAATGGAATTATTATTGCATTAGTTGCCTCGTTATGGCAGGGTATTCCTATGCTTGGTGTGGTGGTGGGTTTGGCCATGTTCATTACGATCTCATTTGCAGCCCTGATCGGGACGCTTGTCCCAATGATTTTTAATCATTATGGAATTGATCCAGCCATATCGGCGGGGCCCTTTGTTACAACGATTAAGGATGTAACGGGTTTGCTGATTTATTTTTATACGGCTTCCATCTTTATGAAATATTTAATCTGATGGGATGTCGAAGACTGAAGTGTGCGCCTGAATCTCTCTTGATGAAAATGTCACAGTAAAGGAGAATATCAGTTATATTCTTGCAGCGGCATCTGAAAATGCTGCTGCTTTTTTTTGTTTTTTATCTTAAAGATTTCTAGGTAGTTTTTTTAAGCAAATAAGACGCTAAATCGTAAAACGATGCGACAGCGTTTTATTTTTTTTGCACCCCCGTTTTTTTATAAAAACATAATTTTTGAGTATAAATTACAAAAAGGGGGAACAACCTGCAATATATTTTCTCATATATTCTTTATTTTTTTAATATTTTTTTTTATTTTTAAGCAGGAATCTTAAATCAGGGGTAGAATATAAACAAAAGTGGTTTGATGTGGTAGGAAGTGGTTGTTTTTCCTCTTAATTGTTTAGGATGGGGTGTCCTTAGTGTTGATCGGTGAGTTTTATCATAATCTTGATAACAAGGGTCGCGTTATTGTGCCATCCCGGTTTCGTGAAGAACTGGGTGATAATTTCATTATTACCCGCGGCCTTGACAATTGTCTTTTCCTTTACCCTGTCGAGGAATGGAAAAATATTGAGGGCAGGTTAAAAAGCCTACCGTTTACAAAAGCCGAAACGAGGGCCTTTATGAGGATGTTTTTTTCTGGCGCTTCGGAAGTTGAAATCGATAAACAGGGGCGTACTTTAATCCCACCGCTTCTGAGAGAACACTCCCATCTGCAAAAAGAGGTGGTATTTATTGGAGTTTCCAACAGGGCTGAGATTTGGAGTAAGGAAATTTGGGAACAATACAGCAGTAACTCCAATCTGTCCTTTGAACAGGTTGCAGAGAGTTTGATGGATTTTCAATTGTAAGATAGTGGTGAAGAGGAATATGAACGAAAATGGAAATGAAGCCTACGACCATATCCCCGTTATGCTCAATGAAGTCCTGTTTTATTTAAAGCCTGCCCCGGGAAAAATCATTGTAGATGGGACACTCGGAGGAGGGGGACATGCAGAAGCAGTACTCAAGAAACTGCTCCCAGGGGGAAAGTTAATCGGAATTGACCGCGATGACGATGCTATTCGGGCATCCCGCGAAAGACTTTTGTCATATGGGCCAGCATTTCAAGCAGTTAAGGCCACTTTTGGCGATATTGCTGAAATAACAGATGAGCTTAAGATTGAAGGTGTGGATGGCCTGCTGTTGGATTTGGGGGTTTCTTCGTACCAGTTGGATCAAAGTAAGCGGGGTTTTTCTTACAGGGATGATGTCTTTCTTGATATGCGCATGGATCAGGATTTACCAAAAACTGCTGCCGCACTCTTAGAGGAAATGTCGCACCGTGAAATGGCGCGTATATTTCGGGAATATGGGGACGAAAAATGGGCGGGACGGATAGCTTCATTTATCATTAAGTACCGTCTTAACAAAGGACCTGTATCACGCAGCGGGCAGCTTGTTGAAATTATCAGGAATGCTGTGCCTGCTGCTGCCAGGCGCAAGGGAGGCCATCCTGCCAAGAGAGTTTTCCAGGCGCTGCGAATTGCAGTGAACCAGGAACTGGATAATCTGGAAAAAGGCCTGCGCCAGGGGATTGATATTTTACAGCCTGGTGGTAGGATTGTGGTCATCTCGTACCACTCACTGGAGGATGGGATCGTTAAAAAAATTTTTCGGGATGGATCGGAGAGATGTATTTGCCCACCGGGAATTCCCGTCTGCGGGTGTGGAAAAGTAGCTGTTCTTAAGAACCTTACAAAGAAGCCTATTTATCCGGAGGATCAGGAAATTTCTGTAAATCCCAGGTCTAAAAGCGCACGATTAAGGTCAGCTGAGAAGGTCGTATTGAGTTAAAAGTTCTAAGAAGACTGGCGGGTGAATAAATTTGTTAATGGCAAAGGAAAATTTAAGAACGGTTAATTATCAGGAGCAGAGGTCAAGAAACAGCCATCTTCCCAGAGAAAAGAGTTATGATTTACCCCATGTCAGGCCCAAGAGGGTTCAAGCCCATTGTGGAAGCCTGTTACTGTGTGGTATACTTTTATGTCTGGTAATGACCAGTGTTGGGCTGATAGCACAGTATGGCCGTCTAGTGGCCGGAAGCTATCAGCTTCAGCAAATGCGCCGGGAAATTCACCTGCTGCAGGAAGAAAGAGAGCGCCTACATATCGAAGTGAATCGTCTCGGCTCTTTGGAAAGAATTGAAGAAATAGCTGTTAACGAACTGGGTTTGCAATACCCGGAAAAAAGACAATGGTTAATTCTTTCTGCAAGAGGAAATTAACCATGCTGTAAAAAAGAGGTAAAAATGGCGAGAGACACTGGTTCTAATTTGCAAATGCGCAGAAGGCTTCTGTTTATTTTTTTTCTTTCCGCTGTTCTCATGTCAGCTTTAGTGTTCAGACTGGGATATGTCCAGTTTGTGATGGCTGAAGAACTGCAGTTGAAAGCCTGGGAGCAGTGGAATAGAAGTATACCCACACGTTCATCGAGGGGTAATATTTATGATCGTAATGAACATCTTCTTGCGGGCAGTGCTACAGTGGAGACAGTCGTCGCCGTACCGCCTCAGGTGGATGATCCACGTCAAACGGCAAGGTCTTTGGCTCCAGTACTGGATATGAGTGAGGAACGAATTTATGAACTTATTACGCAGGATCGTGCCGCTGTCTATGTAAAAAGGAAGATTGAAGAAGAAGCCGCAAAAGAGGTAAGGCTTTTAAATTTACCGGGAATCACCTTTACTCATGAAACAAAGAGATTTTATCCCAATGGTAGCCTTTTGTCTCAGCTGATAGGTTTTGTAGGTATGGATCAGGGTTGGGCAGGGCTGGAAATTTATTATGAAGAAATGCTAAAAGGACGTGATGGGAATATTGTTTTCCCTACCGATAATAAGGGTAGGGAGGTTCCGGGTGTACGCCGTTACATTCCTCCCAAAGAAGGGATGGATCTGTATTTAACAATAGACGAGACAATCCAGTTTATTGTTGAGAGAGAACTCGCCAAAGCAATGATGGAATTTAATCCAGAGAGAGTCTCAGCAATAGCTGTTAATCCCAAAACGGGAGAGATCCTGGCGATTGCTTCTAAACCGGACTTTGACCCTAATAATTATAATAACTATGATAAAGAATACTGGAGACTATTTCCTGTAACAGATACCTTTGAGCCTGGCTCAACCTTCAAACTTATTACACTGTCAGCAGCAATTGAAGAAAATCTTTATAACGAGAATGATCATTTTTATTGTTCAGGTGCTGCGACTGTTGCAGGGCACACTATCCGGTGTTGGACATCCGACAGGGGCGGGCATGGATCCATTAGTTACCTCGAGGCTGTTCTGGGCTCGTGCAACCCGGCTTTTATGAATCTTGGCGATAGGTTGGGAGCCGAAAGAATGTTTGAATACGTGCGGGCTTTTGGTTTTGGCAGCAGAGCGGGAGTTGACTATCCAGGGGAAGGAACGGGCCTGATTTTCAGACCTGAACAGGTTGGCCCCCTGGAACTGGCTACCACATCTTTCGGCCAGGGGATTTCTGTAACACCCCTGCAGCAGGTTATGGCTGTGGCAGCAATTGCAAATGGAGGATATCTGCTGAGACCGTATCTTATCAGGGAGATCAAAGAGGTTGACGGGGAGGTAGTGGAGCAGAGATTTCCTGAGGTTATCAGGCAGGTTATCTCCAAAGATACAGCAGCCAGAGTTACTGCAATTATGGAAGAGGTAGTCATACAGGGCAGCGGAATAAACGCTGCTATTGAGGGCTACCGGATTGCAGGAAAAACAGGAACAGCGCAAAAGGTAGGACCTGGCGGTGTTTATTTGAGCGGCGATTATATACTTTCCTTTGTTGGTTTTGCTCCGGTGGAGGACCCGCAGCTGCTGCTTTACATAGCAGTTGATGGGGCTAAAAGAGGTCCCCAATGGGGTTCCCAGATTAGTGCTCCCATCTCTCATGCTATCATGAAGGATGTTCTATCTTATTTAGAGATCCCTCCCACTGAATTAGCAGAAGATCAGAAGGAAATTCTTCAGGTCGAAGTGCCGGATTTAAAAGGATTAACTGTAGATGAGGCGGGGGCATTGTTGGATACCGGCGGCCTGCTGTTGAAGCTGGTGGGTCAGAAAGGTATCATCATGGACCAAACGCCTAAATCGGGAGCTGAAGTCCCTCTGCAGACGAGTATTATTGTTTATCTTGATGATCTGTGGAGCGATGAAGACCCCGGCCTGGTTTATCTTCCTGAGCTAAAGGGTATGGGTGTCAAAGAGGTTGGTGAAATATTGAGCCACCTTGGTTTAAGAATGGAGCCGGAGGGTTCCGGTATTGTCATAACACAGGAACCCTCAGCTGGAACAAGGCTTCGAGAGAACTCTGTTGTAAAAGTCCGGTTTTCATCTCCTCTCCATTAAGGTATAGTGAATTCGTTTCAGCAAAGCTGAAACATCAGGGAATCAGGTGGAGAGTCTACTCCACCTGATTGAAAAGTCCCACCTACGCTACGCTTAGAGGTGGGGGTCTTAAACCCAAAAGAAAAACCAAGATAAAATGCCAACTGCTTGTTTACATAACAGTTAGGAAACCCGAGTATAATATATTGTATGTTTTATGAAAAAGATTGGTTCAGTACTTTAGGGCGGGAGGAGAGACC
The DNA here is from genome assembly GCA_030656575.1 of Bacillota bacterium. Lineage (GTDB taxonomy): Bacteria > Bacillota > Dethiobacteria > DTU022 > UBA8154 > JAUSPO01. Next base: position 18,633 of record JAUSPO010000187.1, read on the forward strand.
ATGGAGAAAGCAATAATCCTAGGGGATTTATTAAAGTTCTTGAATATAATTAAGATAGAAGGCGAAACAGGAATATCTGTGCGTGGTCTGGCATATCATTCGGGGCGTGTTGAACCCGGATTTATTTTCTTTTGTCTTGAAGGAACAAAGTCCCATGGACATGATTTTATTCCTCAGGCGGTTAGGGCTGGAGCCGCAGCTGTAATTTTGGAGAAGGATCATGATGTCATGGGGGCTGTAAAAGTGTTGGTTCCCAATGTGAGAATCGCAATGGCAGCTATTGCAGAACTTTTTTATGACTCTCCCTCCAAAAAGCTGCGTCTTGTGGGAGTTACAGGAACAAATGGAAAGACGACAACTACTCATCTAATTGAAGCAATAATGAGTAGACAGGACAAAAAAACCGGTTTATTGGGAACAATAAAGTATAAGATTGGTGAGGAAGTCATCCCTGTGCTGGCCACTACTCCCGAGGCTCCTGATTTGCAAAAGATTTTGCGCCTTATGGTAGACGGAGATGTAAGTTTTGCCGTGATGGAGGTTTCATCACATGCCCTAGAGTTAAACCGTGTCTCAGGATGTGATTTTGATCTGGCAGTGTTAACTAATGTCACAGATGACCATTTAGATTTTCACCAGACACTAGAAAGGTATCTTTCGGCAAAAGGTAAGCTTTTTTCCCAGTTGGGTGGAAATTTTTTGAAGAATGGATTACCACGTTTTGCTGTTTTAAACAGAGATGATCCCAATTTTCAGTATTTTATCAGACAAACAACAGTACAGTATATTTCGTACGGCATTAAAGAGAATGCAGAGATAAGAGCAGAAAATATAGCAGTAACGGATGAAGGAGTAAGATATGAGCTTATCAGTCCCTGGGGGAAAGAATATTTTTCCCTTAAACTGGCAGGTTATTTTAATATTTATAATGCATTGGCTGCAACCTCTGTTGCTCTTTTGGAAGGAGTTCCAGTTAAGATCATTAAAAAAGTTCTTGAAAATATTACGGGTGTGCCTGGACGTTTTGAACGAATAGACCTTGGCCAGGATTTCCTGGTAATTGTAGATTATGCTCATACACCTGATGGTCTTGAGAATATCTTACAGACGGCGAGGGCTTTTGCAAGGGGAAAAATAATAACTATCTTTGGCTGTGGAGGAGAAAGAGACAGAATTAAACGACCTGTTATGGGCCGGATTGCCGGTGAATACAGCGATTATTGTATTCTTACCTCCGATAATCCCCGGGGAGAAGATCCCTGGCAGATTATCGGTGAAGTTGAAGCAGGTCTTAGGGACAGGAAAATACTGGGTGCCGGCTATACAATACAGCCTAACCGTTATGAGGCCATCAGGCTCGGTGTAGAACTTGCCAGGCCTGACGATATGGTAATAATTGCAGGAAAAGGACACGAAAATGTCCAGATATTCAGCGACCACACGATCCCATTCAGTGACCGGGAAGTCGCATCTGAATTAATAAAAAAAAGACTCAGGAATTATGGTTAAGGTGAATGTTTATGCTTTTTACAGTTGAAGAGGTAATCAGGATTACCAGAGGAAAATTATGGTGGGGTGAGCCAAAGGGAGCTTTCCATGGAGCTTTGATCGATTCCCGCGCCGTAGAGGGGGGGGAGTTGTTTTTCCCTTTACAGGGGGACAAAGCAGATGGTCACAATTTCATTCTTGATGCCTTAAAAAAAGGAGCCCGGGGTTCGTTATTGGAACGGGATAAACTCTCCCTGCTTAACACAGGAATGATTCCTGAAGGTAAAGTAGTTATTGTTGTTGAAAACAGTATTCATTCCCTCCAGAAGCTTGCCTCTTACCATCGCAATAAATTTTCACTGCCAATAATTGCCGTAACGGGAAGCAGTGGTAAGACAACTACAAAGGATCTTATCGCCTCTGTTCTGTCAACCCGGTATAATATGCTAAAAACAGAAGGTAATCTGAATAATCACCTCGGAGTGCCTCTTACGCTTTTGAGGCTGCGGGAAGAACATCAGGCAGCTGTTATGGAACTGGGAATGAGTGGGCTGGGGGAAATAGCCCTGCTTACGTCTTTGACGAAGCCTGCTTTCGGCGTGATTACAAATATAGGAGAAGCACACCTGGGGCTTTTGGGAAGCATAGATAATATAGCCAGGGCTAAAGGAGAGCTGCTGAAAACGATGGGTCCTCAGGGTAAAGCATTGTTGAACGGAGATGATCCGCTCCTCAGAGCCATGGGGGATAAGTTTGAAGGTAAATCTTTCTATTATGGTTTTGAAGATGGAGCAGACTTACGTGCTTTGAGCTGTTCTCCCCATGATATGGGTTATGGTTTCGAGGCTGCTTTCCCAAATGGCGAAATGAAGAGTTTTTGGATTCCTTTGCTGGGGAAGCACAATGTTTACAATGCACTTGCAGCTGCTGCTGTGGGTTTTCATTTTTCACTGGAGCCTGATGAAATAAAAAAAGGGTTGGCTGTTGGGAATATAACTAAGTTGAGAATGGAAAAAACGCTGGTTAAAGGCGGATTTTGGGTCATAAACGATTCCTATAATGCCAATCCTGCTTCTATGAAAGCTGCTTTACACTCTTTAAAAGAATCGGCCCAAAATAATGTATCAATTGCTGTTTTGGGAGAAATGCTCGAACTCGGCTCGGCGGCTGAGGAAAAGCATTTTGAGGTAGGCAAATACCTGGCTTTTCTGGGAATTGATCTGCTTATCACCTTGGGTACACTTGCTTCTCATATCTCCCAAGGAGCACGGGAAGCGGGTTTCCCACCAGAAAAAATTATCGAAGCCTCCAGCAACCGTGAAGTAATTGAAGGTTTGGAGTCCATTCATTTACCCGGAGCGTTTATTTTAATCAAAGGTTCACGAGGTATGAAGATGGAAAAAATTGCTGAAGAATTGCTTGCAAAGCACGGAACTACTGAGTGAACAGGAGTCAGGAGTCAGAATGAGACCAAACCGACGAAAGCATTGAAGCCTTAGCAAGGGTCTTTTGAAGGATGCATATACTATTCCGGAGATATTTTCGATACATAGCCTTACAAAGAGGTTGGTAATTTTTTAGAAGCATATTCTCGGGTCATTCTGAATTCTGACTACTGAATTCTGAATATCTGATATTTAAAAAGGGGATGCTGCTGTGTCGTTACCTGTATATCTGGCGGCTTTTATAGCATTTTTATTAAGTGTGCTTATCTGCCCTCTTTTTATTCGTTTTTCAAGACGCCAGCAGTATGGGCAGCAGATAAGGTCAGACGGCCCACGCAGGCATTTTCGAAAAGCTGGGACACCTACGATGGGAGGGGTTGTATTTTTAGTATCGTTTCTTATTACTCTTCTTTTTTTCTCTCCTAAAAGCCCCCTGCTTATCATTGCTCTGATCATTACTTTAAGCAGTGCTTTCTTAGGATTTATGGATGATTACCAAAAAGTTGTCAAGCACCGCTCCCTGGGGCTTAAAGCCAGAGAAAAGCTGCTGGGACAATTTATTTTTGCAGTCTTTTTCTATATTGTTTTACTGTTTTTTGGACATTCTACCGTAGTTAGTATTCCTTTTTCGGCAATAGAGGTAGATCTTGGTTATTTTTATCCCTTTCTTATTTTTGTGATGATGATTGCAACCTCCAACGCCGTTAACTTAACTGACGGAATCGATGGTTTGGCCGGGGGGGCCGCTATCCTCGCTCTTTTAGCCTTTCTTTTCCTGGCATCCATTCAGGGAATCCAGGAGATAGTATATTTTTGTGGTACACTCATTGGAGCATGTTTCGGTTTTTTAATCTTTAATCTGCATCCTGCCCGGGTTTTTATGGGAGATGTGGGTTCCCTGTCCCTGGGAACAGCTTTGGCTGTAGTTGCAATTTTAACAAAGGCGGAGTTTTCCCTGCTCATTATCGGAGGGGTTTTTGTTTTAGAAACTCTTTCAGTAATACTACAGGTAATTTCTTTCAGGTTAACCGGGAAGAGGATGTTTTTGATGAGTCCGCTACACCACCATTTTGAGATGAAGGGATGGTCGGAATGGCATGTGGTCACAGGATTCTGGGCTATGGGTTTTTGTTTTGCGTTACTTGGATTACTGGAATTTACCCCTATATTGAGGTGGTAGATCATGATAGATAGTATAAGGGGAAAAAGAGTCCTGGTTTTGGGCCTGGCGAAGAGTGGTCGTGCAGCTGTTGATCTGTTAATAAAAGAGGGCGCATCAAGTATTCTTGCCAATGATTCCAAAGAGAGACACCTTTTGCTGAAGGAAATGAAGGATATTTTAAGATATTCTCAGGTGGAGATATTTGGAGGTTCACACCCTGAAAGTCTCCTTGAAGGAGTATCGCTAATTATTAAAAGCCCTGGAATAAAACCTGGCCTTCCATTATTACAAAAAGCCCGGGAGCTGGGTATTCCTGTATTTTCTGAAATAGAGCTTGCTTTCCGTTTCAGCCCGGTTCCTATTTTCGGCATAACGGGCACCAATGGTAAAACAACTACCTCTTCTTTGATCGGAGAAATATTCAGAAGGCAATTTCCAGTTGTATATGTTGCCGGAAACATTGGTTTTCCCCTTTGTGAAGCTGTTGAACAGGCGCGTGAAGGGGATATTATAGTTGCAGAGCTGAGCAGTTTTCAACTGGATGATATTAATGATTTTAAGGTGAAGATTGCTGCTGTACTAAATCTTACTCCCGATCATCTCGATTACCATGGATCGTCGGAAAACTACGTTGAGGCGAAAAGAAAGATTCTTATGAACCAGGGCAGTGATGACTGGGCAGTCCTTAACTGGGATGACCAGCAAGTGAGGCATTTTAGTGCTTTTACAAAGGCACAGTTATTACCTTTCAGCCGCAGAGAGAAGCTTAACCCCGGTGTTTATATCTTAGATGATATAATTATGATCAATTCCGGGTCAAACACTTTTAGCGTTTGTCGTGTGGATGAAGTCCGGATTCCCGGCCTGCATAACCTGGAAAATGCGTTGGCTGCTTCAGCGGTGGCATGGGCCGGTGGTGTAACAGCAGAGCATATAGCATTGGCTTTAAAAAGTTTTTCTGGAGTACCCCACCGTCTTGAAAGAGTTGAGGATATCTCAGGAGTATCATTTGTGAATGATTCAAAGGGAACGAATCCAGATGCTACTATGAATGCTTTACGGGCTGTGAAGGGCTCAAAAATTCTTATTGCCGGAGGGCTGAACAAGGGAAGTGATTTCAGGGGGCTTGTTCAGTCCCTCAAGGGTGAAGAAGTTAAAAGCCTGGTATTATTAGGTGAGACTGCTCCTCTTATTGAAACAATTGCACAGGACGAAGGATTTAGTGATGCAGTTATCGTTTCTGATTTAATAACTGCAGTTTACAAGGCTTTTTCTTTAGCTTTGCCCGGTGATACCGTTCTCCTTTCACCTGCATGTGCCAGCTGGGATATGTTCAGGGATTTTGAGGAACGCGGGGATATTTTTAAATCAGCAGTTTTTTCCTTAAAGGAGGGACTGGAGAGTGAAAAGAGCCCCCACAGAAAGTGACTTAAGGAAGCAGCCGGATTTTACAATTTTTTTTACTGTGCTTATCCTGGCGGGTTTTGGCCTTGTCATGGTATTCAGCGCAAGTTTTATTACTTCTCTGGAATCCAGGGGCGATGCATATTTTTTCCTTCGCCGCCAGGCTTTTTGGGTTATACTTGGCCTGATGGGGATGATCGCCACAGCAAACTTCAGTTACTGGAAATGGCGTAAGGTGGTTTCAATTCTTCTTCTTTTTAACTTTTTACTGCTTCTGGCAATATACATACCCGGAGTGGGGTTGGAAATTAATGAGGCCAGGCGTTGGATTGCGCTTGGTGGTTTTACATTACAGCCTGCTGAGTTTAGTAAAATAGTAATGATTATTTTTACTGCTGCTTTTTTAAGTAAAAAAAATATAAAAATGGAAAATTTTTGGAACAGCAGCTTTATTCCCCTGGCATTTATGGGGGCTACTTTCCTTCTTATCTTAGATCAGCCTGATCTGGGGACGGGACTTGCCATAGCGGCTGTAGTGGGAATTATTATTTTTGCTGCAGGCCTGCCGTTTAAACAGTTATCTTACCTTGCATTAACTGGCATTCCATTTTTCATTTATTTAGCTTTAAATGAACCTTATCGTATGCGTCGTATTTTTTCTTTTCTGGACCCATGGGCCGATCCATTGGATACGGGTTATCAAATTATCCAGTCACTTTATGCCCTGGGACCAGGAGGGCTTTTTGGGGTAGGATTGGGGAGAAGCCGTCAAAAGTTATATTATCTTCCCGAGCCCCAGAATGATTTTATTTTTGCTATAATTGGTGAAGAACTCGGTTTCCTTGGTGCACTTACGATTATGCTCCTATTCTTTATTCTTTTTTGGAGAGGGTTTAAGACTTCCCTGATGGCCCCTGATGCATTCGGGAGCCTACTGGCCGCAGGAGTAACAGCAATGATTATGGTGCAGGCCTTAATGAATATTGGGGTTGTTACAGGGGCAATTCCGGTTACAGGAATTACCCTGCCTTTCATCAGCGCGGGAGGAAGTTCAATCTTTTTTGCTATGTGTGCTATGGGTATTTTAATGAATGTTTCCCGGTATTCCAGATAAAAGAGGTGTCCTTTTTTGGGTTGGCAATGTAATGGACAATTGGACATTTGCATAAGGGGGGAAAATCTTGAAGGTAATACTTACAGGTGGGGGAACGGGAGGACATATCTATCCTGCCCTTGCCTTAGCCAGATATATTAAAAAGGTGAATCCTCTCAATGAAATTCTCTTTGTAGGTGCTGTCGGTGGGATGGAAGAAAAAATCATTCCCAAGGCAGGTTTCCGCCTTGCAGTGCTGCCCGTTAAAGGACTGCCCCGTAAAATAAATTTCAACCTGCTTCGTTCTTTTTATCTGTTGGGGAAATCCAGCGTCCATGCGGTTAAAATAATTAATGAATTCAAACCTGATGTTATTATAGGTACGGGTGGATACGCTGCGGCTCCAATTATCCTTTCTGCAATTACGAAAAGGAAAATAATCATAATACATGAACAAAATGTAATTCCCGGGGTGACGAACCGCTTTCTGGCACCTTTTGTTTATAAAGTATGCCTCTCTTTTGAAGCTTCGCAGAGATATTTCAAAAAGCACTCCAATCTTTGTATAACAGGGAATCCCCGTGCATCTGAGGTAGGGCATCTAGAGAAAAAAACCGCCCGGCAAATTTTAAATATGGATGAGAATTTACCCTTTTTGCTGGCTGTGGGCGGAAGCCAAGGGGCTGATAGACTTAACCAATGCATGGTAGATTTTCTATTCAGGTCATCAGGCAATAAAAATATTCAAATACAATATATTACAGGGGAAAGATATTATGAAGAAGTGGTCTCCCGTCTTAAAACCGGAAAAATATTTGAAAGATATGCCGGACGCCTCGATCTCCGTCCTTACCAACAGGAAATGTCTGTCTCTTTAGCTGCTGCTGATCTTGTTATAACTAGGGCGGGAGCAACGACCCTTGCGGAGGTGACAGCCCTGGGTGTCCCTGCAATTATTATCCCCTCGCCAAATGTGGTCCATAACCATCAATTCATTAATGCACAGGAGCTTGTGGGGAGAGGCGCAGCCATTCTTATAGAAGAAAAAGACTTGAATGGGAAGCTCCTGCAAAATGAAATTTATGCCCTGCTAAGTGATCTTTCAAAATTAAGCAGCATGGAGGAAAACAGCAGGAAACTGGGATATACAGAAGCTGCAGAAAATATTTATAAACTCTTGCTTTCTAATAAAAAAGTGGACAAGTGCCAGTAAGCACGCCGCCTTAATCATTTGCATAACATATACTATAAAAATTAGAGTCAGGAGTCAGGAGTCAGGAGTCAGGAGTCAGAATGGGAGAAACCGGAGAAAACACTTGTGCAAGGTTCTCAATCTAAGTTCGGAGTGGATAAAGGTGGATTGGAAGAAAAGAGTACATAATATTTTAAGCAGGCCGCCTCTGGAAAATGAGCCCATGTCATTGCATACTTCTTTACGTATCGGGGGGCCGGCAGAACTACTAATATATCCACAAAGCCTGGAAGAACTGAAAGATGTGTTTAGAACAGCCCGCCTGGATGACATTCCAATATTTGTGCTGGGTCAGGGAACCAATCTTTTGGTCAGAGATGAGGGTATCAGGGGTATCGTTGTAAATCTATCCTACGTATGTTCTGATTGCAGATTCATGAACGACACTGTGAGAGCAGGCGCAGCGCTCCCCCTCTCTAAGCTGGCCAGGGAAGCTGCGGACAAAGGGTTGGATGGATTAGTATTTACCACGGGGATTCCCGGCAGCTTGGGCGGCGCCTTGTATATGAATGCCGGCGCATATGGTTCAACTATAAGTGAACTGGTCAGTGAAGTTGGTGTTCTTGATTATGATGGAAGATACCAACTCCGCTCAAGGGAAGAACTGGATTTTTCCTATCGTTGGAGCAATTTTCAATCAGAAGATGTGGTCATTATTGATGGAGTATTGGATCTTCAACCGGGTGATAAAGAAGAGATAATCACCCGCATGCGGGCGATACAGGATGAAAGGCGTTTTAAGCATCCTCTTTTACCCAGTGCTGGCAGTGTTTTTCGTAATCCCCCAGGAAGGCCGGCTGGAAAGCTTATCGAAGAGGCGGGATGCAAGGGGATGCTTGCGGGAGGAGCAGAAGTGTCACTGCAGCATGGAAATTTTATTGTTAACAAAGGGAATGCAACTGCTGATGATTTCTTAACTCTGGTTGATCTAATTAGAGAAAAGGTTAAAAATATTTTTGGAGTTGAGTTAGAACTTGAAATCAGGATTATTGGAGGAAACGGCAGTGAACAGGGGAGAAGATAAAATGGAAAGGTTCATTATTGAGGGAGGGACCAAATTAGAGGGATCATTATCTGTAAAAGGTGCAAAAAACTCGATGCTTCCTATTATGGCTGCTTCAGTCCTTAACTGCGGCCAGGAAGATATTGTACTACATAATATACCAGATATACTTGATATGCACGTAATGATGAAGATCCTGCAGTCTCTTGGCGCAAAAGTAAATTTCAAGGACAATACTCTGGTAATAAATGTTAAGGATGTAGATAGCTATTCTATCGCTGATGAACTGATGACAGAAATGCGTTCATCAATTTTCCTTATGGGGCCGCTTCTGGCGAGGCTTGGAAAAATAAGAGTCACCTATCCGGGAGGCTGTTCTATTGGCGAGCGTCCTATTGACCTGCATTTTAAAGGACTGGAGGCAATGGGGGTTAAGATCCGGGAGGAAAAAGGTCATATTCTTGCCTCTGCTCCTGATCTCAGAGGTACAGAAATACATCTTGATTATCCCAGTGTGGGAGCGACTGAGAACCTTATGATGGCGGCAGTTTTAGCCAAGGGGAAAACGGTTATTAATAATGCTGCGAGAGAACCTGAAATTGTAGATCTTCAAAACTTTTTAAATGCTATGGGCGCCCAGGTACGAGGGGCAGGTACGGAAACGTTACGCATAATGGGGGTTAAAGAATTAGGAAAGTGTAAATATCGTATTATACCTGACAGGATTGTGGCAGGGACATATCTGATGGCAGCAGCTATAACTGGCAGCAGATTATCGTTAAAAGACATTATTTCTTCTCATCTTGATGCAGTGGTTGCTAAAATGAGGGAGGCGGGGGTTCTGATCGAAGCGACAGAAGACAGCCTTGAGGTAATAAATGGAGAATTGAAGGCTGTTGAAACACTGCGTACACTGCCTTATCCAAGTTTCCCCACTGATCTTCAGGCTCCAATGATGGCTCTTTTAACTCTGGCAAAAGGAACCAGCATTATCACCGAGAGTGTCTTCGAGGCTCGTTTTAAGCATGCGGCTGAATTGAATCGCTTGAATGCCAAAATTCTTGTGGAAGGACGAAATGCAGTTATCGAGGGAGTAAATAAACTCAAAGGTGCTGATGTTGAGGCAACTGACCTGAGGGCAGGGGCAGCATTGATACTGGCTGGTCTGGCAGCGGAAGGCACGACAGTAATTACAGGAATAAAATATATTGATCGGGGATATGAGTACATCGAGAAAGATCTCCAAAAGGTCGGCGCAAGAATAACAAGAATATAGAGAAATATTTAATATATTAGGTTGGTGGTAACTTGGAAAAAACTCAAAATAAATATTCTTTTGGTCGTCATGAGCTAATTGAGCAGCGTAAAGATAATAAGAGGATCAAAAGCAAGCTTGTGATTATTTTTCTGTTCATTGCTGTTAATATTTTTTTGCTCTTATTCTTACGTTCCGATATTTTTACTATTGCGGAAATTTCTATTCATGGAGTGGACAAGCTTTCACATGAAGAGATTCGTACAACAATGGGAATACGAGAGGGAATGAATATATGGAAAATTAGTCCGCCGGAACTGAAAAAACGAATCTTAATAATACCAAGAGTAAATGATGCGAAAGTGGAGAGAATTTTACCGGATAATCTAAATATTACCATAACCGAGAAGATCCCTTTAATCCTGGTGCCTTACCATGGATATTATCTTGAACTGGCTCCTGACGGCATTTTTATTGGAATCAGGGAATCTTATAACGGTGAACTGCCCTTAGTAAATGGTTTACTTTGGGGAAGGATGGATGTTGGGACCGGGATTCCGGATCAATCCCGCGGTGAAATTGTTCAGGAATTTTTGGAAGTTTTAAATGAGATACCTTCTTTGCCCCTTGCAGAAATCAATGTGGAAAATCCACAGCAAATTATTGTTTATACTTGGGAAGGAATGGAAGTCTGGCTGGGAAATACGCATAATTTATCGAAAAAAATAGAAGTAATGCAGCACATTTATCACCGGGTAATTTCTCTTGAAAATGATCCAAAGAGTGGGTACCTGGATTTGAGAGTAACTGAAGCCCCAGTTTTTAGGCCAATCGAAAAATAATTTTTTACCGAAAAAGGAAATAAATTAAAAATGTGGAATATATAAATTGAATGTAACTACTCAGAGAAAAGATAAGTGAAGCTTGGGGACGGGAAAAAGGTAAGGGGACACACCTCTTGCAGAGGAATGTCCCCATGCAATGTCACCGTAGCGTAGCGAAGGACTTGGGGACATTCATAGGGGACATTCCCCTCAGGGGTGTGTCCCCATACCGCTTGAAAGGTAAGGGGACACACCTCTTGCAGAGGAATGTCCCCAAGCTTTGCGTCCCGAGCGATTAAGTAACCTATTGGCTGAGTAGTTACAATTAAATAAGGATTATATAAGCCCGTTACTTTAGGGGGTATGATGTTGACCAGGCGAGAAATAGTGGCAAGTATCGATTTAGGAACTTCAAATGTAAGGGTTATAGTTGGGGAAACTATTACTGATGGAACAGTTAATATTATTGGTGTAGGGACAAGCCCTTCTGAAGGAATTAAAAAGGGTGTTATCATAGACTTGGAACGTACTGTGGATTCTATTACGGGTGCCTTAGCAGAGGCAGAACGAATGGTTGGATCTAAGATAGGGCTTGTAAATGTGGGAATAGTAGGCTCTCATGTGGGATTGGTTAATAACAGGGGTGTTGTTGCTGTAGCACGTGATGATAAAGAAATAACGGAACACGACGTGGAACGAGTCCTGCAGGCTGCCAGAGTGATAGCCCTTCCACAATACCGGGAGATTATAGACGTTATACCCAGAGAATTTATTGTTGATGGTTATGACGGTATCCGTGATCCTGTGGGTATGTTAGGGGTGCGGTTGGAAGTAGAGTCTATGATTATTACCGGTGCCATGACATCTTTAAGAAACCTCTTGCGCTGTTTAAATATGGCAGGGCTTGAAGTGAATGCTCTAATTTTAAATTCGTTGGCTAATGGTGAGATTTGCCTTTCCCGTGATGAAAAGGAACTCGGTGTTTTTCTAATCGATCTGGGGGGTGGGACAACGGAAGTTGCTCTTTACCAACAAGGAGGCTTGAAAGATCTTGCTGTATTACCCGTCGGTGGAGATCATATAACTAATGACCTCGCGGTAGGCCTTAGAACTACCTTCCAACTGGCGGAAAAGCTCAAGGTGGAACATGGTTTTGCTCTTGCGGATCTTGCCAGCGATAAAGATGTTATCGAGATCGAGGGTATTAGTGGTAAGGAGAAACGCAAAATATCGTCCAGGGAACTCTTTTCTTATGTGGAACCCCGTGTACAGGAAATGATCCAACTATGCAGCCAGGAGATGGGCCGTATGGGATTTACAAAGATGCCCCCTGCGGGAGTGGTGCTGACCGGAGGCGTTTCACTAATGGGTGGAATAACGGAACTGGCGGAGACTGTTTTTGAATGTCCTGTCCGTATTGCCCAGCCCGATTATTTAGGAGTGAAAAGTCCTATCTACTCGACTGCAGTGGGTATTATTCATTATGTTAATCGAAATCATATAACAACCGGAAGGGTAAGTAAAAGACAGGAAAGCCAGGGAAGATTTTTTCATAACATATGGCAGCGTATCAGGACTTTTATTATGGATATCTGGGAATAACGTAAGTGGATTATTGTTAACCGGGGAGGTTCTAAAGTTAAAATGATTGATTTTGAAATAGAAATGGAGCTCTATGCTCAGATAAAAGTTATTGGAATTGGCGGGGGCGGCAGTAACGCCGTTAATCGTATGATTGAAGCCGGATTAAAGGGTATTGATTTTATTACCGTCAATACTGATGCACAGTCACTTGAGCTGGCAAAGTCCGGCATAAAGTTACAGATTGGCAATAAACTTACCAAGGGCCTAGGATCAGGAGGCAATCCGGACGTTGGTTATCAGGCAGCGGAAGAGAGCAGAGAAGAATTAGAGTCTGTTCTGAAGGGTTCTGATATGATCTTTATTACGGCCGGTATGGGAGGAGGCACAGGGACAGGAGGGGCTCCTGTTATTGCTGAAATTGCCAAAAGCCTGGGGGCCTTAACAGTAGGTGTTGTAACCCGTCCATTTTCTTTTGAAGGACGACGGCGCATTTCTCAGGCTGAGAAAGGTATCTTAGCCTTTAAAGAAAAAGTAGATACACTGATCGTGATTCCCAATGATAAGCTTCTTCAGGTTGTAGATAAACGTACTCCCCTGATTGAGGCTTTCCGGATCGCTGACGATGTTCTGCGGCAGGGCGTGCAGGGGATTTCTGATCTTATTGCCATCCCCGGCTTAATCAATTTAGATTTTGCTGATGTGAGAACAATTATGAAGGAAACTGGAACTGCCTTAATGGGCGTAGGCGTCTCCAGCGGCGAGAACAGCGCTATCGAAGCTGCAAAAGCTGCCATTTTCAGCCCTCTTCTGGAGACTTCCATCAATGGCGCACGGGGAGTATTAATTAACATAACAGGCGGAAGCAGCCTTAGTTTGTTTGAAATTCATGAAGCGGCTGAAACGGTTGCTGAGGCTGCAGATCCGGATGCTAATATAATTTTTGGTGCGGTCATTGACGAGTCATTTAAAGAAGAATCACGGGTTACTGTGATTGCCACCGGTTTTGAAAAAACTGAAAAAAGTAATCCTAAGAAGAAGGAAGAATCTAATTCTTCCCGCCAGGGTTTTAGTGATACAGAAATTGATATCCCCGCATTTTTAAGACGCCGCAGGGCAGGACAGTAAATACTCAGATTTTTTAGTAAAAATTTAGGTTTGATTAAAAAAGGTATGGAATATTCCATACCTTTT
>JAUSPO010000188.1 GCA_030656575.1 Bacillota bacterium
TGGACGATAGCTGCAGAAAAATAATTAATTTTCTGGGATTAGCTGAGAGTTTCTTTGCGTGGAGTGGAGACGGCTAGCCTGTTTTGGTTGGTATATATTTACTATTGCAATACTTCGGGGTATTATGCGGAATATGAGATAAGAATATAATAATTGTATATAGTAATGTCAACTGAAGTTTGCTGAGAGGGGATATCCACAAGTGACTCAGAAAAATCCATATCTGGAAGAAAATAAGCATACTATCAGATGAAATTACATCATCTAGTAACCGGCAGAGACAAAGAGCTGGAAAAAATAATAATTCAATTTGATACCGTATTGCAAGGTCATTCAGCTTGGACCGTAATCGCCGGTGATATTGGTATAGGAAAAACTGCTCTGGTTAAAACGGCCCTGGCGGATCTGTCAAGTCTCAATGCAACTTGTGTGTACGGCAAATTCGAGCAGTACAAAAATGAAGAACCTTACATCCCAATCATCCAAATCATTGAGGGCATAACCAACCACATCTTGACCCTCCCCCAAGAAAAACTGGGGCAAATCAGCAAAAACCTTAAAAATCAGCTGGGAAAAGACGGCACATTACTCTCGGAAGTCGTTCCCCAAATAGCAAAAATAACCGGCAGGCACAAGAAAACTAGAGTTCCTGATTACCAAAAACTAAAAATAAGGTTGGCAGCAGCCTTTCAGACATTTATTACAGTTGCAGCAAAGGAATTGTATCCCCTGATCATCGTTGTCGATGACCTGCAATGGGCGGACAGACCATCCTGGGACATCATAAAAGCAATTAATGATCCCTTAAGCGAACATGATATCTATATTATCCTGGCCTACAGAAATAACCTGGAAGAATATAGAACTAGGATAAAATCGATCACCGATGAGCTTGCCGGGAATGAATCCATACTTGAAATAAATTTGGAAAGTCTTTCCTATGAAGCTATCGAAGCAATGCTAGGAGACATTTTTAACCACCACCTGGAAAATGTCAGTAAATTAGCCCAGCTTCTCCACAGAAAAACCCTAGGCAACCCCTTTTATATAAAACAAATAATTAAGCTTTTCTTAGACAACAAACAGCTTTGCTATAAGTCCCAAAAGATATGGCGATTGGAATCTGAAAACTTAGAAACTTTAAATTTTTCCAGCGGCATGGGAGATATGATTAACAGAAAAATCAACAGTTTAAATCACCAGCAAAAGGAATTCGTGGAAACCCTGGCCTGTATCGGAAGCAAATTTAGCATGGAACTGCTGGGAAAAATCATTAAAACCGAAAATAACCTGATAGCAGACAATTTGCAAGCTTTATGCCGTGCCGGATTGATTGTTGAAACTTTTGAGCACCCCAGGGAAGGTCAGCCCAAAGAATTTGAGTTTTTTCTGTAAAAGCATCCTCAAAAGAGAAGGTATAGGAGACAGGTTGATTGTTGACTTATACTTTGCAGGCATTAAGGCCAAGCAATCGGCTGCCGTGGAGCATGCCCTGAAAAAGTTCAGCCTGTGCGAAGAATTACTGGGCGAATCATCCTGGCGGCAAGATTACCACAACACTTTAAGATATCTCTTTGAGCCTGGCAGAACTATTCGATGATGACATGTTCGGCTGTACCACCTATTTTTGTATAGCGAATATCCCCGCTGAAGAAAGGCTGAAAGATCGGCAAAAAGAGCTGGAAGCATTGGATTTGGAAGCAGCATTTATATATTTTCCTGATACTATATGCCAGGAAGCCAAAGCAGATTTTGGCGCCATTCTCCTGGAAAATAACGAGCAAATCAAACTAGAATATGCAAGAAAAGATGGCCAAGCAGCTATTAAATATCCGGTAGGCATTGATTCAGAGCAGGTGGAGCATTTACCAAAAAAATTACTCCGCTACGCCAGCAGAACCTATGAGAAAGTGATTATTGAAGCCAAGCCTACAGAGGGCCCCTTCGCCAGCGACGACCATATCAGAAGCAGGGCTAGTGTTTCGATCATCTGTTTGCCCCTGAAATACAACCATATTTTTGCAGGCTTAATCTATCTTGAAAGCCAAAATAATCACCAATTTAATCCCATGCTGGTTGAGTATATCCAAAACCTGTCCTTTTATCTGATTGCCAAACAAGCCATGGAAAAAGAACCCCCGTTTAACAGCGAACCATTTATAAACCAAACGGTGAAAGACCAGCTCACAGAGCGGGAGACAGAAGTGCTATCCTACATGGCAGAAGGGCTGTCCAATAATAAAATAAGTGAAAAACTAAACATTTCCTCAGGTACAGTCAAAACCCATACGCTGAACCTGTACAGAAAGCTGGAGGTCAATAACAGGGTACAGGCCGTAACCAGAGGCAAAGCATTAGATTTAGTGTAATTATTTAGAAGGCAGGAGTCAGTATTAGTTGGGCAGTTGGAATGGATTTAAGTATTCCTTTTTCCAACTTTCTCCTAACCTGAAAATAGGTTTACATGCCTTAACAGATAAAGTTCCAACTTTACCATACTAAAAATTTATGCTAAGATAAAACAAAGTAAGATTTAATCAGAGTTAAACAGCAGGGCTAAACTTATGAAATTTCTGAATGGTGGTGGTGATGGAAATGGAAAAAGTCCGTTTTACAAAAGAACTCATGGAAATCATCACGAATATGAACCGTGAAAATTCAGTATGTCAATTTTTTATTCCTGGAAAAGGAAGGTTTACGCTTGTTTTTCAAGAAGAAGATGAACAATCTATAAGCGCTGACGCGGAAGCGAACCCTGAACTTAAGAATATGATTCAAGAGAGTCGGGAACAGTACGAGCAGGGTCATGGAATGTCAACTTCAGATCTTTTGAAGTCTCTCACTCCAAAGGACTTTGTTTAATGAGTTACCGAAACATTATATGGCTTCCAACCGTAAGAAAGAAACTGATTCAATACCGGAGCTATCGATTTACCCCTGAGGAGACACTTGATTATATTTCTCAAATTGTCTTAGAAACAGAAAATTTATTGAAAAACCCTGTTATTGGGAGAACATATACTGAGGAATTAGGCGATTATAAAGGAATGTCACGTGTAGTAATAAGAAGGGTTAAGGTATATTTTGAACTGATTCGCGATGATATAGTAATTGTTGCTATTTTGTTTCCTGGTGAAAAATAAATACCAACGGGTAACGGCGTTTTTTCCCTGATTTAATCAGTGGTTCCAATACGTACACTTAGCAGACCAGTTAAAGGTCTGTTTTTTTGTATATTACTCATATTCCGCATAACTATATTTCCATTTGGACTGTTTTGACAAACGGAGCATATTAGTAAATAGGCAGCTTTCTATTCTATGCACACCCTTCTGCTAAAAAGTATGCACAGGGGTGTGCAAATTTAGGTTTTTTAAAAAAATTTGGAAAAATGTATTGGAAACATTTGTATTGTTCGCAATTGTGATGTATAATATATTCAGCAAATTTAACGAGGTGTTAGCCATGGAATATTTATCAGCTTTGGATATTGCACTTAAATGGGGTATTAGCAAAAGACGAGTTCAGATACTGTGCATTGAAAATAGGATTGTC
Source organism: Bacillota bacterium (assembly GCA_030656575.1). Taxonomy (GTDB): domain Bacteria; phylum Bacillota; class Dethiobacteria; order DTU022; family UBA8154; genus JAUSPO01. The sequence goes on from JAUSPO010000188.1 coordinate 3,556, forward strand.
GGAGTGAAAAAAGTCGGCAATATGTGGCTTATCCCTGAGGATGCAGAAAAACCAAAGGATGGGCGAGTTAAAGAAATTAAGGATAAAAAATGATAGCTGATTAGCTATCTTAACTACCTTGGTATTGTTAAACCCTGCCTTTAAGCTTTCAATGGGTGTCTGTAAAAAAACACCGAAAAGCATAACCATGAGAAAAGGAACAATGAAATGTGCTGCTGTTTCAGTTACATTGCCTGCCTGTCCAATAGCAAGTCCCAAAAACATAGCTATAATCATGAAAAGCCATTGGAATTTTTCAAAAAAGGTCATAATTTTTCTCTTCAACCCCAAAAAGGTGTTTTCGGAAAATTGATCTTCGTTGTTTACATTCATACTCTTGCATTCTCATCTGTGCTATACGGTTCTTGAGATTAGCAGCCATTCTAAGCCTATTTTTCCGAAAGGAGTTCGAATGGGATAGCGTCTTCTCGATTATTATTCTCTGTGGCGAAAGCGGGCCGGGATTAAGTCAGCTACTGTAGCACTGGCTACTCCGATAATGGTGTCAGCCCCGCCGTAATACACCAGGATTTCGTCGTCGTCTTCCAGGATGTCCGTATCCCTGGCAGGCACGGCCCCGCAGGTGAAAACCACGTTGGGCACCCAGCTCTGACCGGAGACTCCCACCTCGTAAGACTGCTCCGGTTCCAAGATGGAATTGGGGGAGCGGTAAATCAGTTCTGCCGGGTCATCCAGGGATGTGAGAAAGACACCCAGCCGATAACAGAAGCTGTAATCAACCCCGTGGTAGATGAGCAGCCAGCCGTGGCGGGTTTTTAAAGGCTGGGCACCTGCTCCTATTTTTACCGCGTCCCACATCATGCCGGAGCGGCTGCCCATGACAATCTTGTGGCCCATCCGGGGCCAGGGAGTGGAGAAGTCGTCAGATAAGGTTACCCAGATGCTGGGGGCGATCCTGTGGTACATGGCCAGCTTGCCCTGGAACCTCTCAGGGAATAATACGGCGTCTTTGTTGGGGAAACCGGGGAAGGCCAGGCCGTGACGGTGCCATTTCTGCCAGCGGCGATTGACCATATCCTCTATACTCATAGAAGCCAGGGCGATCTGAGGCGTGATGCCGTCGTAAGCAGTGTAGAGCATATAAACCCTGCCTTCAATGGCGATAAGGCGGGGGTCTTCGCAGCCCATTTTCTCACTTTCATGGGCAGGGGCAAAGACCGGTTCCGATAATCTCTCGTCGATTTGTATCCCATTTTTGCTTAGCGCCAGGCCGATGCGGGAGATACCGTCGTCCCCCACTGCCCGGTAGAAAATGTAAACACTGCCCTGGAGCCTGATAGCGCCGCAGTTGAGCACGTACTTGTTTTCCCAGTCATTTTCTTCCAGGGGGGTAAGTATGGGGTTGGCGAAGGAACGGACCAATTGGCCTGCAGTCGGTAAATGCTTTTCCATTTTCTGTTCGATGAGCACTTCTTTGCTGTCAGGATGAGCATCCAGATACAGGACAGCCAGATCCGCATGCTCCCTGCCCTGACCCATTAGTTCCACCACCTTGGTGTAGATATCCTCCCGGCGGCCGCCCAGCTGCTGATAACAGCGGAAGAAGAGTTCACAATTGAACCAGCGGCGTTCGATCATCAGGGAAAGAGGTGTGGGCAGGTCCTTACCTCCCTTGAAGCTGTAACTGGCCCAACTCCACAGGGAACAGCTCAGGAAATAACCGTCGGGCAAGGTGATTCCCAGGTGGTAAACATCAGCCAGGGCATGCAGCCGCTCGCTGGCTTCTGCCATGCCTTCCGGGTTATCCTCACTGCAGCAGTCTATCAGTATAGCCAATCGTTCTTTCGCTTTCTGGTTGAGCAGGTTTTCGAAAAAGCTATGTGCCGAAAAAGTGCTGACTCCCCAATGGCCTTCGATGGAATTGATAACCATTTTACCGAAATCTTTGCTGCGGGAGCGAGCGAACTGCTCCCAGACAAGGCCGAATTGTTCTGCTTCAGCAATGCTTCTCATGGTGGTGGTCAACAGGCGGATGATGGGAAAATCGCCGCCGCTGCCTCTGCGCATGTTGCTCACCACGATCCTGCTGGTTAAATGGTTCAGAGTAGGAGCTTCCTTCATCCCCGCCAAAGCCGGGAAGGATGTGTAGTTTACCACCAGGGGTTGCACGGGGGAGATTTCGAAATGTTCAGGTCGCAGGTTTTCCCTGAACCACTCGCTGTTAAGGCTGATGTAGCGGGATTCCTCAGACCAGGCGGTCAGAGCCAGAATATCCAAAGAGTTATATTTCTCCAGAAGTTCTTCGGTGTCCTGAAAACCCCACAAAGTGATGAGGTTGTGTGGAGGATGCTCTTTGAGCAGTCGGACGGCCACCTCTTCTTTCAAGGAGAAGCTATTGGGAGAGGGGGTCATTTGAAAGATTTTATCCAAAATGGCCTGTATTCCCCTGGCGGTATGGTAATCTTCGGGAAAAAGCAGGTTTTCCAGGTCCAGTTCCACCTGCTGGATGAGACCCTGCAGGGCGCTGCCGTTGCGCCGGGTGCCATCTTCCGGAGTAAGACCTAAAATTTCCTTGGAGAACTTTTCAAACCGTTCCTTGTATTCTTTGAGAATCTGTTCGTAGAAGGGGGCCACATGGGCGGTATTGCCGTTAGCTGCCTTGACCAGATGCGGCAGCATAATAGGCACACCTGGGATGTATTCCCAGTACGATATCGTTGGCAGGAAGGGCTGCAGGGCTTCTTTGTGATGCAGCCAATTTTCCAGGAAGACCCGCTTGTGGGTGACGAAAACATCCACCTGATGTTCCAGCTGGTTGTGGGCTTTTTGCGGGCAGATCTGTTCCCCGGAAGGATCTCCCTGCTCACAGCCCTCATGGATGCAGACTTCACTCAAAAAACCGGCCAGACGCCCCTCGAAAAGGGCGGCCAGGCTGCTGATAACGTCTTCTTTGACCAGCTCAGGAATGTAATGATAAGCCACCAGAGAATCGTAGACAAACTGATTCCACAGGTCCGCAGAAAAATCGAATTTCTTTTCCGGCGAGGCAGCGGCTTTCCTGAGCTGTGTCACCAGCTCCTCGTCAAAGACGCGGGCCCAGATGGCGTCATAATAACGGTTATAACCCCTGCGGAAATAGTTGATGTACGGCCGCTGCTCCAAGGGGAATTCTTGCTGAATAAAATTTTCCCGGGATCCAAACACCAGGGGAGTGCGCAGGGCCTGGGGCTTTTGTTTCCACTGCTGCTGGTTTTTGCCGATCATCTCGAACATGATCTTGGCTGTCTGCTTAAAAACATAACTTAACCCTACCGGCATCTCCACTTTCGGTTTATAGCCCAGATACACCTCGGCAATCTTCCCCTGAAGTTCCAGGGTACGCAAAAGAAGCCAGGCATCAATGCCGAACTCGTATACTTCGCTTTCCCACATGTCTGCATCGGTCAGGTAACCACTGATCAGCTCCCGGGAGAGGGCCATTCCTGCCCCCAGGCAGCCCCGAAGGTCCAGGTTGTAGAGGGAACCCAACAGGGGGAAGATGAAGTGGTCAGCAATACTGTTGGCCAAAAGAGACTGTTTAAAGCGTGGAAGCACATAGCCAGCATATCCATCCAGGACGGGCCGATATAAAAGATTGATCCATTCGGATGTTAGCCCTTCAGAAACACCATCCGCTGCGGCAGGCATGAGGGTAGGTTCCAGGATGACCAGGTCGGCCGAGAAAAAAGAGGCCGTATCCAACAGGCTTCTGATGGACCACCCCCTGCCCTTTAGTGCTTTATCCAGCCTGGTTACCAGAAACCTTTCTTCCGGGACGGGAGAAAGGGGCAGGGTGGCTTCCAGAGTTAAAGAAGAATACGGGCTTATGGAACAGGCAACGACGCTTTGCAGGTCAGGGTAAAAGGCTGTCAGCCCTTTACCCACTGTCTCCATTATTTTATGTGCTTCCTGGGTGCCGTTGAGAAAAGGTATGCCTACCACCAGATCTACCTTTTCCAGCAGGGCAGCCCTGTCCCGGGTAGGGGTTATACTTTTTTGGTAAAGATTTTCCAGTTCTATCATGAAAACATCCTCCTCTGCTTTGTTATCTATTTCCATTCTCAGGGCAATTATCCTTTAAGGATTAAGACTTATCGAAAAAAATATGCTATAATATATATATAGTACCTATTTTCAGTCTTTTTGTATGTTAAATCACCGTCTGGATACCCTCATTTTTTTTACTGCAGGTAAAAGTAAGCGCCGTATTCTCTCTGAAAAGGTCAAAAATCTCTTATTAAGGAGGCACATTGAATGCTTTTACCCCAGCTTAGCCCCAAAGAAGCCAGAAATCGTTTACGGGTTGCCTTTGTCAGCAGCTGCCTGCCCAGGCAATGTGGAATCGCAACTTTTACCAATAATTTGAGCATTGCCCTGCATCAGGTCATCGGCACTGATTCTATCAGCTATGTGGCTATGCACAACACTCTGGAGCCCCTGGACTATCCCCCTCAGGTACAGTTTCAGATTCAACAGGAAAAACTGGAGGAGTACAGAAAAGCGGCAGATTTTTTAAACAAATCAGAAGTTGACCTGGTATCTCTGCAGTTCGAGTTTGGGCTGTTTGGCGGTTCTGATGGCAATTACATAGTGGAATTTTTAAACCGCCTGCAAAGGCCCGTGGTCACCACCCTGCACACCGTCCTGGAAAAACCCACCCCCGGCCAGAACAAAGCGTTTATAGAAGTGGCCGCTTTTTCCCAGGCCCTTGTGGTTATGAACAACCTGGCCATCAACATGCTCACCGATGTTTATGAAGTACCATCCGATAAAATTAACATGATCTACCACGGCGTGCCCGACAATTTTTATGTGGAACCTTTATACTACAAAAACAGGCTGCAGCTGGAAGATAGGCAAATAATCCTGACATTTGGTTTCTTAAGTCCCAATAAGGGCATTGAAAACATGATCAAGGCTATGTCTCCGGTGGCTAAAAAAAACCCCGGGGCTCTCTATATAATTCTAGGGATTACCCATCCGGTAGTCAAACAGCAGCACGGTGAGGTGTATAGGGAAAGCCTGCAGCGGCTGGTCCGGGAAAAAAACCTGCAGGATAACGTGCTCTTTGTGGACGAGTTTGTGAATGATGCTACCCTGGATTGCTATCTGGGTGCCGCTGATCTGGTGGTTTGCCCCTATCATGCCGAAGAACAGATTACCAGCGGCGTTTTGAGCAATGCCCTGGGCAAGGGGAAAGCTATCATCTCCACCCCGTACCTGCATGCGCGGGATGTGCTTTCCGGCGGCCGGGGCCAGCTGGTAAACTTTAATGACCCGGTGGGGCTGGCCGAGGCAGCCATCAGGTTATTGGACGATTCTCAACTTCGTAATTCTCTGGCCGGACAAGCTTATGTGCTGGGCAGAGAAATGGCTTGGAGCAAGGTAAGCCGCCAGTACCTGGAGCTCTTCGATAAGGAAGCAGATAAAGCAGCTCATAAAAGCAGGCCACTGGAGGGGATGATCCACACCCTGCCCCAGGTCAACATAAACTTTTTAAAATCTCTGACCAACGATGCAGGCTTGATCCAGCACACCATGTATGGAGTGCCTTGCTATGCTCACGGTTACTCTGTCGATGATTCTGCCCGGGCTATCGTGGCTTGTTCACATTACTACAATCTGTTTCGGGATGATTCGGTGCTGCAGATGGTGGATAAATACCAATCCTTAATCTTGCATGCCCGGCAGGATTCCGGCTGGTTTTTAAATTTTATGAATTTTGAACAGCAATTCCAGCCCCAGGAGCTGGGCCAGGACACTTTCGGGCGCTGTCTCTGGGGCCTGGGCGCCGCCATACATCTGTGCCAGGACAGGGACCAGAGCCGCCTGGCCAAGGAAATCTTTGAAGACAGCCTTTTCCTTATATCTCAGTTGGACCAGACCCGCTCCCTGGCTTACTGCGCCCTGGGCCTGTCCAACTACCTGCTGCAGCATCCCCAGGCCCGTGAAATTGAAGAAAAACTGCGCTTTGTGGCTGTGCGCTTGATGGAATTTTACCAGAGAAACGCTTCACAGGACTGGCCCTGGTTTGAGCCCTTTCTTACCTATGACAATGCTCGCATTTCTCAGGCTCTTTTGCTGGCTTATCGCCATCTTAAGGAGCCCGAATTCCTGGAAACTGGATTGAAGACCCTTGATTACCTCATCTCCCTGCAGTACCGGGACGGTTATTTCGACCTGATCGGCAATAACGGCTGGTACTTTAAAGACAGGGAAAGAGCTATTTTCGGCCAGCAAGCTTTGGATGCATCAGCTCTTACGGACGCCTGCCTGCTGGCCGCTAATTTCAATGATCAACAAAGGTACCTGGAGATGGGTTACGCTTCCTTCCAGTGGTTCCTGGGTAGAAACCGTTTGGGAAAATCCCTCTACTATCCCAATACCGGTTCCTGCTCCGATGGCCTGGAGCCTGGCGGGGTCAGCAAAAACAAGGGTGCCGAGTCCATCATCTCCTTTTTACTTTCCCTGCTGTACCTGTATCGCTGGGAGTTAAGAGAACGCTTTATTTACTTTGGAAAAGCATAATTTAATAAAAAACACTGGGGGTGCATATTTTGAGTGATACTGAGAAATCTTTAAAAGCCAGCCCTCCCTGGGGACAGTGGGAAGTATTACTTTCAGAAGAAAGTTACAAGGTGAAAAGGATCATCGTGCTGCCGGGACACCGACTCAGCTACCAGAAACACTTTCATCGCTCTGAACACTGGGTGGCTGTGCAGGGTCAGGGAATGATTACAATAGATGGCCAGGAAATTATCTTAAACCCCGGTGAAGCTGTGGATATTCCCACTGAATCTGCTCATCGGGCGGCCAACCGGGGAGATGAACCTTTTATTTTTATAGAAGTCCAGAGAGGCAGTTACCTGGGAGAAGATGATATAGTACGCTTAGAAGACAACTACGGGCGCTCTGGAGGGGGCGTTACCCAATGACCAGTTATGCCGTGATCATGGCCGGGGGAAAAGGTGAGCGCTTCTGGCCCTGGAGCCGGAGCAGCCTGCCCAAGCAGTTTCTGGCCCTTACAGGGGAGCGCACCCTGATCCAGCAAGCCTTTGACCGCCTCTCCAAAAGCTTTTCTCCTCAGCATATTCTGGTGGTAACAGGGGAAGATTTTTTGCAGATGGCCCGGGAACAGCTGCCTCAGCTCCCCCGGAATAACTTCCTGGTGGAACCGGTAGGCCGCAACACGGCCCCCTGTATCGGGCTGGCAGCCCTGGTTCTGGCAAAAAAGGACCCCGAGGCCTCCATGATGGTTTTCCCCGCCGATCACCTGGTGAAAAAAGAGGAAGTATTCCAGGCCTGCCTGGAGCGCTGCCTGGATCTGGCAGCAGGGGGCAAACAGCTGGTAACTATCGGCATCATCCCAACCCGTCCCGAAACGGGTTATGGCTACATAGAAAGAGAAGAAAACCCTTTACCGGGAGAACCTCCCACTTACCCGGTAAAGAGGTTTGTGGAAAAACCCAACCTGGAAAAAGCCCTGCAGTTCTTGAATTCAGGCAGGTATTACTGGAACAGCGGTATTTTTGCCTGGAAAGCGGGCCTCATCCTGGAGAAGATTCAAAAATATCTGCCGGAACTATACCGGGGATTGAAGTACCTGGAACCTTCCCTGGGAGGAACCGGGGAAGAGCAGGCCCTGCGGGAAGTATTTCCGAGCCTGCCCAGCATCTCCATTGACTATGGCGTCATGGAAAAGGAGCAGAATATCCTGGTGGTAGAAGGCAGTTTTCAATGGGATGACCTGGGAAGCTGGGCCGCCCTGGCGGAACATGCCTTCCAGGACAAGGATGGCAATACGGTCCGGGGCCGCCACGTGTGCATAGACACCAAAAACTGCCTTGTCTATGGCCAGGATAATTTAATCGCCACCCTGGGGGTAGAGGGATTAATTATTGTGGAGTCAGACGGGGTCGTTATAGTCTGCCCCAAAGACAGGGCTCAGGAAGTAAAAGCCCTGGTACAAAAATTGAATGAAAAGGGACTGGATGAACACCTCTAGGAGGTTTAATAGTGGATAATCTAACAAAATACCGGATGTGGTTGGAATACCCCTCCCTGGACACTGAGCTGCTGGAAGAGCTGCAGCAGATAGCCGGTCGCGATGAGGAGATTTCGTCCCGTTTTTCCCGGGAATTGCTCTTCGGCACCGGAGGTATCAGGGGAAAAATGGGAGCCGGGACAGCCCGCATGAACATATATATGGTACGCCGGGCGACAGAAGGAATGTCTCGTTACCTGCAATCGCTGCCCCAGGAGGGCCCCCGGTCGGTAGTTATTGCCTACGACACCCGGCACAACTCTCTGAATTTTGCCCGGGAGACCGCTTCAGTCCTGACTCGACACGGCATCAAGGCCTACCTGTTCCAAAAACCGGAGCCCACTCCCCTGCTGTCTTTTGCGGTAAGAGAGCTGCAGGCTTCAGCAGGAGTGGTTGTCACTGCCAGTCACAACCCGCCCGCTGATAACGGATATAAAGTCTACGGCCCCGACGGAGGCCAGATCACCGATACTCTGGCTCAGGCTATTACCCGGGAGATCGAACAGGTTGGAAACAGTCTGGCAGTTGAAGGGTCTGACCTGGAGACAGCAGCCCGAGAAGGGCTGCTGCAGGAGGTACCCGAAGCGGTAACGCACCGCTACCTGGAGCTTTTAAGCAGCCTTATCCTGAGTTCCGACTGGCGCCCAAAGGGGCCCCTGCCCGTCCGGGTAGTCTACACACCTTTGCACGGCACGGGGAGCGAGATTATGCCGCGGGTTTTGCAGGCTGCCGGTGTAGAAGATCTGTTTCTGGTCCCGGAACAGACCAGCCAGGATCCCTGCTGCTCTACTGTTCGCTCTCCCAATCCCGAGGACTGGGATGTGTTCCAGATGGCCATCCGCTTGGGCCAGGAAAAGCAGGCTGACCTGCTTTTAGCCACCGATCTGGATGGCGATCGCCTGGGAGCTGCTGTTCGGGACGCAAAAGGCAATTTCACTCCCCTGACGGGGAACCAGATGGGCTGCCTGATGCTGGATTATATCTTATCACGCAGAAAAGCCCAGAGCCGCCTGCCCTCCCGGGGTATGATCGTCAAGACGGTGGTAACCTCAGAAATGGGGCGAGCTATTGCTGACTCTTATGGAGTTGAAACCATAGAAACCCTGACTGGCTTTAAATATATTGGAGAAAAGATTATGGAATTGTCCGATACAGGCCAGAAAGTGTTCCTGTTCGGTTACGAAGAAAGTTACGGCTTCCTGATGGGAGATTTTGTGCGCGATAAGGATGGCCTTCAGGCCGCTCAACTGCTGTCAGAGATGACGGCTTTTTACAAGGAACAGTGTATGACTCTCCTGGATGCTCTGGAGCAGCTTTACCGGAAGCATGGTTATTACCTGGAGGAGTTAATCAACCTGGAACTGAAAGAAGGGCAACTGGATCAGGTAGGAAAGACCATGGAAAACCTGCGCAGCCTGACCTTGCAGGAGATAGGAGGAACCCCTCTGACAAGGGTAGACGATTACCTGCACCAAAAGTCCCGGGATATGGCTGCTGGATGGCAACCCACGGGCTTGCCATCCAGCAATTCCCTGAAATTTTACCTGGCTGAAAAGGCCTGGTTTTGTGTACGCCCTTCAGGTACAGAGCCAAAAATCAAGATTTACCTGGGAGCGAAGGGGAAGAGCCGCCCGCAGGCGGAAAAAGTCCTTTCTTCTCTGAAAGATGCAGTTTTGTCCCTGGTAAAATGGGAATAGAAATAAGTAATTACCGATTATAAATCAAATAAACTGGAGGATTCATTGATGGAGATCAGTAGCGTTAAACGTGATTTTCTAAAAAAAATGGCCATCTTTAAGATGGCCATCTCTCTCCCATACTCCCATACATATAAAGCTAATTTAACTGAACGCTTCTGCCCGCCAAAAATGCTTTTTTGTTCATTTCCACAAACTTATCAGGAACCAGACGCTCAATTACGCTTAGCCACAGATCTTCCGCTCCGCCAACCAGTCCGGAAAGGGCACCGAGCAACACCACACCGACCATGGCAGGGTTACCCAGTCCCCTGGCTATTTCAGTGGCATCAATCCATAATATCTCACTGCCTTTACATGACAATATTGCTTCGATTTCCTGATCCGGAGGGTAGGTCGCTTTACCAAGGTTTACTGCCGGAGGGGGGATGCGGTAGCGATTAATCAGGACTACCGAATCTTTATGGAGGTACATGGGCCACCTTCCCGCTTCAAGCATTTCAAATCCAATTACGTAATCTGCTTTACCCTGTTCCACCAGGGGAGAGTAAACCCTCTCGCCCTCCCAACGCACATGGCTCTCCACCGAACCTCCGCGTTGAGCCACGCCGTGCACTTCAGCCGTTTTAACGTCATACCCTAATTCAACGCCTGCTTCCGCCAAAATATTGCTGGCCAGGATTGTACCTTGTCCGCCAACTCCAGCCATTAAAAAGTCAATTTTTTTCAACTGAGCATCTCCTCTCCAAAACTTAAGAACAAAGTTAACCCTGAATAATTGCTTCTACGGGACAAACCTGAACACAAAGTCCACAGCCATTACATAACAGCGGATCGATGCTTACATAATCTTTTTCCTGTACAAGAGGTGAAAGTCTGAAATAGCGTGTAAAATTTATCTGTGAAGTAAAAGGGCATAACAAATAAGCCATCGTTGATGACTTAAAAAAGATATGGATCGCCAAGAAATTAACTTGCGGCCATAATACGGTAACCTTGGTTTTTAGCCAATAGAATCGCTTGCTCTACCGTGATTTCACGGGTTACTTAGAAGAACATCTGATTTTCTATACAATTCAGCATGATACGGTTCTTTCTTTTTGAGGATACTGTAAATAGCTGTAAGGAGCATTCTTGCAATAGCAATGATTGCCCGTTTATGACCACGACGCTTTTTAATTCTTAAGTAGCGGTTACGGATTTCAGGATGCTTTTCGCTTTTAACTACAGCGGTAGCACACTGTACCAGAAGTGGCTTTATATAACAGCCAGCTCTTGAAATCCTTACTGACTTTTTCTTTCCGGCACTTTCATTATTCGTAGGTGTAAGGCCTGCCCAGGAGCATAGATGCTTAGCTGTCGGGAACACGTCCATATTGGCACCTATTTCTGAGACCACCGTAATGGCAGAAAAGATGTTCTTAAAGGACGGAACAGTTAAGATCAGATTAATTTCTTCAGCGTAGGACACGGAAAGCAAAAGGATAATTTTTTCAAGATCAGCCTTACGTGATTTAAGATCTTCGTAGTGCTGCTTGATTACTTTAAGTTTGTCAGCTTGTTCAGGCGTGATAAAACCGTCGATAGCAAGCTCCAGTTCGGGGAGTTTGTCTTTCATAGAACCGTGAATGAGCGGTTCTATGTCAAAACTGGTATCCAAAGGATTTTCCAAAAGCCTGTTAATGATGTTCATGGAACTTTTGCCAAAAGTATCCGAAACAACACTAGCAAGCTGAATATTGGAAACGGTTAAAGAGTTTTGAAGACGGTTTTTCTCGCTTGACATAAAGTTAGTCAGTTTAAAGCGATAACGCATAAGGTCACGAAGCTGCCTGATAGCCAGAGGAGGCATAAAGCTTCCAGCTATAAGGTCATGCTTAAACAGATCAGCAATCCATTTAGCATCTTTTTTGTCAGTTTTCTTGCCACGGATTGCTTTGACATATTTGGGATGTGCAAGAGTGATATTGCAGGAATCCTCAAGTACATTAAACACGGGAATCCAGTACTTCCCGGTAGATTCCATACAAACATCCTTGCAGTTGTTCTCACAAAGCCACTGTGACAGCTCTTTCAGCCCTTTGGTATAGGTAGAAAAGCGATGGCGTTTGTAAGTGGTAACCCCTTGGTTTGTAGAAGCAACACAAGCAACAACAAAGGTTTTGTGGACATCAATGCCACAACAGATTTGGTAAACAATTTTTAAAGCCATAGGGAAAACTCCTTTCAAAGAATTAAAGGGATAGACAGCATTGACTGATTGCCCAGCAATAAACGAGTAATGTTTATACAAAGATAAGTCTGCGTGCTCTTACGTCACACTTATTTGTGCTTGGAAAGGCAATCTACACATATAAAAATGCGGTCACTCCAAAATGGAGCAGCCCACTCACCTCCCCGTGATTTGTAGTTAACTGTTATCCCTATGGCTATAGAATAATAGAAAGAGTAGCTCGAAGGCAATATATTTCATTACGTTTTGTGCCTTGAGCGAAGCGAAAGGAATGGATATAAAAATGAGAGAATTTTGGTCCTATTGACGATTGAGTTGCGGGAACGTGGCTTGGTTGGCAAT
>JAUSPO010000189.1 GCA_030656575.1 Bacillota bacterium
ACGATAGCTGCAGAAAAATAATTAATTTTCTGGGATTAGCTGAGAGTTTCTTTGCGTGGAGTGGAGACGGCTAGCCTGTTTTGGTTGGTATATATTTACTATTGCAATACTTCGGGGTATTATGCGGAATATGAGATATAACTTTTATTTTATAATATTAATAAACTTAATGATTGTATCTCACAAGAAAAAGGAAGGAAATGTGAGTCAGTGACAAAAATAAATGATAAAGAAAAAGTTATAATTGTTCTTTCTGCATTCTTAGTAATGATTTTTGCTTTTATATTACTTAGTAGTATAAATTGGTTTTGGCAAGCTAGAATTTATGCTTGGGTAATTGGTGCCATTGGTTTATTTCTAAGTATAGCATTATTTATTAAAGAATTTCGTTATATTAAAATAAATAAGGAAGCTAAAAAGGTAAACTTTGAAGAGTTAAAGTATATTGCTTATTTGACATGTGTTGTTGTTTTCATCTGGCTCTTGGGTGTTGGTTTAATATTGCCATTATTTGTTTTCATTTATTTAAAAATTCTTACTAAACAAAAATGGACCACATCGTTAATTTTTTTAGTTTTTATGGTATTAGTAATGATTTCTTTAAAAACCTTTTTTAATTTATCATGGCCTGATCCCTTAATGACTATTTTATAGAGGATGATTAAATTGATTGAAGTATTTTGGGAATTAATTTCTACGCCAACTTATTTAGGAGTATTAATGGGTGCGTCATTATTAGGTATGATTCTTGGGGCGATTCCTGGGCTTGGCGGTGTAGTTGGGCTGACAATTATTCTTCCTTTTCTTTATCATCTGGACGTAAAAATTTCACTGATACTTATTATTGGTATGATAGCGTCTGTAACTACAGGAGATACAATTACCTGTGTGTTGTGGGGGGTTCCCGGTTCTGCTGGTTCTCAAGCTACAGTACTTGATGGTTACCCCTTAGCTAAAAAAGGAGAAGCTGCTCGAGCTCTTAATACTGCGTACTTATGCTCAATGATTGGAGGAATAATTGGTGCAATATGTCTTTTATCTGTTTTGCCTATTGCTAAAATTTTGATGTTATGGATTGGTTCTCCAGAATTATTAATGCTCTCTTTGTTGGGTCTAAGCATGATCAGCGCCTTAGGAGGAAAATCTTTATTAGCAGGGATTGCATTAGGATTCCTTGGAGTAGCAATTAGTATGATTGGTTTAGATCCTCAAACTGGTGTGAGTCGATGGATTTATGGGCAATCTTACCTACTAGAAGGAGTAAATATTGTACCCGTGGCATTAGGCTTGTTTGCAATTCCAGAAATGGCTGATTTATTTAGTAAAGGAGTTTATCTACATGGCGATACGAAGCTTAAAAGAGGAATAGCTGTTCTAAAAGAGAGTGTTAAAGATCTGTTAGATAATTGGTTTCTAATTTTACGCTGTAGTTTGTTAGGAACTTTTATTGGATTAATTCCTGCAATGGGTGGGGCCGTTGCTAATTGGGTCGCATATGGACATACAGTTCAAGTTAGTAAGAATAAGGAGAATTTTGGAAAAGGTGACATACGCGGCGTTATAGGTGTTGAGAGTGCCAATAACGCAGTGGTAGGAGGGGCTTTAATACCAACAATATTGTTTGGGGTGCCTGGCTCTCTTACTATGGTATTTATTCTGGCTGCATTTACCATTCATGGAATTATTCCTGGGCCAAATTTAATTATTGAAATGCCCAATATTTTTTATATTGTTATCTTTTCATTGGCACTCAGTAATATATTTGCTTGTCTTGTAGGTATAGTCTTTTTAAATCAAGCTGTAAAAGTATGTCTAGTACCAGCTCACTTTCTTGTGCCAATTATTAGTAGTGCAATTATATTTGCTTCTCTTCAGGCTTCTTCGCACATGGGTGACCTTTATGTTCTCATGATATTTGGTGTAATAGGGTGGTTTTTAAAAAAAGCTGGCTGGGCTAGGCCAGCGCTAATGTTGGGCATAATACTTGGACCAATACTTAGACAACGGTTCCATATTTCCACAATGATATATGGTTTATCTTGGTTAACCCGACCAGGGGTTTTAATAATAGGCCTATTAATTGCAGTAGGTATTTATTATGCGGCTCGTAGTAGTAAAGATTCAAAATGAATACTTAATAATAAAACTACAGTATTTAAACAATGTTATATAACGATTCTTACTTATGAGATCTTTTCTCAAGTAACTAAGGTGGTGGTAATCGAAAAAAATATTGTTCAAGTTTTGTTTAAGGTTGGATAGAGATGAATTTTAGTTAAAAAGTAAAATGGAGGGGATAAAATGAGTCGAGGTAAAAATTTGTTTACTTTTTGTGTGCTGATATTATTGCTATGTGGGCTTATGTTGCTTTCAAGTTGTACTCCTGCAGCATCACCAATGGATGTTGATCCTGAAAAAAAGGAAGAACAAACAAAAGAAATAGAAAAACCTCCATATTATCAAGGAAAAACAGTTAGAATTATTGTTCCTTTTGCAGCAGGTGGTGGAGTAGATATATATGCAAGGTTTATAGCAAGTCACTTAGGAAAATATTTGCCTGGCAATCCTAACGTTATCGTAGAAAATAAAGCCGGTGGGGGAGGGGCTATTGGTTTTCATTATTTAGCGGAGCAAAAGCCTGATGGACTTACACTTTTAGTAAGCTCAGGTGGTGTTAAAATAAGATGGTTAGTTGGAGATGAGGGTCATAATTATCCATTCGAAGAATTGATAATTCACGGTACAGTATCGTCAGCACCAATTGTATTTTTAAATTCTAATTCAGCTGCAAAATTAGGTATACAAACAATTGAGGATCTGGCAAATATAGAAGAACCAATTTTAATTGGTTTGGTGGGACTTTCAGGTGGAGTAGAAGCAATAATTATGTTACTAGCCGAAGATACAGGGATCCCGTTCAAGCGTATACCAGGTTTTGGAAGTACAAGCGAAGCTTTTCTTGCAGTTCTTAGTGGTGAGGTAGCTGGCACTCAGTTTGGAGCCCCAGGTTATCTTGCTACAGCAATGCCTCATGTGAAAGAAGGAGAGCTCATCCCGTTATTTCAATCAGGATTACATGATAAAGATGGAAAGATAATTAGAGATCCAATGTTGGCAGATGTACCAACGGTGGAAGAAGTATATACTACACTTGGATACCACAAGCAAGGAGTTAATTGGGAAGCAATTAATAGTTCAGTTGCAGTATACACTTTAGCAAATTCTCTTTTTTCACCTCCTGGGACTCCAGACGAAATTGTAAACGAAATTAATGAAGCTTACAAGAGGATGAACGAATCAGAAGAATTTAAGAAAGAGTCAGTCAGGGTTTTAGGTTCTGAACAGGCATATCATGATGCTGAAGCAGCAGAATTCTTATTTAAGCAATTTGTTAATACTTCTCCAGATGTAATTGCAAAAATCAAGGAAGCTTGTGAAGTAAATTAACCCTAAATCCTTTTTTTGCTTCGAGAGCCATTCGCAGCTTTGCTGGAGGTCTTGGTTTCGCCTCCAGCAAAGCATCATAGCAGTCATCTGCAAAAGTAGCTTAGCGGACAGTGTAGCATATATGGTCATCGTAGGCCCCGCTTAGGGCCAACACAGCTGTTTTTATGATTTACATTTGAGAATGGAATGCAATTAAATATTTTACTGGAAAGAAATTAAACTGGTAATTAATTTTTGTTGTAATAGCTATCAATTGAAGGGAAAGTGATAGCGTGAAAAATAACTCGGGATGAAGTAAAAAAGGGCACACGGAACTAAGGTCTCCATAGATACGAGAAAAATCGACTTAAGCTACGGGGATGGCAGGAGCTTGCATTATGCCTAAAGAAGTAAGAAGTTTTATTGCTTGTTTCACCGCCTTTTCTTGTTGGTTTTCCTGCATTCTCTGAGGCATATCGATTTTATACAGATCACTTGGATTGAAAACTTCACCGGTTGTAAACATGTAATAGATGGCGGTGAGTATCATCCTTGCGATAGCGATTATGGCTCGCTTTTTGCCTCTTCTTTTGCAGATGCGTTCGTATTTGATTTTGTAGTAAGGAGATTCTGTTGATTTAACGGCTGCATGGGCAACTTGCACCAATGCAGGTTTGAGGTAAACTCCGGCACGTGTAATGCGAACAGATTTCTTCTTACCAGCAGATTCATTGTTACTTGGTGTCAGACCGGCCCAGCAGCACAGACGCTTTGAGTTGGCAAACTGAGACATGTCGGTACCAATCTCGGAGATGATGGTGATAGCAGAAGCTCTGCCAACTCCGGGAATGGTACAAAGAAATTTAATGGCACTTTCATAAGGTTCAACCATCTTGTCAAGTTTTACATCCAGCTCTGCAATGGACTGTTGAATAAAGTTGAGATGAGAGCGAACCAGTTGAATTCGTTCCTTTTGTTCCTTGGTCATCTGATATCCTTGGATGGATTCAACCACAGTATCTGCTTTCTTCTTCAATGACCTTTGAAGAAGTGATGAACAGTATTCCGGGTCAAAAGAGTCAGATGAAATCAAGTAGTCCGTGATGGAAGTGGCAGATTTGCCAAACATGTCGGAAACGACGGCATCAAGGGCTACATTACAAACAGTAAAAGCATTTTGGAAACGGTTCTTTTCACTGCTTTTGCAAGAAATAAGTTTGGAACGGTAGCGTGTGTATTCACGCAGGATACGGATTGGTTTTTCCGGAATATAGCTTCCGGGAACCAGACCTAAACGAAAAAGGTCGCCAATCCATTTGGAATCTTTGGTATCATCCTTATTTCCTTTGACAGCCTTAACCCATTTGGGATTGGCGATGGTAATCCGGATTGAATCCTCCAAAAGATTAAAAATCGGAATCCAGTATTTCCCGGTTGATTCCATACAAACATCAAAACAGTTGTTATCAAGCAACCACTGTTTGAACTGTAGGATGGAATTGTTAAAAGTTGAGAATCTCTTTTTTGAATAGTGTGGGGTAATCCCCTGTGAAGTGATGAGTGTGGCAACGAGAAAAGACTTGTGTACATCGACACCACAACAGATAGGGTAAACAACTTTCATGGCAACAGCCTCCTTTCGTAATAAGGGAGAAGACATTGACTGAATCATCACACATTTAACAAAATGCTAAAACAATGATTAGCGTGCGGTCTTAAAGATCCACTTATTTGTGCTTGAAAGATGATTCTTACACTGGTTAATATACTGTTTTGAACTGGGAAGAGTAATCTACGACTCACCTCACCGTGCTTTGTAGTTTACCTTCTCCCTAAAGTAATTATAACAACGAAGTGTCGACTACCGCACGATTATTTTCATTACTATTTGTGTCGCCAGCGGTAGCGGCGAAATGGAGGTTAATATGACAATATCAATAATTCCTTTATGTGTTGGTATCCTTAGAAATTTACCTAAGTCAATTCTAGTTGGAGCTAAAGGTTTAAATTCTTCAATAGATGTTCCCAGTATTATGTGGTACTTAAAAGGAACTAAAGAAAATATAATAGTTGATACAGGTCCAAGTGTTCCATTAGGACAAAGTTCCCATTTAAGTAGTGTTGAGAAAACCCCAGATCACGAAATAGAAAAGGTGCTTGCTTCAGTAGGTGTGTGCATTTCTGAAGTAAAGATTGTCATTAATACTCATTTACATTGGGATCATTGTTCCTCAAATAAGTTGTTTAAAAATGCTGAATTTATAACTCAGCGAAAAGAACTGCAGTATGCTATTGCACCATTTATGTCACATCAAAGTGCCTATGAACCAAAAGACAATTTTCTTTCAGTAATTAATCGATTTAATTTAGTAGATGGTGATGAAGAAATTATACCCGGTGTTCAAGTGATACAACTACCTGGACATACACCTGGCCATCAGGGAGTTTTGGTGAAATGTGATAATGCTAATTATCTGATTAGTGGAGATTGCATTGGACTTTATGAAAGTTGGGATGAATGTTTAATTGGCAGTATTTATGTAAATCTTGAAGAATATTATGCATCATTTAAAAAAATAGCAAACCTTGATGCAAAAATACTTCCAGGGCATGATGAGAAAGTGTTCAGCACAAAAGAGTTCTGCTAATAGCTCTTCCAGATGATAATACTTCGGGAAAAATAATGACTTAAGGCAATCTTTAACTTATTACCAAGTAAATCCGGTGGGTCAGCTGGGAGATGGGAAATCATAGCATCATAACTTATTCTTGATAACCTGGCAACTGGAAGAAAAATCTCCCAGTTGATTATCAAAGAGCTGAATCAGTTTAGCTTAGCAATAGAGAAAAAAAGTGAGTGAACAAAATGGTAAAAAAAAAGATTATTTGGATTTAGGAAATATTAGCTTTTACAAACTTAAAATATTTTGTAAGGTTGCTGAAAAAAAAAGTATGACATTAGCTGCCAATGAAATTTTCATTAGTCAGCCAGCAGTAAGCAAGCACATTAAAGATTTAGAAGAAATATCTGGTCTTAAACTATTTGAAAGAAAAAATGGAGCTTTATTGCTTACAAAAGCAGGAAATGAATTTTATTATTTTGCTCACAAAACATTAATATCTTATAGTGAAGTAAGTCAAACTCTTAAAGATATAAGTTTCGGAAATGATATAACAATAAATATAGCAGTAGCAATGTCTGTATCATTTCATAATCTATTAAATACTTTTTATAAATTTAGAGAAATGCATCCATTGGTCAATATTATTTTAATTGTGACCTCAACATCACAAATTTATGATCTAATATTAAGAAATGAAGTGGATATAGGAATTACTTTATTTAGTGAAAAATTATCCAAAGATATTGTCACTTTAGAAGCATGGGAAGAAGAAATGATATTAGTCGCATCTCCAGAATATTCTGTATTTAATGAAGGAAAAATGGATGTAAGCACCCTATATAATTACCCTTTTGTTTGTGCTATTCAAGGTTCTCCATACAGTAAACTTATGGATTGCAAATTAAAAGAGATTGGACTAGAATCATATAAATGTGCTGGACAAATTAATGATATTAATGCAATGAAACGAGCTGTTGAAGCAGGATTTGGCCTCTCTCTATTTTTTAAGAATTCTGTAAAAAATGAGCTGGTTACAAGAACGCTTAAACAAATAGCAATTAATCATAGTGCTTTAATCGGTAAATTCTCTTTAGTATATAATGCTAATAAATCCTTAAATAAAATTCAATTAACTCTCCTTGATTATGTCAAAAGTAAATTCATTATTGATTAAAATAAGTGCTTATTCCGGCTGATGTGGACACCCGTTCCGGAAGTATGTGGACACTGTTCCGGAAGTATAAGGACACTGGTTTCGGAAAGATTAGGACAGCGTCAGCGGCTCCGGGCACCTAGTTTGTTAAACTCAGTTTAAGCGATATGGCGGAAAATAACAAGATAAGCAGTTTTCTTTATTCAGCCACCATTAGTTCTTTAGCTGTCACCTCCCTCATAGAGTGTTCCGCCTCTATGTTGAAAATATAGGAGTTATGGATAATCCGGTCCATGATAGCATCAGCAATCGTCGGATCGGGAAAAAGCTCGTACCACTTGAGGTGGGGGATCTGACCAATCATAATAAGCGAAGCTTTTTTGTACCTGGCCTCGATGATCTCAAGGAGATCCCGGCTTTCTTCAAGGGTATAGGTCTTGAGTCCTATATCGTCTAAGATGAGCAGGTTCACCTTCTGGATTTGTTTGATGTACTTGATAAATCGGTTCTCGTACTTGGCAGCTTGTAGTTCAAGTAGAAGCTCTGGCACCCTCAGATACTTAACTGTATAGTTCTTCCTGCAGGCTGCGTTACCGAAGGCTACGGCAACATAGGTCTTGCCGCAGCCGGTCATCCCGGTGATGAGCAGATTGAGGTGCTGTTCGATGTAGCCGCAGCCCGACAGGTTCTGAATAGGCTTTTTTTCGAGCCCCTTTTGGTGTTCGTAGTCGATGTTCTCAATGCTTGCATCCACTGGAAAAGAGGCTTTTTTTAGAAGACGATTGATACAGTTATTTTTGCGAGCCAACCACTCGTTTTCCACCATGAGGGTCAGCCGGTCGTCGAAGCTCATATCTTTTTCTGTTTCCGTGGTATCAGCTAACATTCTGGCCATGACAGGCAGGCGCATCTCTTTTAGTTTCTGGATAGTAGGCTGGTTAAGCATCGTAGCCACCTCCTGCGTAGGCCTTAGTGCCACGGATGTTGGCGTGCTTGATGACCCTTGCGTCGCCAGTTGTCTCTATCTTTGGCTCAAGGTACTGGTGGCTTAGCATCTTGAAGTATTTGTACTTAAAAATACTTCTGTCGTAAGCCTCTGCAAAGAGTGCTTCGGCTCTTATGTCCGGATACCCTTCGCAGGTCCTTAAGATGCCCTTACAGGCTTTGTGGGCCTCTTGGGGGAAAGCCCTTCTGTGTGAGGACTTCCTCGATGTAGCGCTTAGCGTTTGGCCCGATACTCTGTGCCCATGCAAGATAGTACTCTGTAGGGTGGTTCATCACGGCCCGGTGCTCTTCCGGCATGTGCTCGGGTAGAGTAGTGTACCTGTCATGGGGATTATATTCTTTGATGGTATGGATTCCGATGCGCTCCCGGCCACTCAAGATTTCAAGGGTAGTACTGGTTGCCCTAAGAGAGACCAGCTCATTGCTGTAAACATGTAAAACGCTGTAAAAATGGCCATCTAAGCCCACGTGATAATCGGAGCCCACACGTGCATCTAGCCATTTAGCATATTCGTACCTGGTTGAGGGAAGCTGTGCCAAGGCCGGCTTGTCCACCGCCAGGAAAGCATCCTGGCGGTTTCCCGGGATCTTTTGGAATGGGCGCTGGATGAGCTTCTCAAGTTCCTCTGACAGTACGGCGTTTATCTCAGCGAGGCTAAAGAACTGCCGGTTTCTCACGGCGGCCAAGATGCGTTGTGAGACGATTTTCACCATGCCCTCATCAGCTCCCTTGTCTCTAGGTTTTCCAGCCCGGGCAGGCACGATAGCCATATTGTAATGCATGGCCATTTCTTTGTAGGTCCGGTTAAGCTCTGGTTCATGACGGTCAGCCTTCAAAACTGCTGTCTTGGTGTTGTCGGGTACGAGGATCTTTGGCGTTCCACCGTAAAATTCGAAGGCCCGGATGTGGGCATCGATCCAACTTTTTAGCTGCATATTGTCGTAAGCTCGGACGAAGGGATAGGAGCTTGCCGGCAGGACGGAGACGAAGATATATGCTTTTTTAGCTGTTTTAGTTATGGGATCCTGGTAGGTCAAATTCCTGCCAGCCCAATCGATTTCCATCTCTTCACCTGCCTTGTGTTCCTTGTGCATGGTGATTTGGTTGGCTTTCTTGAAGTCCCGGTAGCGTTGGCAATACTGGGTGTACATCAGTCCGTCGGAATGCTGCCGTTTGTACTCTTCCCAGAGTAACATAAGGGTCATGTCCGGTTTTTTGAGCTCTTGGTATATGTACTCAAGATCAGGTTCAATCTTTTCCCTGCAGGAACGGGCCGGTGGGTAAAGTTTGGCGTTGTTTGTCAAGAGAGTTGTCGCATAGACTCCAAATCTAAATGGGTTAAAGAATGTCGAGATAGGGGACCCCGCTCGGTCTAGTGTGGCTGCGCCCCAAATAGGGTAACACTTTGCCCTTCTCCATATAAAGGCTTCCCCCTTCGGGGTGGCCTAGCGGCCAGCCTTGACATGGAGCCTCTGGCAAATCGTTTCGTCCGCCAGGGCAGCCACCTTAACGACCTCGCTTAGGCTCACCGATTGCTGCTTAGTGATTGCTTTTGTCTGCTCTGGATTTAGCCATACTTCATCGGCTATGCTCCAGTTGCGAGTTCCTTTTGACCACCTCTCAGGGTTTGTTGTTTTTGCAGCTTCGTAGAGTTTATGACGCTTTAGCAATATAGCTTTGCCGATCCCGGTGTGCCTTTGAATGAGGTGTTAGAGCTTACATTCAACACCCCTGGGCTAGTTAAACTCAACAGTTAATTTCTGGTAAATATCAGGGATTCTCTCGAACTTGCAGGTACACTTCCGGCTCAATGCCAGCCAGGTGGAACAGCCTTTCCGGGACTTTAAGATTCCT
>JAUSPO010000190.1 GCA_030656575.1 Bacillota bacterium
ACGATAGCTGCAGAAAAATAATTAATTTTCTGGGATTAGCTGAGAGTTTCTTTGCGTGGAGTGGAGACGGCTAGCCTGTTTTGGTTGGTATATATTTACTATTGCAATACTTCGGGGTATTA
The DNA here is from genome assembly GCA_030656575.1 of Bacillota bacterium. Taxonomy (GTDB): domain Bacteria; phylum Bacillota; class Dethiobacteria; order DTU022; family UBA8154; genus JAUSPO01. The sequence continues at coordinate 123 of JAUSPO010000190.1, forward strand.
TGCGGAATATGAGATATAAAGTCCACCGCTCCCAAAGACAAGGCTTCCACCGTAATCTTGTTTCCTCTGCTGGTGTGACTGCTGACCATAATTACAGGCATGGGGTTTTCCGTCATAATCTTCTTCAATGTATCGATGCCGTTAAGCTTTGGCATATCCACGTCCAGAGTAAGCACGTCGGGCTTGTATTTTTTGATCTTTTCTAATGCGTCTTCACCGTCGCGTGCAGTAGCGATAAGTGTAAGTTCATCATCACTTTAAACTCCTTTAACCCGGCTAAGTTTGCCGATACGGCAGTACCCTTTTTAATAAAGGAAATGTCAAGGATTGGCGGTGCAAGGCCCCGCTTTAAGGCCAAAATTGCCGGAGGCGGACGTCTTTTTACTTTCAAAAAGGCCGGGATTAGTGTAGGGGAAAAAAATGTGGAAGCGGTAAGGAAGGTCCTGACTCAGCTGGGAATTCCACTCAGAGGGGAAGATGTGGGGGGCGCTCACGAAGTCTTCAAGAAAACTACCTTATCATCGATAATGTTGGCTTCAGCCATAACTGTTGAAATGATAGCCCCGGACATATCAACAGCTATTTCAGGCGGAGAAGGCATTAACTGCAGATCGGTAATAAAGGAAAGGGCATTTAAATACGATCCCGTCAAAATATTTCCTACCTCAATTAATGCAGATAATCCCATCTCATCGAAATCTCCCATTGAACCGGGAACAAGCGTAGAAATCAGCCTGGATGCGCTTTCCATAGGTAATACAAATAAGATCGTTAAGCTTAAATCTCCGTGAGATTCAATATAGACACCGGCTACAGGCAGCTCTGCTCCTCCTAACAAATCTGGAAGGTCTTGAAGAAGCACAAGGTCCACAACTGGGACATCCATTCCTATTTTTTCTTCATTAAGCATTTGTGAGAGCGAAGTGACTGCATTGCCCACACCGATATTCGCTAATTCCCTAAGCACGTCAAGTTTATTCTCATTGAGCCTTTCTTCCCCCAAAGCTTCACCTCCAATAGATCTGCTCTCCCGTCACAACTCTTAGTTGCTAGCTGCTCCCTACTTTTTGTAAAGCTTCTACAATACGGTCGGGTTGAAAAGGTTTTACAATAAAATCTTTTGCACCTGAATTTAATGCATCAATAACAAGCGTTTTCTGACCCATAGCGCTGACCACGACGATTTTTGCCTCAGGGTCATTCTTCATAATTCTTTTTATGGCCTCGATCCCATCCATATTCGGCATTGTAATACCCATGGTAACCAGATCCGGCTTTACATTTGAATACATCTCCACAGCCTGCAGTCCATCTTCCGCCTCCGCAATAACCTCAAAACCGTTTTTTTCTAATACATTGCGCAGAGTCATGCGCATAAATGCGGTATCATCAGCAATTAATACTTTTAGTCCCAAACTAAACCCTCCCATCTTCAAGCAAACTGGCAACATCCAGGATGAGAGTAACCCTTCCGTCTTCCAGGACCGTAGCACCGGCAATTCCTTTAATATCGTTAATAAATCTGCTAAGAGATTTTATCACGATTTCCTGCTGGCCCAGGAGTTCATCAACAATTAGACCGGCTTTCTTATCACCGGCCTCTACGATGACCACCGGATAGACTTCCTGCTCCTCGAATTCACCCATGCCCAGGCTTTCTTTTAAACAATAAAGAGGTAAAACCTCGTCCCTGAGGGTAATAACCTTTCCCTGCTGAATCGTCTTTATATCCTCCGGTTCCACGAAAAGATTTTCCCGGATAGCTTCAATGGGTATAGCATAGGTTTCTTTTGCCGATTCAACCATAAGGGCTCTAATAATAGCCAAGGTCAGGGGAAGCCTCAGAACAAACTGGAACCCTTACCGGGTTCACTCTTAACCTCCACAGTGCCGTTAAGGGCTTCTATGGAAGTCTTGACTACATCCATTCCCACGCCGCGCCCGGAGATATCGGTAACCTCTTTGGACGTACTGAAACCGCTGTGGAAAATAAGACGGATAGCCTCCTCAGTCCCCATTTTTTCTTTTTCTTCCTTTGTGATCAGCTTTTTCTCCAATGCCCTGGCTTTAATTACTTCTGCATCGATTCCTCTGCCGTCATCCTCCACGCTTACAACTACATGGCTTCCTTCGTGGTGCGCTTCGTGAAGCTGCTGTTGGGACAGGCTTTGTTAACCTGCTTTTTGAGGCGGTTCTGTGCGCAGCTTGTCCAGGAGGCTTTCCATCTCGTGGGTCAATTCCATGATAAGGTCGTAACCCATAGTGCCTGCCATACCTTTCAGACTGTGCGCAGCGCGAAACATTTCTGTCAACTGTTCATTGTCAGGTTTCTTTTCCATTTCCAAGAGAAGCTGGCTGATACTCTGTAAATATTCATGAGCTTCCGCCAGAAAAAGATCCCTGTATTCATCCATCTGCTCATCATCCCGTCAGTCTTCAGTAAACTTAAGCTTTTGCGCTTTCCATATCATTGAGAGTGACCTCATCAAGGACTATTCTTTCTTCAGTTGTGAGAATCTTTTCCAGGTTTAGCACAATCAGCAGGCGTTCGGCAATTTTACCCACCCCTTTAATCAGATCCGTGCGTGTTCCAGCTACTCTCGATGGGGGAAGCTGGATAACTGAAGAGGCAAGGCGGAGAACTTCCGTAACAGAGTCCACGATCAAACCCACGTTGTTATCTTGAATTTCAACAATAATAATCCTAGTTTTTCCATTTCTTTCACCTGCAGGAAGCTCAAATCGCTTACGCAGGTCCACCACTGGAATTACTTCTCCTCTCAAGTTAATGATCCCCTCGATAAAAGATGCTGACTGGGGCAGGGGGGTCACCTGGGGCATCTTTAATACTTCCCGAACCTGGTGAATATCAATGGCAAACTCTTCTTTTTCAAGCTTAAAAGCTACCATCTGCACTTCAGAAGCCGCCTCATTCTTTGTGTTCATTAAGTTTCGCCCCTTTAAAAGTATAATCAGGACCGAACCATCTCTATAATTTTGACCCCAAACTGACCGTTTACGAGGACCACCTCCCCCCTGGCCACCAGGCGTTCGTTGGCAAAAAGCTCAACAGGCTCTCCCAGGTAGTGATCCATACTCAAAACATCCCCTGGATGCAGGGAAAATATTTTTTTTAACGGAAGCCTTGTTCTCCCAAGAATAACACTGATCTCCACAGCAATATCCTTAATCAAATTGATCTTCTCGTATTCTTCCTGCCGCAAACCGTAATCTTTCTTTTCATCAGTATTTTGAAACTTATGACCTTCTCCTGTATAAAAAAACTCCGCCTCCAGAGGCGTTTCTGTATATATTTTTGCTGCTTCAGCAATGGCCACTTCCTCTGAAAGAGCAGCGGCCGCCTGATCAAAAGGTGTTTCTTGCCAGATATCAGAACCGGATGGATCCTGCAGTACCTGCGCAGAATTTGCCAGGTTATCAAGAAGGAAAGAGGCTGTTTCGTTGCCATAATCAACAGGTATTAACTGCAACAGTTCACTGTCCAGGGAACCATCTACCACCATTCGAAAAGCTATCTGAATCATCGCCGTATCGTCTTCTGTATCTTCCAATTTAAGACTCTCATTTTTTAAGTCCATGTAAGCTATTTTAGGCGTGGATATATCAATTTGACGGTGAAAAAGTTCCGCCATAGCCGTAGCCGAAGAACCCATCATCTGGTTCATGGCCTCACTGATGCCTGAAATCTCCAGTTCACCCATCTCAGCAGGCACCTGCGGGGGTTCCATTCCCATCATCAATCCTACAATAACAAGGGCATCTTCCTCTTTGATGATAAAAAGATTAACCCCGTTCAATCCTTTAACGTAGTTTACAGTGACAACAAGGCAGGGTAACGGATAAGATTCCCTTACTTCTTCCATTGTTACAAGGGTCACCCTGGGGGCAGTAATCTCCACTTTTCTGTTAACAAGCTGAGAAAGAGCCGTCGCTGCGGCCCCAAGGGAAATATTTCCCACCTCCGCAAGAGCATCTTTTTTATCTTCATCCAGTAATCCATCCAGTTTATCTTCTTCCCCAATTAGGGCGGCGATCTCATCAGGCTCCATGTAACCCTGAAGAAGAGTGGACGTGATTTTTTTTGCAAATGAAACCGGAAGTATCTGAAAGAATCTACCCGCAGGAAAGTCACCCACTTCGAGGCTATAATCCAACTTTAAAACGGGTTCAGATTCACCTATGCCATCCAGATTTATTTCTCCTCCCTGGAAGTTCGTGCAGGTTAACGATGGAGGAGAAACTTCCACAACCGAGCTCAAAAAATTAGAAATGGCAGTAGCAACAGAACCCATCATGAGGTTCATTGCTTCACTAAGTGCGCTCATCTCAATCTCGCTCAGTTCCGTAGAACCCTTTTCGAAATCCATGCCCATCATCAGCGATGCAATCAGAGAAGCATCGTCCAACTTAAAAATATAGAGATTTTCCCCTGTCAATCCATTGTTATAATTTACACTGGCCACAAGGCTGTCAGAGGAGTATTCCTCCCTGAACCGTGCCATGGAAATTAATGAGAGTATAGGACTTGCAATCTTTACGGGACAGTTAACCATGCCGGAGAGGGATGTGGCTGAAGAACCCAGGGAGACACTCATTACTTCCGCCAGTGTATCTCTTTCCATGCTATTGAAAACATCATCGAGCTGCTTGTCCATTTTTATCTGCTCACCCTAATTTTTTTATTCTTTCCACCGGTTCTATGATATGGGTAATTTTAATACCAAAGTTCTCTTCAATTACAACTACCTCGCCCCGGGCAATTAGCTTTCCTCCTGTATAAATTTCAACAGGATCATTAATGCCACGGTTCAATTCAACGACGACGCCGGGGGAGATTTTCCTGACTTCATTTAGATTTTTTTTCACTTCCCCGAGGCGTATAGAAAGGACCAGGGGAAAATCCAGAATTAATGCCAGGTTCGGGGGTGACTCCTCTTCATTATCGGAAGTATCGATCTTAATATCTTTAACAGAAGAGTTACCGGTTTGATCTTTTTTGCCAAGAAGAGCATCAATCTCCTCCTGTGATAAAAAACCATCAGGCATGATTTTCTTCCTCCTCATTGGCCCATTTTGTAATCTGTAAAGCCAGATTCTGTCCATGAGCCCCAGGCTGACCTTTAAACAAAAGCTGTCCTTCCACCAAAATCTCCAGATCCTCACCTTCCTGGCGGGAAAGCTGAATAATATCCCCTTCCTGAAATTGAAGAAAATCATGAAGCGTGATCGTGGTACGACCCAAAATCACACTGAGATCAACACTCACTTTTTCCAGCTGTTTGAGGATAACGCTGTCGTGAAACTGAAAACCACCTTTGTTTGGCTGCTTAAACCAAAATTGAGCTGTCAGTTTAGGCATTATTTTCTCCAGGGTAATATAAGGAAAGCAGAGATTTATAAGCCCGTAGTTGTCCCTTATCTGAGTAGAAAAGGTAAGCAGCACCACTGTTTCTGTAGAGGCGAACATCTGGTTAAACTGAGGATTAGTATCCATGTTCTCCACAACGGGCGTCAGCCCCGCAATATCTTCCCACACATAGCGAAGATTTTGCAAAAGCTTGGTGTTGATCTGGCGCATAACAGAAATTTCAATTTCAGTGAGTTCCCTTACCTGTTTTGGAACACGGCCTTCGCCTCCAAATACAATATCAATAAGAGGAAAAACAAAAGAAGAGTTGGTCTCAAGCATGGCATTGCCCATTTCCTGATTCATATTGAAAACAGTGACAAGCGTGGGTAAAGGAAGAGAGAGAACAAACTCCTCATAAGTAACCTGGCTTACTGAAGCCAGTTGTACCTGCACAGGGACCCTCAGATAAGCTGACAAAAAGTTTCCCAGTATCCGAGCATAATTATCATGGATAAACTGTAAGGTCCTCATTTGTTCCTTGGAAAACTTGCTGGGGCGGCGAAAATCGTAGCTCCGGCAATCAGAAACTTCTTCGGCGCCTCCCTGATCTTCAAATTTCACAGAGCTCAGAGCAGAAATAAGAGAATCAATTTCAGACTGGGATAAAACATCCTTGTTCAGACTCACCAGCCTCCGTTCTTTATGTCTTTTGCTCACTATTCTTTATATTTTAACATAAATCAACAATTTTCGGAAGAAAGAATTGGTAAAAATGAATGAATTCGTTTCAGCAAAGCTGAAACATCAGGGAATCAGGTGGAGAATCTACTCCACCTGATTGAAAAGTCCCACCTACGCTACGCTTAGAGGTGGGGGTCTTAAACCCAAAAGAAAAACCAAAATTAAAATGTTAGAAACTAGGCGGGGGTGAATGCTGAGTCTGTTATCTGTTTCCGGCAGATGTCGAAGCCTTTAGTAAGCACCGTTTTCTCTCATTCTGACTTCTGACTACTGACTTCTGACTACTAAGTTAGTTAATTACGTCTGCAGATTCAAAGTAATGCCCCAAATTTCGTCGGCAGCAGTCAAAGCCCTGGCTGAAGCCTGCAGGGCCCTCTGGCCAAGAATGAGCATCGTCATCTGCCGGGAGATTTCAACGTTTGCTTCTTCAAGGTAACCCTGCCTGATTTGACCGAAACCATTGTCTCCCCCCACACCTTCCTGAGGTGGGCCGGTGGCTTCCGAAGGCAGAAAAAGGTTTCCTCCAAGGGAAGAAAGGCTCTGGGGGTTTGTGAATCGGTAGAGAGTCAGCTTCCCCAGTTCTATGGCCACCTGGGAAAACCCTCCTTCTTCACCTACCTTAAGTTCATCCCCCGCTTTCCGCACAGCATAAGCATAGATACTGCCCTCCGGAGTCACGTTAAGGGAAGAAAAATCTATCTCGTCTTCCATATCCTGAAAATCCAGGGAAAGATCCAGCCGGGACCCCCCGCTTAAGGAGAGGTTACCCTCTGCGTCCATCGTAAAATTTCCGCTGCGGGTGTAGGCATAACTTCCATCAGGCCTGACCACCCGAAAAAAACCCTCTCCTGCAACAGCCATGTCCCATTGGTTTTTCGACGGTGAAAGGATCCCCGCATCAAATGATGCGGTCACGCTGGACAAAGCAACCCCGCTCCCGTTACGGAACTGGGCCGGAGAATTTCCCGAAGTAGGCAGTCGGCGCTGCGCCAGTCCCCTGTAAGGTAATTCGTGAAAAGAAACCTGCTTCTCCTTATAAGCATTACTGTTCACATTTGCAAGGTTATGGGCAGTAACATCCAGCATCTGCTGATGCCCCCGTAAAGCTGTATAACTGTTTGAAATAGATTGCAGCATTACACAACCACCCTTTAAAAGATTTTGGGTATTCAGGAGCCAGGAGAAATGCCTGAAGAATAACACCCGGAGAGACATAAACCTTCTCCACATTCTCGCTCTGACTCCTATCTCTTTCGCCTTTTCCCTTATTCTGACTCCTGACTCCTGACTACTAACTACTAACTACTAACTACTAACTACTATCTTTTTCCACCGGACCACTGACTCCTGTTTTCGTTACCGTAGCGATCCCAGTTCGTTGGCAGCCCTGGACAGCATACGATCGTAGGCCTGAGAAATTTTTTGAGCTGCTTCGTAGCTACGCCGCACCTTTAACATATCGGTCATCTGCCTGGACAAGTCAGCGTTTGATTCCTCAAGGAAGCCCTGAAAAATGACTGTATCTTCAGCCTGCTGTGGAATAACACCAGGCCCTGCCTGAAAAAGGCCGTAACCATCTTTAAAGAGGGAGTCATGGGAAGCAAAGGCAAGCAGCCTGAGCCTGTCCACTCTTTTTCCATTATCATAGACATTCCCCTCACGATCCACCATCGGCTGACCTGCTTCTATAGTGATCACCCCTGCCTCACCGAGAAGTGGAAACCCCTGGGAATTTACGAGAACTCCTTCACCGTTAAGCTTAAAATGACCATCCCTGCCAAAACGTAACCCATCCGGAGTTTCCAGGACAAAAAATCCCTCTCCCTGTAAAGCAAGGTCCAGAAGCCTGTCGGTGGAACGGAGCGCACCACCTGTATGTACATGAAAGATGTCTTCGACTGCAATATTTTCAGCCGCTATGCCTGATAAAAAAAGATTTGTTCTTCCATTACTGTTCTTTTCAATACGATGAAGTAATATTTCAGGAAAAGCCCCCACTACGACTTCACTTCTTTTATAACCTGGAGTATTGAGGTTGGCCAGATTATTGCTGATATTTTCCAGTCGGACCTGGTTAACCAGCATAGAACCGGCAGCATTGTAAATACCCCGCATAAAATCCCTCCTCTCTCTAATTGTTTATCGGCAGCAAATAGATTATTTAAACCCGTATTTACTACCAATTACCCAGGAAGGTTTTTTATCCAGGGAAAGAACCAGGTCTACCTCTCCCCGCGCCATCTTAAGATCCTGCGCAATGTTATCAGGAGAAAGACCCTTCTCAGAAAGGCGGAAAACTTCCCGGCAGCGTTCCAGACCTTCCAGGGTTTCCGGAACCTGTTCCTGTTTTCTGGCCCCTTCCAGCCGTAATTCCTGAAGCTCCAGATCTACTCTTTTAACCTGGAAAGAGATGTCTTCCACCTTTCGGTGCAGCTCGTGAAGCATCTGACGCGTATCCAGGCGTGCTGACCTGTTTTCAACCCTCAAAAAACGCAAAAAAAACGGCTCAGGGGGAGGACCCTTACGGGCAAACCACCAGGCCAGAAAAAAACCGGATACGATTCCGATTATTATACCCATCAGGAGCATTGCATTTAATAGATCCACTGTAAGCACCCCGTTACTTTTCTAGATATCCTGTTCTTTCAAGCTTTTCTCTCATCTTAATTAAACACCTGGCATGGATCTGGGAAACCCTGGCCGTGGACACTTTTAAAACCTGACCGATTTCCCTGAGAGTCAGCTCCTCCTTATAGTAAAGGGCCAGCACCAGTTTCTCCCTCTCGGAGAGTTCCTCTATGACACCTGCCAGTACTTCGCTTCGTTCACTCTTTTCCAAACTGTCTTCAGGGGTCAAAAAAGGACTGTCCCCGGAAAAAATCTCTTCACCCATATCGGAAGAGGGGGCAAAAAGAAGAGACTCCAGCGAGATGAGTGAACTGCAGTTCACCTGGGCATAAACCTGTGATACAGCTTCCGGAGTCCATTTCAGTTCTGTGCTAAGCTCCTGGAGTGATGGTTCTCTCCCCAACTTATGGCCCATTTCCTGCTCAGCATTCTTAAGCTGACGCAGCTTTTGATACATGGAGCGGGGCATCCAGGTAACTTTCCGAAGCTCGTCCAGCATAGCCCCCCGAATACGCCAGGTGGCAAAAGTAATAAAACCTGCATCAAAGGAAGGGTCAAAGCGATCAAGTGCTTCCAGTAACCCAATCACACCACTGGCCACGAGTTCATCCTCCTCCACATGAGAGGGCAGGCCAATGGAAAGACGACCGGCGATCTGTTTTACCAGGGGCAGGTATTCCTGAATGAGGGCCTCCTTTGTATCTTTATCCCCAGTATGTAGATATTTCTGCCAGAGTTCCTCTGCCAAAACTCCCCCTCCTTCACTCAAGTATCCTATCACGGGATAAGGTAAATACAAAACGGATGATTTCATCCCTTGTTCTCTCATTTATATCAAAAAACTCTATCCCGTATCTGTATCGCACAACCTTGCCTATATAAAAGACAAAAACTCTCATTACTTTACCCTTCAAGAGAGCATCTGTGCTTTTTGCCCTGCTTTCCAGCCGAAAGCGCAGGGCCAATACAGCCCCCACAGTCAGTCTGCGTCGGGAAACGAACATCAAGCCTCCGCCGCTAATATTAATGACCACTGCCTTTTCAGGCAATCCCAGGGATTCCACCTGGTCACTCAAAGAAGTTGCGGTGTCACTGCAGTGGGAAGGCTGATCCCCATTCTTGAAACCCTGTTCGGACAATACCCAGTATTGAAGATCCATCATACAGGGAAAGCGAAAAAATTGCCGCCTCTGGCGCCGTTCAACATCCTCAGGCAAGGAGATGAGGTAAAGGGGGATATATCCGTTAAATTTCTTCCCCAAAATCTTACTTTTAAAAGAATAAAGAGCATCTGCCACCGGGAGGCGAAAACTATAGGTTTCCCCCTCCTGTAAGAACATCTGCTTTTGTTTTTTCACGGGCGCTCCCAGGGCAATATGATCCTTTCCGATTTCCTGGATAGTACTCTGATAATAAACCTGGTTTTTTTGGTCATAGACATACAGGTGCATATTTACATGAAGAAGGTTTTTTATCTCCATTTTCTCCTCAACTCCACAGTTTGATGAGTCGTTTTAAAAAGCCGCCTTCTTTTTTCTTTTCTTCTTCCGGGACCATTTCTTCCTCAAAAAGAATGCGGCGTGCTATCTGCCGGGTGCACTGAGCAGCCCTGGAACGGGGAAACTGAAGAACATATGGCAAGCAGTTTACAACTGCCTGATGGACACTATGGTCAAATTCAATGTCTCCCAAAAAATTCAGATCGATCTCCAAAAAATTCTCACAGACCTTCTGAATACGCTTATAGACATTTTCCCCTTCCTTAGGGCTGCGCGTCATGTTAACCACAAGGTTTACAGCGGAATGCAGCCGGTAGTTGTTTACTACTTTGATAATACTGTAGACATCGGTAATTGCAGTAGGTTCAGGAGTAGTAACCATGATCAGTTCATCAGCTGCAGCAATAAAACTGAGAACATTTCGGGAAAGACCCGCAGCACAATCTATGAGAAGGATATCCCCATTTTCTTCAATATAGGAGAGACGGGAAACAAGCTGCTCACGCTGATGGTTATCCAGAGTAACAACCTCAGAAAAACCGGAGCCTCCGGGAATTACCTCTACGTTAAACGGCCCCCGCAGCACCACGTCGCTCAAATCTTTATAACCACGGATAACATCCAGCAGTGAATACTCTGGTTTAAGGTCCAATAGGATATCCACATTTGCAAGTCCCAGATCCGTATCAAGAATGACAATCTTATGTCCCCACTGGCCCAGAACAATGGCAAGATTGACTACAAGATTGGTTTTTCCCACCCCTCCCTTGCCGCTGGCAACCACAATAATTCTGGAAAGTCCCCGTCTCTTTGGCGCATTATAGGTTTGACGGCCCTGAAATATTTCCCTCAAGCGTTCAGCTTGATCAACCATCAGTCATCCTCCCCCAGGATCAAGGCGCACATTTTTTCTATATCCGCCAAACAGATATCATCAGGAACATTTTGCCCGGTAGTAAGATAAATTACCGGTAACCCTGTCAGGTAAATACCGTTCAGCAGTACACCGTATGTATTTGTCTCATCAAGCTTTGTAAAAATAATGCGGTTATAGTTCATGCACTTAAAATTTTCACAGATTAATCTCAAATCCTGCGATTTGGTGGTAGCGCTGACGACCATGAATATCTCTGCAGGAGGTAGGTTTTGCAGGTAATTGGACATCTCCTGGATATGGGTATGGTTAAGAGTGCTTCTCCCTGCAGTATCCACCAGGATCCGCTGGCAACCGCTCAGCTTTTCAAGGGCGCAGGTCAGCTCTTTTGGAGTCATGACCACTTCCAGGGGAAGACCGGTGATATCAGCATACGTACGAAGCTGCTCAACAGCTCCAATACGGTAATGGTCAATGGTGATAATTCCCACTCTTTCTCCCTGGTAAAGGGCATAACGGGCTGCAAGCTTTGCCAGGGTGGTGGTCTTTCCCACCCCTGTAGGGCCTACAAATACCTGTACAGCAGCACCTTTCTCAGGGGCTGTCCTAAACCTTCTCCGCATTTTTTTGCGCAAAAGGAGCCCGATAATCTCTTCTGTTAATTGAATCTCACCGGAGAGGCTTCCCTTGATCTCATCCATAAATTCCTGAATGAGTTCGTCATAAAGTTCCTGCCGCTCCAGTTGGAGCCTCCATTTTTTAAGCTCCTTCCGCTCGTTATCCTGCATATCGTCGGGAATAGACTGCCTGGTCACTAACCGGTTAATCATCGTCCTTAATTCCCCAAGATCCTGCTGGACCTTTTTCTCAAATTGTTCCTGATAAGGGTTTTCAGGAATTATCTGCGCAGGGGGGTTCTCCACAGCAGCAGTAATCTCCAGTTTGCGGGGCGCAAACAAACCTTTGAAACCTTTTGTGCGCACCCTGCGGCTCTGAATAATAACAGCCTCAGAGCCAAGCTCTTCCCTGATACGCAGCATACCTTCCTTCATATCCCGCACATAATATCTTCTAATTTTCATGTTCTTTTAACACCCCCACTGATTCAACTTCAAGTTGGGGCAAAATTTCATTAAATGAAAGAATAGCAAGATCACGGACGTAGCGCTCAACCAGGCGGCGAAAGGGAAGTCTGATGCGGGGTGAAGTGAGCACCACCGGCGAAAGTCCTTTGCCCCGCAGTCTTTCGGTAAGATTGGAAATCCCCTGGATGATACGCTGTGCTGTTTCCGGTTCCAGGACAGGATAGCTACCGTGAATTGTCTGCTGCAGAGAATCGGCAATACGTTTTTCAAGAACCGGATCGAGGGTAATAACGTGAAGCTTTTTACCGGGCCCGGCAAAACATGAACTGATCGTCCGCGACATCCCCTGACGTACATAATCAGTTAGCACGTCAGGATCTTTGGTGGTAACAGCAAAATCCGCCAGCGTCTCCAGAATTGTAGGCAGGTCCTGAAGGGGAATGTTTTCCCGCAGCAGGTTCTGCAAGACTTTCTGAATCTCCCCTAAACTCATTAGATCGGGAATCAGTTCATCCACTACAGCAGGTCGTGTTTCTTTAACCATGGCTATAATTTCCTTTACTTCCTGTCGCCCGAGAAGCTCATGGGCATGGGTTTTAATAATCTCGGTCATATGTGTAATAAGTACCGTAGTCAGGTCCACAACTGTGCAGCCTCTCAGCTCCACCTCCTGCTTTTGCGCAGGAGATATCCACGCTGCAGGCAGGTTAAAAGTGGGTTCCTCAGTAGGAATACCTCCTAAATCCTCAGCTGAAATACCTTCAGGATTTAATGCCATGAGATAGCCGGGTCGCAGTTCTCCCCGGGCAACCTCATTTCCCTTCAGCTTGATCAGGTAAGTATTAGGATGCAGTTGGAGGTTGTCCCTGATACGAATAGGCCTGATAATCATCCCCAGTTCTGTGGACATCCGTCTCCTTGCAGCGGTGATACGCTGCAGTAGGTCCCCGTTTTCACCCTTTTCCGTCAGAGAAACCAGGTTATAACCTATTTCTATCTCCAGCAGGTCCACCTTCATAAGGGAGCGCAGATCGTCTTCCGGTGAAGGCAGTTCCGCCTCAACCTCTTCAACTTCCTCTTTCCCCTTCGACCTGACATCCTTTTCTTCTTTGAAGAGGCTAAAAGCCCCGAAACCACAGGCTGCAGCAAGTATAAAGAAAGGAACAAAAGGAAGGGGCGTGAGCAGTCCGAGAAGGAAAAGAATTAAAGCCGTAATTGCCAGCACTTTCGGCAAATTAAAAAACTGGGAGACAAGATCTTCTCCAAAACCCTTTTCCGCCGTGGAACGGGTAACGAGCAGGCCCGCAGCGGTAGATATCAAAAGGGCAGGTATCTGCGCTACAAGACCGTCCCCCACGGTAAGATTAGTATAGGTGCGGGCAGCGTCTTCAAAGGTCATGCCCCTCTGCACCATGCCAATGGCCAGGCCTCCCAGTATATTGATCAAAACGATAACAATTCCGGCAATGGCGTCACCCCTGACGAACTTGCTGGCACCGTCCATAGCCCCGAAAAAGTCGGCTTCCCGCTGGTTATTCCGCCGCCTGGCACGGGCTTCCACTTCATCTATAAGACCAGCATTGAAATCAGCATCTACGCTCATCTGCTTACCTGGCATGGCATCCAGGGTAAACCGGGCCGCCACTTCAGCAATACGTCCTGCACCGCTTGTGATCACTACGAATTGCACAAGGGTAATGATAATAAAGATAATGAAACCTACTACATAATTCCCCCCCACAACAAACTCCCCAAAAGCGTTAATCACGTTACCGGCCCGGGCCTCCGTAAGGATCAGGCGGGTTGAGGAAATATTAAGGGAGAGGCGAAAAAGGGTGACCACCAGAAGCACGGAAGGAAAAGTGGATACCTGCAGGATCTCTGTAATAAAAAGAGTCACAAGGATGACAATCAAGGCCAGAGAAATATTGAGGACAAGAAGCATGTCCAACACCAATGGACTTATAGGAATAATAATAATAGCAATAATAAACATAAAGGCTACGGCAACAACGATATCCATATTCTTAAAAATCTTTGACAAAGCCGCACGCCAGATAGAAATAAGAAAAGGCACCCCCGTTCCAAATTATCCACATTTTCGACAGTTTTCCACAAAAAAACAGTATTTTATCCACAAAGAAACTCTTTTTTTACAGAATTTAACTTAACAGGTAACGGTAGGATCTGCTAATATTATAGTGTTCTACTCCATATTTTGCAAGTACCTGTCGAAAATTTATGCCCTGGCAGGTCGGCGTTTCCGCTCTTTTTCCTGTAACCTGTAAACGAGGGCCAGGATCTCCGCAACCGCCTGGTAGAGATCCTGGGGTACTTCCTGTCCCAGTTCTACCTGGGCGAAAAGAAGTCGTGCTACCGGCGGATCTTCAATAATGGGAATGTTATTTTCGCTGGCCACCTCCCGGATTCTAAGGGCCATCCTGCCTGCCCCTTTGGCTACCAACACCGGCGCCTGATCCTCTTTTTCAATAAATCTAAGCGCTACAGCATACTCTGTGGGGTTTATAATAACCACCGTGGCTTCAGGCACATCTGCCAGGCTGCGCTGCTGAGCAATGGCCCGTTGCCTTTCACGCTGCCTTGCGCGCACATGAGGATCACCTTCTAAGTTTTTAAACTCATCTTTAACTTCCTTTTTGGACATGCGCTGGCTTTTCTGAAACTCGTAGCGCTGATAGATATAATCAAGCAGGGAAATAAACATAAAGACAGCGGCCACCCACAGTGCCAGCCCCCGCAAAACGCTGACCAGAACCGAAACAAACATCCCGGGCTCTTGAGCAAAAAGAAGCAGCATTTCCGGAAGTTGGGCCCGCAGGTAAAGATAGCTCACAGTCCCTACGATGGACACCTTTAAAATGGACTTAACCATTTCAAAAAGAGCCCTCGTGGAAAAAATGCGTTTAAACCCTTCCAAAGGATTGATACGTTTTCCCTGGGGCTTAATCGTTTCGCTGGAAACCAAAAATCCAACCTGCAGCACATTGGAAAGAAAGCCCAGCAACAATGCCGTTAATAAAAACGGCGCTGCGAGTAACAGGAACTGCTCCAGGACAAACCTGGACAGATAATCAAAAGAAAACATCTCAAAGGAATCTCCCCGCAGTTGATCAATAGAATGGCGCATCAAGGATGTAAAGCCGTTTAGAAAGTAACGCCAGTAGAGGACAAAGAAAAAAACCATTCCCGCCATGCCAACAGCAGCGTTCATCTCCGTACTCTTCATGACCTGCCCTTTTTTACGGGCTTCCCTGCGGCGATGAGGCGTGGCTTCTTCCGTTTTATCCTCATCCCCGGCAAAAAACTGCAGATTTAACCGCCGTTCTTCATCCAGGATATATTCCCTGAGCAGCCATAAAAAGAATGCAGACGGACTCAAACTCATCTTTCATCCCTTTCTGTTCTTACGCTGTAGTGCTACCAGTTTCTCATTACAATAATAAAGTCCCGGGCCAACATGTCAAAAACGTCCCTCATCACCACTCCCAGAAGCGGGAGCATCAGCAAAAAGACCACGAGAACAAAGGCTATCTTTAAGGGCAGGCCAATAATAAAAACATGAATTTGCGGGACTGTTTTGGAAAGAAAACCCAGGGCAAGATCCATCAGCCAAAGGACGATAATCACCGGAGCGGCAATCTGAAATGCCAGCAGGAACATGGCAGCAAATATTTTAAGGTATTCCCAGGACACCGGAGTGGAGATCAACGGACTATCCAGGGGAACAACCGTAAAGCTCTCTTTCAGTGAAAGAAAAAGAAGGTGATGTCCGTTGACTGTGAGGTAGAAAACTGCTGCCAGAAAGTAAAAAAATTGTCCCAGGAGCGTCACCTGGCCTCCGAAAAGAGGGTCGAAAGCGCCGGCCATCATCAGACCTGCTTTATGGTCCATAAATTGTCCGGCCATCAGGAAAACGGAAAAATATAAATAAACAAGAAACCCCAGAACCAGTCCTGTAAAAATCTCCTTCCCCAGCATAACAATCAGACCCAGATCGGTAACGGGCAGGGGAACCTGCCCTTCCATGGATAAAGTGAGGACAAGAGATAAGACAAATGCAAAAAAAAGACGAAGCATTGCAGGAATACCGCGCCAGCTAAAAAATGGAATTACTGAGACAAAGGCCGCGATACGGGTGAAGACGAGTAAAAATGGCAGCCAAAACTCTAAAAAGAATACCTCCGTCAATGTATTTCTCCCTTAAAAAATAGTACCAAGATTTGCCCAAAGGTCAAGAGTAAAAGACATAATTATGCGCATCATCCAACCTCCGAATACGAGCAGCGCAATAAAGACAGCGGCTATCTTGGGTACAAAAGCCAGGGTAGGCTCTTGGATCTGGGTTGTGGCCTGAAAAATACTAACCAGTAAACCCACCGCCAGACCGACTCCGAGTATGGGAGCTGCCACAATCAATATGGTGGTTATGCCATCACGGGCAATACTTATAACAAACTCAGGAGTCACGGGCCTTCGCCTCCTTCCGTATCCAAGATCCTTGTTCTCGTCGTTTTCTCTTATTCTGACTCCTGACTCCTGACTCCTATTCTTTATCCATAACTTTCCACCAGGGATTGTACCACCAGATACCAGCCGTCCACTAAGACAAAGAGCAAAATCTTAAAAGGCAGGGAAACTACCACAGGCGGCAGCATAAACATGCCCATAGACATAAGGGCGCTGGCGACAACCATATCGATCACTAAAAAGGGAATAAAGAGGATAAATCCCATTTGAAAAGCTGTTTTCAGTTCACTGAGCACGAAAGCAGGAACAAGCGCTGTAAAAGGCACTTCCAGCCCGGAAGCGGGTGTTTCCAGATCTGCTATTTCTATAAAAAGAGCCAGATCCTTTTCCCTGGTATTATTTAACATAAATTCCCTCAGGGGAAGGCCCCCTGCTTCTACAGCTTCCTCAAAGCTAATCCGCTCTTCTAAGTAGGGGGAAAGTGCTTCCTGGTTAATCTGGGTCAAAATAGGAGACATCACAAAAAACGTTAAAAAGAGGGCAAGTCCCACGATAACCTGATTTGGAGGAATCTGCTGTGTGGCCAGCGCGTTGCGCAAAAAACCGAGGACAATAACTATTCTTGTAAAAGAAGTCATAAGGATCACAAAAGACGGGGCGAGGCTAAGCACAGCAAGGAGAAGCATCAAGCGCAGAGTCCCAACCAACTGCTCCGGCTCCTCAGCTGTTCCAATCTGGAGGTTTATATCCGGGATAGGGATAATAGGCTGTGCCATGGCCGTCCCCTGCATATAAAAGAGAACAGCAGCTATAAGAATTCCGCTTCCAAGCAAAGCCGGCAGCAACTTCTTTTTCATAATGATTTTAATCCACTACCCTTTCCGCTGCTCTCCATTTTTTTCTTCTAGTTCTAAAATTCTTGATAAATTCCCGGAATCCTCCTCAATCTTCTCCTTTTTTTTTGGTTTTCTTCCATCAAAAGGAAATATTTTTTGTAGAATGCCGTCGGTGGAGCTCCTTTTAATTGCGGAAGAGCTTTTCTCCTTGAGCTTTTCCAGCACTCCGGTAAAGGTAAGGGGTTGACTTACCTCCTTTCCCAGGGCCTGTGAAGGACTTAGAAATTCTTCATCGGGGGATGTGCCGAGATCTTTAAGCAGGGTTACAGCACCCCCTGCAGAGGCAATCAGCAGATAGTCATTTCCCACTTTGACAATGTAAAGAAAGGTTCGGCTATTTAAAGCCGTTCTCTCTACAACCTGAACCCTTCGTCCCATACCAAGTGCAGGCGCAAACCGGGGAAGAAAAAAACGCAAAGTGAAATAGGTCAATAAAACTACCAGGGGAAATGCGATTAGAAGACGCAGGTAATGATAAAATAAATCCATTTTTAAACCTCTTTCCTTGCCTGGAAGGAGATCTTAAGAATCAGAGACATCATCCTCTTCCTTAAGCTCCTTTGGTGCTTCCGATGTTCCGATGGAAGTTATCCTTAACCCGAAGCGGTCATTAATAATCACAACTTCTCCCTGTCCAAGGTACTGGTTATTTAATAAGATAGTAGCGCTTTCCCCAGCCATCTTATTCAGCTTTATAAGAGAACCCTCTTCAAGCTTGAGGAGATCCCGTACCGTTATCTCTGCCGTACCTAACTCTCCGCTAAGCATAAGGGGAATGCTGTTAAAGAAATCCAGCCCCGGTTTATCCATTGCGGAAGCTGTTTTACGAGATTTTAACGGGGCAAACTCCACTTTTTCAACCAGAGGACCCGTTTCTTTTTCCTTTTTATAATCTTTGGGTACCCGGGCATCAGCGGATGGCTTAGGACCATTAGAGTCGATAATTTCATTATTTTTGGGATTTATACCCCTGAGCAAAGCATCAATTTCATCCTGGTTTAATGAACCTCCCAACAAAAACACCCCTCACTACTGGATTAGAACGTGCCAGAAATATACTCCCCTTAATTCACCGTTGCACAGGATACCATCAATGGAATGTAACAGTTCTGTTCTCAGGTTTTCCTTCCCCTCAGGAGCGCTGATCTCTTCAGCGTTTGTATCCCAGAGAATTGTATTTACTAAATCTCTGATCTCCGGCATACGCCTCTCAATCTCTTCCTCCAGCTTGGGCTCATCATAACCCAGATAAAATTTAACACTGAGAAAGCGTCCCCTGCCGCCGTCAGACAGATTTACCAAAATCTCAGGCACCTCATACATAAAATCAGGCTCTTTTATAAAAGACTCCTCTGTATCTTCTTTAGTAAAATTCAACAGCAGCTGTTCTGCAAAACCCATCTTAACTGCGGCAATTCCCGACAGCAGTAAAACAACTGCGAAAATAATAATGATAAGAATAAACCTTTTTTTCTTGTTAGCCTGCGGGGCTTTTTTCCCTTTTTCTTCTTCCGTGTTGCCCCGGGATCTTTCCTGTGCCAAAGGATCAGTCACCTCATTCGTTTATAATTTGGATGATAGATATTACAAGTGTCACCCTGCGATTACGGGCCCGGCCCTCCGCCGTTTCATTACTGTCAAGGGGGTGATACTCTCCATAACCTGTAGCAATAAAACGTCCCGGATCCAGTCCATGCTGTTCCACAAGATAGCGGGCCACGCTTACAGAACGCGCTACAGAAAGCTCCCAGTTGCTGGGATAAAGAAAGGTCCTGATCGGGACATTATCTGTATGCCCTTCAACGATAATCTGGTTGCGCAGTCTGGACAAAAGCTCTGCCAGAAGTTCCAGCGTGTATAAGAAATCAGGCTTAAGTTCAGCCCGACCCGTATCGAAAAGGATCTTTTCAGGCAGCTCCATAACGATACCCCGTTCTTCCATCCGCAGCATGATATCGTCTTCCATTCCCGCTTCCCTGAGGAATTCCCTCACTTCCCCGTAGGTTTCCTCCAACTGCCTGATCATTTCTAAAACAGCAAGATCCTGCTCCCGAATAATTTGTTCAGGATCCACGGCCAGATGCTCCGCCCTGTCGAGGCGCTGCCCCTCTTCGGCTCCCAGGTCGGTAGTACCCACCAGAATGCCTGTCCTGCCCATAAAGGAATGCTGGACAGCGGACATAACCTCGTTAAAGCGCTGCACATCGATGGAAGAAAAAGAATACAGCAAAACAAAAAAGACCAGCAGTAGCGTAACCATATCACCGTAGGTATTCATCCAGGCTGGAGAACCGGGAATATCGTTATCTGCTTTTGCACCCCTTTGTTTTCTTCTCAATTAATTCACATCCTTAGGCCATAGCTTCTTCTTCCGAGGCCCTCTCCTGATCAGTTTTTTTGCCAGACAGGTTTTCCCGTTCCTGGGGAGAGAGGTATGCTTTAAGTTTTTCCTGCAGTATACGGGGGTTCACACCCGCCTGCAGGGAAAGAACTGCATCGATAATAGCCTCCTTGCGGGATACTTCCACTTCACTGCGAATAGCCAGTTTCCCGGCGATAGGGTTTAAGATAAGATTCGCCATCAGCACTCCGTAAAAGGTAGTTAAAAGGGCCACAGCCATTCCCGGCCCGATAGCGTCAGGGTTGTTCAGAGCGGAAAGCATCTGTACCAGTCCGATAAGAGTGCCGATCATACCAAAAGCCGGTGTGAGCGAACCCCACGTGCGATAGAGATTCTGCCCCATATTGTGGCGCTGGGTGAGAGTATGAATCTCCGTCTCCATAATATCCCGGATGGAATCCGGCTCAAAGCCGTCGATAACCATCTGGAGGCCGTTACGTAAAAAAGGATCCTCGATCTCTTCCAGTTGATCCTCCAGGGCCAGCAGCCCTTCCCTGCGGGCCTTTTGTGCCAGGTTCACAAAAATCTGCTCCAGGGAGCTGATGTTCTCGTTTTTATTGAAAATTACCTGCGCTGTGATCTTCATAACCTGGCGGACCTGATCCATCTGATAATTTATCATCATTGCCCCGAAGGAGCCTCCCAGGGTGATCATCAATCCCGGCCAATTGATGAATGCACTGAGGGAACTTCCCATCATGATTCCCCAAAGAACCAGTCCCATCCCAAAAACGGCGCCACCTATTGTTAAAAAGTCAAATCTTTTCATTGAATAACCGCCCTTACGTACGTCCTGCACACAAAAAAGAAGAAAGGGGGGATGGATGGCTTTTTTCCTTCAATCCCCCATAATTCGGAAAATAGTTAACGTTTAATATTAATCAATTCCAGCAGGACTTCGTCAGAAGTACTGATCATTCTCGTGTTGGCCTGAAAAGCCCGGGTGGCGATGATCATTTCTATAAACTCATTAGCCAGATCCACATTTGACATTTCCAGAGCCCTTGACTGGATCATCCCACGCCCCTCCGTGCCGGGTAAACCAATACGGGGGTCTCCGGAGTTGGAAGAAACATCATAAAGGTTAGCTCCCATTTTAAACAACCCCTGGGGATTGGCGAAAGCCGCCATGGCCAGCTGGGCAATCTGCCTGACCATCCCGTTGGTATATGTGCCTGTAATAACTCCCGTGGACTCGATATTGAAGGAGACAAGTTCACCAGGGGCAAAACCGTCCTGTTCCCTGGCAATAACGTTGCCGGAAAAAGCGAGCTGGGTTATTGCACTGAAGTCAATCTCCACATCAAGATCTTCAGCCCCGGTCCCGGGAACAAAGCTAAAGGTAAATGCACCATCAGGGGGGGGGGCAAAGCGGCCGCCTTCTGTAAAAGTAATCGTCCCTCCTCCTTCTATCTCAATATCTCCATCACTATGACTAATCGAATATTCCCATTCATTATCCCCGGTTTTAGTAAATTCGAAGGTAATGGCATGCCTGTTTCCCAGGGAATCGTAAACATAAGCATCGTATTCGTATTCGTCCGAGACCAAAGCAGCGGCGTTCAGGTTGCCTGAGAATCCAACATATGTTGTACTGCGGGCGATCATCTCTTCCCCCAGGGGAATATGAATATATCCAAGAGGCTGGGATATATCTGTTTTTTCTCCAACCCATCCCATGAGCTTCAGGCCGTTGGCGTTCACAAGGACTCCCGATGAATCCCGGACCAATGACCCGTCCCTTGTGTAGTAGTTCTGTTGACCATTGCTGACGACAAAAAAGCCCCTGCCCTCAATAGCAAGATCCGTTTCCCTGCCGGTGCTGGTAATTGCACCCTGGGTATGCACCGTGTCAATCGATGAAATCTCCATGCCCAATCCGATCTGCATGGGGTTAACACCTCCCCTGCCCTTCATGGGAGCAGTGGCACCTCTTAGGGTCTGGCTGAAAATATCCTGAAATCTGGTAACCTCACTTTTATAAGACACCGTATTAACGTTTGCGATATTATTACCTACCACGTCCAGCTTGATCTGATGGTTTCTCAGGCCTGAAACGGCCGTGGACAATGAACGTAACATAATATGACCTCCATTCAAATTTTGATCCTACAGTTTAGCTTATTAATCAGACGCGGGCTGCTTCAGTCATTCCACAGCCCAGGGCTTCCTCAATAAGGAGGTCCGGCCCTATTCCACCACCACGGCGCTATCGATATTTGTAAAGAGATGATCTTTCATACTCTTTCCATCCAAGGCTGTAATGATCGTGCGGCTCTGCACCCCGGCAACAAACGCCATATCCCCGTAAAGCAGAAGAGATGAACGGCATCCCCTGGCAGCGGCTTTTTCCACCGCATTTTCCAGCTTCCCCAGTTCCTCAGGCCCGAGGGCTATACTGCGTGACTGCAGGCGATGTTGGGCGTGAGCAGAGAAACTGAGGCCCGATGTCTTTGTTTTTTCCAGGACACCGGCAAAACTCTCCTGCTCTCCAACGGTTCTGCTCTTATTTTTTACCCCGCTATTTTCCATTGGAGGCGGGATAAAAGGGAAATTCACCCGGTTATCTGTCATCACTTCACCACCCTCTTTCTTTATTCCCCTGCATCCGATGATCCTTTTACCCAGTTTAAGGCTTTTAAGGGATATTCCTTCTCGTTCACCTTCAGCAGCGGCAGCCCTTCCTGAAATCGTACCGCAGTCACTTCCCCCTTCACCGTTTCACCATTTTCGCCTGTAATCTCCACAACCTTGTTTAAAAGGTTCAAAGCCTGGATGGGAGCCTGGGACGCGGCAAAGTTTTCCAGCGTCTGCTGGAGCTTTACTACTCTTTCCAATAGGGTAAACTGGGCCACCTGGGACATAAAGTCCCCCATATCCTGCCCCCCGCTGAAAGGGTCCTGGTAACGCATCTGAGTAACTAACAACTGGAGGAACATATCGCCGCCCATTTCCATGTTCTTATTAGGTACTGAGCCGGACTGACTGCTGTAAGCCCCGGAAGAACCTGCAGCATTGACTTCTACCATTGTAAAACCCCCTGTTTTCATGCTCTAAACAAAGTAATCCACCATTCGTGTGCTACCCCATAATGAACCGGATGAAGATAAGACTCTCTCACCCTCTTTAAGACTTTCTGAACGATCTCCCCAGGGGAAGTCCTCTGACTGGGGGCCTCTTCCAAATGGAGAACCATCATGGGCTTCATCCCGTACAGAGACGTTAAAGTGCTCTATGTTGAGGTCCATCTCCCAAAAACGCTGGCGCAGTGTTTCAAGTTGTCCTTCCAGCAGTTCTTTTACCGCTAGATGGCTTGTAATAATTTCACCGGTAAGCTTTTCATTCATAAACCGCACACGAATCAAAACTTGCCCGAGAAATTCAGGTTCCAACTTAAGACGCAGTTCCTGCTCACCAGGCCGCGCCAGAAACTCCATCCTGCCAACAATTTGTGAGAGAATTTCTTTGGGATGCAGCATGGCATATTCACGGGGCTGCCCGTAAGAAGATATGAAAGGAGCTTTTACTCCCCCCTCATCCTGAAAGGTGCTGTTTAAGGGGAAACGGCCCTCTCCCACCTCCGGAAATAACATGGGATTTCTGTTTGAGGCTCCGGAGTCTCCCTTTTCACCTTCTTCTGAGAAGAAGGGACCTGTGAAAGTTTCCTGCCCTTCTCGTTCTTCTCCCAGGCAAGCATGCAAAAACCCCTCAAGACGGGAAAGTATGGTGGGAAAAGATCTTTCCCGGGACAAGTCCTCATCCGAAGTAATTTTTCCTGAGATGTAATTTTCCAATTCCTGCAGGATTGCCGGAGGAAGTTCCTGAAGAGATTTCCCCTCCCGCAGCATTGAAGCAATAAACGCTCCGGCCTTCGGGTTCAAGGCACCCTGCTCATTTTGCAAAAACAGATCCGATTTTGGAAGAGCATTATTCCCCCTGTTTTGACTAACGTCCTGGAGTAAGTCATCCAGAGAATTCTGCAAATCTAGATGCTGTTTCCCTGAAATCCCATTGTCCATGATTGTTTTTTCCGTTTGCAGAGAATCATCTGCAATAGATGTTAGTATGAATCGCACCAGTTCCTTTTCTGGGGGAGCAAGTTCATCCCACTGCCCGATAATTTCCGGTGGAATAAGATCCTGTAAAAAATTCTGTCCAAACTCACGGATGGTCTGTTCCTGCTCCTGCAGAAGCTCACCTGTCTCCATTTCAGGATATTCCGGATGAAAAGAAAACATCAATCCGTTGACCATCCCCGGCATTGCCTGCTCTCCTTCAGGCTGCCTGACATCTTCTTCGTTGGATGACGAAAAGATTCCTTCTAATAAAGCGCTGAAGTTATCGCCGGTTTTCTCCTGCAGACGGCCCTGACCCAACCTGTTTCCCTGTGGGGAAACTAATGCAGGGGAAATTGCTGCTTCTGTTGTTCTCATTCCTATTAATCACCTCCTTTCAGAAGGGGTTGTTCTTACTTTTCTTTGCGGAGATAACCGTAAAGAGAAATTTCGTCGTTGAAGCGCTGTTCCTTTGCATTCTCTTCCCTGGTGTATCTGCCCAGGTCCTTTTCCTTAAGCTTTTCCAACACCTGGCAGCCTTTCCACGATTCAACGACATGCTGCCGCTGCTTCTCAACCTGTTCCTGGCTCTGCCCAAGTTCCTGCTTCTTGCAGCGGAAGCGTTCCTGGAGAAAAGTCCGGTAGCTTTCAATAGACATCAAAGCAAATACATCAATCTTTTCAACCTGCCGCCCCCGGTGGAATTCCAGAAGTTGCTCAGACTTATGCTCCAATCTTTTCAACTCTTCCTCAATCTCAAGAAGTTCCCGCTGCCTGCGGGAAAGTTCCTCCTGGGCAAGGCTTTTTTGACTGTCCCGGTAATCAAGGAGTTTTTGAAGCTTGAAATCAAAGGCCATTTTCTTACCTCACTTCAACAAATATGATCAGAATTTATGGCTCTCCATTTATATTTTCGCATCAAATCCATTTTTTTAAAGGAGTCAAACTGTAATTATTCCTAAAATTATGAAGAATTTCCCCCTTTTCCGTCAAAAAGGAGAGAAAGGGCATCTCTTCCCTCCTGCAGGGAAACTGACTCGCCCATATCCTGACAGAGAAAAGACTTAAGCTTCTCCTTGTAGTCAATAGCCCTGTCCACCAGGGGATTGGAACCTTTTATGTAAGCACCGATATTGATCAGGTCTTGTGAGTCCCTGTAAGCAGATAGAAGTTCCCTGACCTGGGAGGCCTGACCCTTGTGCTCTTCTCCAACAAGGTAAGGCATGAGCCTGCTCACACTTTGAAGAACATCAATGGCTGGAAAGTGATTCCTGCCTGCCAGATCCCTGCTGAGAACGATATGTCCATCGAGGATCCCTCTCACGGCATCAGCGATAGGTTCGTTAAAATCATCACCATCCACAAGTACCGTATAAAAGCCGGTAATAGAACCGCGACGAGAAGTGCCGGAACGCTCTAAAATTTTGGGCAGCGTGGCAAAAACAGAAGGCGTGTAACCCTTAGTGGCCGGCGGCTCACCGATAGCAAGGCCCACTTCTCTGAGGGCCATGGCAAAACGGGTAACAGAATCCATCATGAGAACCACATTAAGCCCCTTGTCACGAAAATACTCCGCAATCGTAGTTGAGACAAGGGCAGCCTTAACCCTTTCCAGGGCAGGACGATCCGAAGTGGAAACTACAACCACAGAACGCTTCAAGCCTTCAGGACCCAGGTCGTTATTAAGAAAATCCCCTACCTCGCGACCTCTTTCACCAACCAGACCGATAACATTCACATCAGCATTGCTGTACCGGGCGATCATACCCATAAGTGTGCTCTTTCCAACCCCGCTTCCGGAGAAGATACCTACACGCTGCCCCTGTCCGCAGGTCAGGAGTGTATCTATTGCCCTCACACCGGTAGCCATAACCTGATTTATGGGTTTCCTTTCCAGGGGATTGGGAGGAAAATTTTCCACAGGCAGAGATTTTAATCCGTTCTCCATAGCCCCACCCTGAAAGGGATTACCCAGACCATTGAGAACCTTACCCAAAAGACTGGAACCGGCCCTCACGAAAAAGGGCTCACCTGTCGCCTCAACGCAACAACCGGGGCCAATACCCCTGAGGTTGCCGAGAGGCATCAAAAGTGCTCTGCCCTGGCGGAAGCCTACCACCTCAGCCATTACCGGTTCGGATATTCCCTTTACCTCCACGAGGCAGACTTCCCCCACATAGGGTCGTATCCCACTGACTTCCATAACCAGCCCAATAACCTGAGTAACCCGCCCTTTCACATTTATGGCAGGGCAGGTCCAAATTTCCTGATAATACTTGGCATAATTAATGGATTTGCTTTCCAAAGGCTTAAGCCTCCTCTGAAGGCATCACAACAGATCATCTTCCTCTTCTATAATTGTCTCCCCGGCTGATAGAGCCAGGCTCATAAGTTTCTTTCCGAGAATATCCAGTTCCTTTTGCAGATGCAGTTCCACCTCTGCCTCATCTGATTGGACTTTGCAGCTCCCCAGCGGTATTTCTTCATCCGGAATTATTTCAAGGGTTACATCCTTTTTTAGGAGACCCTGCAGCCTCTGCCTGCTTTCCCGGCATATTTTTTCATCCAGGGGGTTGACTCTCAGAATAACATTCTGTCCGGCGGGGAGAGCCTCGAGGCTTCTGGCCATAACTGCCAGGATACAACCTAAATCCATCTCCACCTTGTGATTAAGAATTTTTTCAGCAAGATTGAGAGCTATTTGAATGATCTCCGGTTCCGCCCCGGCAATAATTTCCCGCCGTTCCCTGTGGGCATCTTCGAGGGTCATACGGGCATCTTCTCTAAGTCCAGCGGACTCTTCCTCCGCTTTTTTAAATCCTTCTGCATAACCTTCATCCCTGGACTTTTCTCTAATGGATAAGGCCTCATCTGCAGCCTGCTCCAGCATCTTACAGCACTGCTCGCTGGCTTCTTCCTGTGCCTTCTTCAGGCGATCCTCCTCCTGCAGCTCCATTTCCTCAAAGCTGATATCCGTCTGCTGAGAATCTGCTGTATCACCGGGGCTTAGTCCCTCCAGCCTCGGCTGGTAGACCTTCCAGCCCCTTACAATAAGTCCCCGCAGTATTCTAGGCGATGATGGCATCTTCCCCACCCCTTGAAATAATTATTTCGCCGGACTCATCCAGCCTGCGGATAATCCCCACAATACGCTGCTGGGCCTCTTCAACTTCCCGCAGCCTCACAGGACCCATAAATTCCAGATCCTCTTTCAGCATTTCGCCAGCCCGTTTGGAAATATTTCGTAAGATGCGATCCTTTACCTCTTCATTGACACCTTTGAGAGCCTTGGCCAGATCCTTGCTGTCTACCTCACGGACAATGCGCTGTATGGAAGAGTCATCCAAAGTGATAATATCATCAAAAATAAACATCCGCTGCCTGATCTCATCAGCCAACTCAGCATCTTCTTTCTCCAGAGCCTCCAGAATAAGCTTTTCCGTACCCCTGTCAACACGATTGAGGATATCAACAACCGTCTCCACTCCACCAGCCTGGGTAAAGTCCTGCTGGAAAACGCTTGACAGCTTCTCTTTCAGCACCTTCTCAACTTCTTTAAGTATTTCAGGGGAAGTCCGGTCCATAAGAGCAATGCGACGGGCCACATCAGGCCTCATTTCCTCAGGTAAATCAGAAATTACCAGAGCTCCCTGCTGGGAATCAAGATAGGAGAGGATCAGGGCGATAGTCTGGGGATGTTCCCTGCTGATCATGTTTGCCAGCTGCTTGGGATCAGTATTGCGTACAAAAGTGAAAGGCTTAACTTTAACCTGCTCCTTAAGACGCTTCATAATATCCACAGCCTTATGGTGCCCCAATGTTCTCTCCAGGAGATCGCGGGCATAGTCCACACCGCCTTCCAGCATGAACTGCTGGGCCTGAGTGATCAGGAGGAATTCATCTAAAACCTCGTCCCTTATTTCTCTCTCTACCCGGCTTAAATTGGCAATTTCCATGGTAACAGCTTCAATTTCCTGCTCTGAAAACTGCTTTAATATTCGGGAAGAGATATCAGGACCCATGGACAAGAGCATAATAGCCACCTTTTTTTTCCCTGTAAGCTTATCCTCATTGGGCAAAAAAGAGCCCTCCTTACTGCTATTCTTCTGTCATCCATGATTTCAGGACCGAAACGGCCACTTCCGGATTTTTATCCATCACTTTTCGGGCCCTGCCCTGCGGCGTTTTTTCGGGAGATATCTCCGGAACAAAATCTTCTTTTTCCTCAAGGGCAAACAGTTCTTTCAGGGAGCGCCCTTCAGAAAGGGGTACAATGTCCATCTCTCGTGAAAGTTTGCGGCGACGCAGTATAGCCACCAACAACAGGATAAAACCTAGGATAGCCCCTCCCCCCATCACAGCCTGGCGAATGATCTCCTCCTGGCGCCTCTGACCCTCAAATTCAGCCATAGCCAGATGGGCCGCCTCCATTTGTTCAGTAAAGGATGTATCAAAATTCATTCCCTCCACACTGATTCTGTCTCCCCGAGCTTCATCAAAACCAATAGCTGAAGAAATGAGAGTATTGACCTGTTCAATCTTAGCCTGATTTACGGAGTTCTCTCCCGTATCGATGACTACGGAAGTATTGACCCTCAGCACCTTTCCAGGAGCCGTGATCATCCTTTCCGTACTCTCTCCTATCTCATAGTTAACGGTTTCTTCACGTCTATCGTGACTGCTTTCTCCTCCCTGAACCACCCCAACATAACCGGGGTAGTTGGCCTCTCCCACTTCACCCGCTACGGGCCCTTCCCCCTCATGGCGTTCTTCCATGAGATAAGTGCTGCGGGGAACTCCTGCCTCATCATAAGTAATCACAGTTGTCTCACGGGAATCAAAGTCCATATCCACCGTTACAAGAGCGAGTGCCTTGCCTGGGCCAAAAACTCTCTCCAGCATGTTCTGCGCCCTGCGCTCCAATTCCACTTCAAAGCTTCGCTTTACGCTCAGTTGGTTAAGGACAGAATCAGCCAATGCAATATGCGGGTCCGAAGTTGTTACCGCATCGTAAAGAATATTACCCTGGGAATCGATCAGAGTTATATTCTCAGGCTTTAAGTTTTCAACACTTGAAGCTACCAGGAAAACAATCCCTCTCACCTGCTCTTCCTTCAGAGAAAGAAAGGGATTTAACTGCAGGTAAATGGCGGCAGAGGGCTCACCCCTCTCTCTCAGGAAAACACGTGGCTCAGGCAGGACGAGGTGTACCCTGGCCTGGGTAACGGCATCAATGGAGGTGATCGTGCGCCTGAGCTCTTCCTGGAGGGCGCGCTGCATCTTTACCTGGCGCTCAAAGTCAGTCATTCCAAGACGATCCTCATCAAAGAGTTCAAAACCCAACCCCTGGGCAAAAGGCATTCCCCTTCCGGCCATCTCGATACGCATTTCATCGGCCATACTCTGAGAAACCTTAATCGTGGCGCCAAAATCCTCGATCCGGTAAGGCACCCCCCGCTCACGCAGATGCTGCACCAGGGGCGCAGCCTGGGCCGGGTCCAGGTTACTGTAAAGAGTCACATACTGCGGTTTGGTGAAGTACTGTACAAATAACAACAGCACAGCAATGACAACCGCTGCAGTAATCACAATAAAAACCTGGCGGGAACGGCTGCTCTGCTGCCAGTTCTCCATTAGGCCGCCCCTATTTGTACCCTTTTCTTCATCCATAACTGACACCTCTCTATAGAAGCGGTGAAACTAAAAAACAGCAGGACTCTCACATTGGTAAAAAACCATTTTTACCGGATTTCCGAGCTGTTCCATCTCTGTTTTAGATCTGCATACGGGTGATTTCTTTATATGCCTCGATAAGCTTATTGGTGATCTGCACAGTTAACTGCAGGGAAAGCTTGGCCTTTTCCGAGGCAATCATGACCTGGTGCAAGTCTTCTATTTCGCCGGAAATGAGGCCCTGAGTGGCAATGCCTGACTCAATCTGCTGTTGATTGACCTTGTTCATGGCATCCCGATAAAGGTTGCCGAAAACTGCGGAAGTTGATTCTTTTTTTTCTTCTTTTCCCGCCGGGGACAAAGGAGCTACATACGGATTAATGCGCATCAAAGATCACCTTTTTCCTTTCTAAACTGCCTAGCCGCGGCCGATTTCCAGGGTTTTTAAGTAGAGGCTTTTTGCCGTATTGATCACTGTGGTATTGGCCTCATATGAACGGGAAGCTGTAATAAGATCCGTCATCTCCTTAGCCAGTTCAATATTTGGATAGGAAACAAAACCCGCTTCATTAGCATCCGGGTGCTCCGGGTCATATTCCTGGCGGGGGGGGTTGGGGTCATCCACCACAGCGGAAACCCGTACACCCTGTCCCCGAAACTTGGGAGGCACCTGCCGAACCTGATCCAGCCTCTCGCTGAAGACAACCGTCTTACGCCGGTAAGGCCCCCCGGCAGCCGTCCTGGTGGTCTGCATGTTTGCAAGGTTGCTTGCCACGGTATCCACCCGCACTTTTTCCGCTGTCAGAGCGGAAGCGCTAATATTAAATGAACGAAATAGCTCCATTATTTATCATCTCCCCTCGTTAATGACATGACGCCACCTCTCAAACCGACCACTTATGGACTGGATAAGGGTATTATAGCGTAACTGATTGCTGACCAGATCCAACATCTCCTGGTCCAGATCAACATTGTTCCCGTCAGACCGTCTCGATGTATGGCTCTCTACCTCTACACGGGGACTGCCGTGCTGTTCCCTTCCGGAAAGATGCCTTGGATTTGTCTTCTGAAGGGAAAGTGAAGTTTTTGCCCTGCTCAATTCCTCGCTAAAGGCCACATAAGACCTTTTGTAACCGGGAGTATTAAGATTGGCAATATTTTGCGCGGTCACCTTTTGTCGAAGGGCCGCCGCATCAAGGCTTCTAATGAGAGATCCTGTAAGGGGATCATTCCAAAGCATAGAAACCACCTCCGTAGCTAAATTCCCTTTTAACTATTACTTGAAAAATAAACATCTTTTGTCAGATTATTCGCCAAAAGGTTAGAAATTCCTTCTCCTAAGTGTAAAGATTGAAAAATTATGACGATTTTTTGCAAATCTTTGACGAAAAACAAAATAAAAAGCCGGAACGCAAGCATCCGGCTTGAAAAACCCCTCATCCATGAGTGTATTTTCCCGTTTCCCTCATCCACTAATATTCAATCTACTGGAACCTTCCTGCAAAAATTCTTCATCCCTTGTCTTTTGTTCATATCCGCTTTTACTTTTTGCCTGCATTTTATCCTGAACTTTTTCCGACTCCCCGGGACCGTCTTCGTCAATTTCTATAAGCTTTTTAACTTGGTTTCCCATTTCCCTTGGAATTATTTTTCCTTCAATGGACTCTCTCCAGGAAGCGGCCAGTTCCTTAAGCATCTCCTCGACCTGACCAAGCGGTACTCCATCCTTACTTATATTTGCCTGTACCAGAAGGTGGTGCATATACTCATAAAGGCTGTAAAGAGAAAGAGCTACACCACCGACTTCCAATTTCAGAGAAGACATAAGTTCAGCAATAATATCCTGAACACGCAGGATATTATTATTCGTCCCCTGCAGATCCCCTTCCTCCAGGCACACCCTGGCACGGCCCAGGAACCGCAGTGCCCCGTCGTAGAGCATCAGCAAAAGCCTCCCCTGATCCGCTGTCTCAACCTGTACTTTTTTGTACTGGGCATACGGATTAGCCCCCATAAAACATCACTCCAATCTTTTTGCTGCAAACCCTTGCATGAAATAGAGCTGAAATGTTGTTAGAAGTAATTCATCAGCGGCGCTGGTCAACAAAGAGGCCTAGAACCGTCTGAATCTGCGCAACCAAATTCAGTAACTTCTCAGGAGGAATCTCTCTAATTACCTCGTTGTCTGCCCGGTTATAAACCTCGACCATAACTCTTTCAGATTCCTCATGGATACTGAAACGCAGGCCGGTGTTGAAAGCTTGGGCGGTAATATTAACCTTTTCCACCGCATCCTGCAGGTCCTCCATATGCGTACGATCCCACTCCAAAACCTTCTGTTCACTGTTCAACACCTTTTGATGCTGCTTCTGTTTAGGATCCTGCCTTTCACTCTCTTGAACGACAGGTTTCTGAGTGATATCATGGATCCTGTTTAAACTCACAGGGTCAATTCCGTCAATCTTCACATCTTCACCTCCTTCTTCTATACAGAATTTATTATACTTTTTCAGATTCTTTAGATCTCA
The DNA here is from genome assembly GCA_030656575.1 of Bacillota bacterium. Classification (GTDB taxonomy): domain Bacteria; phylum Bacillota; class Dethiobacteria; order DTU022; family UBA8154; genus JAUSPO01. The sequence continues at coordinate 32,362 of JAUSPO010000190.1, forward strand.
CTTATATGTTTCTGTTTCGTAGTTCCTTAGAAAAATCAGAAGTACAGCTTAAGCTAAACCAGCTCACTCGAAGTGCTTGTCCAGCTTCTCCATAATTAAATCGTAAGTCCTCATGGAAACCTCAGGCAGCCCGCCGAGCATTTCTTTCACCTGCCGAAATCCTTCTTTAATGGCGCCTTTTAGTTCCCCCAACTTTGCTTTGTCGCCCCCGGAAAGAGCAATGGCAAAATCAACGATCCTATTGCTGACAGCTTCCGCTCCGAGGGGGCCGTCGTCTGCAACGAATCGGGCCGCTTCCACCCTGGCAGCTTCATCAACTTTCACGCTCTTCATGCCCGCTTCTTTCAACCTGTCAGCTGAAAGGCCCTGTCTTTCCAGAAGCTCAATAACTATACGCCTTAGAGATTCATATGCTTTTTCGCTTTCATCTTTGAGCCTGGCGATAGAAGTATGGTCTGTTTTACTTAGAGATCTTCCATATGTAACTACTTTTTCTTTACTGCCCGGCTCATAGACATCTGTCTGGTTATTGATACCCGCTTTTGGGGGGGCTGCTTCTTCTTTGTTATTTGCTTCGGGTGTCTTCCCGTAACCCGTAACCGGCTGCAGCGGATGAATTCTCATTAACGTTCATCTCCCTTCAATATATTTATCGAAAGATTTCCCGAAAAGTTTAAGACCAAACAAAAAAAAGTCCCCAAAACTGAAATATTGCTGGATAATTGAGGAGATGCGCGACGAATGATAATAAGTTAAGTGCCAGGCACCATCCCCACTAAAAAATTATTTCAACTTTGATTCGTTCTCGCAGGCCGTTCCTCAGGAATAAGCGAAAACCCCTCTTGATGATAATAATCCCAAAGTCTTGCATCCCAACACCCCACGACAAGTTCTTCACCTTCATTTCGCCTTGAAAGAACAATGGTACTGGCCAGATGGATTGCATCAAAGCCGCGGAGACGATATTTGTCAATTAATGTATCAACCCGCTGAAGAACAGAATCGGCCACATCCAGAGTAAAAAAAGCCGGCCATTCTTCCTTAAAATTGGAAACTACGTCCCGGTATTCTTGATCGCCCAGTACGCCTTCGCGCCAGGCACGGGCGAAGGCAGACCTGGCCTCAGCATAAGCCACCCTGGATGTGGCCACAAAAAAACTCTTCCTCGAATAAGCGGCAACTAATTCACTGCCCTCTTCTTCTACATAGAGCTTTACCAGGGCACTGGTATCAAAATAACAAATCATCGCCGTTCCTCACTCACCATCTCTGAAAGATCCTTACCTTTTGCACCCTTTTTACGAATAGGCTTAATCTGCCCTGGCCTGCTCCCCTGCCAAAATGCAAGACCTTCATCTACCATTTTGAGCGCTCCTTCCGGAACTCTTACATGAACAGGAGAAAGCCTTGCAACGGGAACTCCCCTTTCCGTAATGGTAATGGTTTCCCCCATTTTGACCTTTCGAATATAACGGCTCAGCGATCTTTTTACTTCTTTTATGCCTGCATTTTCCACCATAAAATATTCACTCCCTGGAAATAGTGACTACATTATACCATACATGTAACTACTAAGCAATACAAGAAAACCCAAAATTTAGCTGATGCAATAAGAATTACAACATATCATATCCAAAGAGAAGACACCCTGGGAATCCAGAGTCTCTTTTTTGTACTCTGCTCAAGTTCAGTCTGCCAGTTCTTAAAGGCTGGCTCTAAGTTGAACTGAAGGATTTCCTAGCCCGTCGACCTTGGTTCTGTTCATATTCAGTGACCATAGTTGCCAAGGCACTGCAGGGTCTGATCGCCTACTCTCTTTATCAGTTATGAAGAAAGGGCCAGAGAGAAATCTCCCTGACCCTTTGGTAGCTTCGATTATTATCCGAGAAGCTGTCAGAAAATTTGAGCATATGTCAGAAATATTGTATAATTGAACATATATTAATTTCAGGAGGTAAAAATATGGAAAAGGTCAGAGTGGGAAAACGCTATCAGGTAGTTATTCCTGCGGCTATAAGAAAAAAAACAAAAATAAAAGTGGGAGATGAAATGCTTTTAGAAGTTGATAAAAGCGGCAACCTTTACTTGATACCGCAGCCCCAAAGCTACACCAACACTCTGAAGGGGCTGGGAGAGGAAATATGGGAAAATGTAGATCCGCTTAGCTATCAACGAAGCGAACGAGAGGAAAAAGATCGTGACCCCCAATAAAATCCTTGAACAAAAAATTATCGGTATTGACACAATATTTTTATTTATGTTATTGAACACAAAAAATACCCCATCCAAGCTGATCATGCCGGAAAGATTCTACAGTTAGTAGAAAATGGGGAGCTAATGGGCATTACCTCTGTAGTAAATATTATGGAACTACTTGTCCTTCCTGAAAAAGAAGGAAGGAAAGACCTTTTCAATAAATATATGCTCCTGTTAAAAGGATTTCCAAACCTGAAGATAAGCGATATTAATCAGGAAATAGCAGAATTAGCGGCCAAACTCCGTGGAAAATATTTAAGGGAAAATAAAAAACTTCTATCCATCGATGCTCTCTGTATAGCAACTTCTATTTTGAACAATGCCACTGCCTTTGTTTCCAACGATCTGCATCTATCCTTTATAAGAGAACTAGAAATTATTAACCTTGAAAAAAGAGGAGTATGAATAAGTTAATAAGTTAAGTGACAAATAAGTTAAGTGACAGGCACCATCCTAACTTGACTACTCTCTTTATCAGTTATGAAGAAAGGGCCAGAGAGAAATCTCCCTGACCCTTTGGTAGCTTCGATTATTATCCGAGAAGCTGTAATACTGTTTGAGGAGCCATATTTGCCTGTGCAAGCATGGCAGTAGCTGCCTGGTTCAGGATGTTGGTCTTAGTGAATTCCATCATCTCTGCGGCCATATCTACGTCGCGGATACGGGATTCGGCAGCGGCCAGGTTTTCAGACGAAGTTCCCAGGTTGGCAATTGTATGCTCTAAACGGTTTTGTAAAGCACCCATTTTTGATCTTTCAGATGATACTGTCGTAATTGCTGCATTAATGGTAGTAATTGCTACATCAGCATTGGTTTGAGTTGCGACGTCTACTCCGTCCACTCCAAGTCCAAATTCACTAGTTCCCATATCACTAATGTCAACAGTCAAATTCTGACCTGCATTTGCTCCTATATGAAATATTTTAGCAGTAAATGAACCGTCTAATAACTTTTGGGTGTTAAACTCAGTATCATCAGCAATTCTATCAAGTTCTGTTATTAGTGCAGTAACTTCTTTTTGTAGTTCGGCACGATCATCATTTGTACCAGTATCGGTAGCTGACTGAACTGCCAACTCTCTCATTCTCTGCAGTATAGAATGGGATTCGTTCAGCGCACCCTCTGCGGTCTGGATAAGCGAAATACCGTCCTGGGCGTTCCTTGTGGCTTGATTCAAACCTCTGATCTGACCTCTCATTTTCTCGCTGATGGCAAGACCAGCAGCGTCGTCACCGGCCCTGTTGATACGAAAACCTGAAGATAGTTTTTCCAATGATTTCTGACTGTTCGTCTGATTGGCACCCAACTGCCGGTGCGCGTTCATCGCGCTGATGTTTGTGTTGATTCTCATTTTTTATTCCTCCTTGAATTTTTTCGTCCCCAGTCCTTTGGGGACTTTATTTGAAAAAACAGCTCTCTCCGGTCGGCCGCCCAAAGATACCACTATTTTTTCCTTACACTTCTATTATCGAAAGGTCGTGAGAAATTTAAAGTGGGAATGGTAGTTTTTTTCATTTGCTGCCGTCTATAAAAATGCCTTCCTTTTGCCGTTTGGCAGGGTTATAGGCCCTGGTCACCTTTTTAGCGGTCTGGACCTTTCCCATTTCCTGTTTTACCAGGTTGAGTTTAACCTTTAATAGCTTCTGCGTTTTTGTGTCAAGGGTGGAAATATCCTTTAGGAGAGATTCAATTCTTTGAACAACCGCTTGGAGCTGTGCTGTCTCCGGGGAGGGGGAAACCCTGGTCAGCGTTTCAACGTTAATTTCCTCCAGGCACAGCTCTCTCTGGAGGCTTTCTTTAATAACCCCCACTTCTGCCTGGTTTCCTTCGATGAGGTCCATCTGCTTTTGACGCTTAGACAGCAGCAGGTTTAATTTATTTAAGTTATCACCCACCCCAAAGTCTGCCTCTGCGCATAACTGCTGCTGCGCTTCAACTACGGCATACATATCCCGGTAGATAAGAATCTGCTGCTCGTAATGATCAATCAAATCCAGGATTTTTTCCCCTGCCATTCCCCCAACTCCATTCAAAGAAAGCAAGTTTCTGTACCCCATGGCGCCGCTAACCTTTTCAAAGCAGGTTTACCTATTCATCTGACTCATGGAATTCATCTGCATGGACAGCCAGTCACCCTGGGAGTAAAGCTGCTGCAGGGCTTTTTCCATAGATGTAAACTGACGGTGATACTGCTCCTCTTTTCGGATGAGCATTTCATTGACCCTGTCTATGCGCTTGTTCACATCGTTGATCTGCCGGTCAAGGTAGTTGTTGAACTGGGTAATATCTCCTTCTATGCCTGTCCGTTCAAGGAGGACTCCCTTGCGGCCGCTGTTGTCCCGAGTAGTGCGGATGTTATTATTTAAGATATCGCTAAGGCGATGCGCCAAGCCTGAATCCGTATATCGCTGTGCGCGCTGTTCTGCAGTTAAATTTGGGCTGTAAGCGATATCAGAGCGCTTCGTAAAAATCTCCATCACTTTATCCGGGTTGGCAGCAATAGCATCCCGCAGAGTACTGCCGCCATTGGTCAGCACAAGCTTGCCCTTGTCAAGATAGTTGCTGCTTGTTTGGATACCGAGCTCCGTCAGATGAAAATCGCCTACCTTATCGTAAAGGGCGCTGCGCATCTCCCGGAGCATATTTTCAAGGGCTGGCTCTTTGCGCATCATGCCGCTTTTGGCTTTTTCCTCCCAGAGTTCGATTTCTTTTTCGCTCATGGATTCCTTTTGTTCATCGGTTAATGGAAAAAAGCCCCGAAAAAGCTCTTCGCTCAATTTGCCGTTAATTCCATCGATGAGGGAGTTATAATCGTTCACAAATTTTTCAATAGTATCAAAAATACCATCTGTATTTACCTCTGTGGAAATGTTAACCGCCGCCGAAGGAGAGCCTTCTTCAATCTCCTTATTAATGGTATATGTAATCCCGTCAACTGCAAAGGTATTGCTGCTGCGGACGCCTTGGACTCCGTTTATTTCAAAGACAGCGTCTCTTCCGGATTCCCCCATTTTACCATTTTCTTCATTAACTGTTATCCCTAGGGCAGAAAAGAAATTCCCGCCGTTATCCGTGGTAATATGACCTGCCCCCGTTGCCAGAGACTTAATGGTAATCGTATCGCTGAAAGTGCTGTAAGAGGCATGCACCCCGGCCCCGCTTGTATTAATTTTGTCGATTACCGCCTTGAAAGTGTCAGTTTTGTTCAGAACAATCTCTTTGCCGTTTATTTTGAGAGAAAAACTACTGCCGTCGCCTTCGCCAAAATCTAACGGGCCGCCCTGAAGCTTCGAGCTGACGGCTTCAAGGCTATCGTTAAGGTTTAGACGATTGCTGAGTCCCGAAGTTATTTTCAAAACAGCAAGAATATCTGCTTCATTAACTTCCCCATTGCTGGTATAGGTATTTGAAAAAAAGCCCAGCGTGTCTGATGCATGCTGGGGATTAAATGTTAGCCTGCTGTCAGTTTCGCCAACAACAATCCTTCCTTCCCCGAAAGCCGCATCCAGCTTGCCCTGGATTTCCCCTTTCAAATCATCCAGGCTATCATAGTCGCCGGCGGTAATAGTAATATTTTTTGTTACACCGTTTAATGTTACCCCGATGGCGTTCTTCGTATCAGTTATGGTAAGAGATGTAATCGCGTCAGCGCTTCCCACCTGTGAGGTGAGACCCTGACTGGCGGCAACGGCTGTCTTTGCGCTCTGTAACACTTTGAAAGTAGAATTTCCAACCAAGGCATCAGAGTTGGCTGTGACAGTAACAAGATCTGTATCACCTGAAGTTGCCTTCACTTTCTTTAATGCTGCAGAAGACATCATGTTCGTTTGAGGCCTTAATACGTTAAAATAATTATCCCGGAAAGAGCGCACGCTGTTGATAGATTCACGGAACTGCTCTTTTTTCCATTCGATAATCTGCTTGTTCTGAAAGAGCTTATCCACTTTCAGGCGCTCAACGCGCATTAAATCACGGACGATCTGTTCTGTATCAAAGCCGGAGGCGATTCCGCCGATGCGTAATGTGCTCATTTCTTATCCCTCTTTTCAAGCTTTTCTTTTTTAATAACCCTTTCCTAGTATTTCTATCGGCAGGAAGGGGCGTTTATTTAATATGTTGAGCAGTATTTCTACTGGAATATTAAAAACCGGCAGGACATACCCTGTTAAGGAAGAAAAAATATGTATCATGTAGTGTCCGGGAAAGGAGTCTGGATTGGTGGAAGAGGAAAAGAAATATAAAAAATTTGTAACTACTCAGAGTAAAACATGAGTAAAACATGAGTGAGACATGGGGACGGTTCGAGCGCCACCGCAGAGCAGCGGAGGTCCATCGGGAAGACGATGGAACTGTCCCCGTGTCTTGCGTCTTATGCGCAAACCTGTTAGGCTGAGTAGTTACAAAAATGCCCCTTTTGCGGGGAAGAAATACTACCGGCAGGAGTAATGGTTTAATTATTTTTATTAATAAAATTTGATACTTGTTGGATATAATCCTTGAGATCACCCAAGTTATCTTGAACGATTTCGTACAATTCTTCGTTTGAGATTTGATGATATAGATGAACCATCCTGTTCCTGTAACCAGCCATTTTTAATAATTTTTCCGAAAGAGGTTTATCAACAATATTTTTTTCCATAAGGCCTTTGGCAATACTCTTATATTCCGTAGCCATTTCTATGCCGCCTGATTTAGCCAGAATATGTCTTCCTATATCAAAAATCGCCTCAAGTGAACGGCGCAGAAAACTCTCTGCCGCAGCGCTGTTTCTCGAATGCAAAAAAATCTCCCTGGGAAGTTCCTTTAGTTGAATTAATTCCTGATAATAGCTTTCCATAAACGCTAAACGCTGTTTTACCAACAGCTTGTCAATCATTTTTTATTGCCTCCTCAAGGTATTCATCTAAATATTTTTCCAGAAAAGGTCTAAAATCAGCTGCTTTCCTGAGAATATCCTCTTCGTATTCGCTACGAAAATGCTCATCAAAAGAAAAAACACATAATCCTGTTATTGCATTGCACTGAAAAACAGAATGGTTTTCCTGAAGAAAAACAAGATCCAGGCGAAAAGGTAAAAATAAATCGGAAAGTTCATTGTATAGCTCAGAAAATAAATCAAGCAATTCTTTTGTTCCCGGCAGTCCTTCTCTGCAAACAATTCCCAGATCAATATCTGTTAAAGGATCTTCAACAGCTGCTTCCTGGCCTTCCAGTAATGCCCGGCCGGTTTTAGCCTGCGAACCAAATAGGTAGGCAAGTGCAATATTATATTTAGCACAAATTTTTTCAAAGCTTTCTTTTTTTCTCATTATAACTCCTAAAAATAAATAGCTATAATTTCCATATTCAACCTATTATAGCACACCTACCTGCTAATATAAAAGAAAATATTGAAAATAATTCCATAATCTACTTTAAATTTCAATCAACTTGATTATCAAACTGGTCTATCACCTCGGTGAAACTACCCATCGTTCTCAGAAAACACCTTTCTCCTTAAAATAAAAAGCAAAAAAAGTTCCACCTGGATAATCCGGGCAGAACTGCAATGAGGATGTTTAGAAACATTTGGCTTGGCGTGCTACAAATTGGCCATAATGTAGCACCAGCTTTCCAAAAAAATAACACTGTTTTAATAATTAGTGCTACTTCCATAAGTAATATTCTGCGCAGGGTTAAATAATTCCTGCTTGTTTTAAAAAAAATTAATAGTTCACTATTGAGGGGCCCCTAATCTTTCTTTCCCTCTTCTTTCCCGTCAGGAGAAGGATGTGCTGCTTTTTTAAACTGGGAGGCCATTTCCGACGCTGTGCGGGCAGCTGAGATGTTTTCTTCCCGGATCGCTTCGTAAATTTCGCGGCGGTAAATAGAAATTTCCCTGGGCGCACTAACACCAATCCTTACAGAATCACCGTTCACATCCACCACGCTGATCTCAATACCGTCACCAACTATGATACTTTGACCCTTCTTCCGTGTCAGCACCAGCATCCCAGGTTACCACCTCACATTTTCCCATTACAGTATTATACCATAGAAAAAGGAGCCATCACAATGGGTTCTTGGCCATAGCGTAGGTGGAACTATTCATTTCTTCCCTGTAGGCAGGGGAGTACGCATTTCTGCAGACCTTTCAGGAAGAAAGATCTGTCTGGCGATCTGTTTTTTGATGTTGATTACCAGGGGGGCGGCCAGGTTTGTGATCATCTTATCCGTACTTATCACTGTAACCGTGGTAAAAACAAGGACATCGTCATCCTTCTCCACTTCCAGGTCTTTTTTATCCAGATCGTTTAATTCGACGCTGTAACCGGGAAAACTAAGAAAAGGATCTAAGAGGATGAGGCCAATTCCCTCATCGTCCTCCGACTGCAGAAAGAAAAAGAGAGGGTTATTTTCCAGAGTCTGCAGGGTAAACCTCTTGCTTTCACCAAGTCCCGGCAAACCACTTTTAAAGAGAATAGGCTGAGGGGTAGCCTGTTTTACCTGTTCCGTACCTGCAGGGTTCATACTTTTTCATCCCCTTTATATAATACCGCTTTATCTCAGAAAATCTACCAGGCTGGGTAAAATTATTCGCGCGCCAGTGGAAAGTGCCGCCTGGTAAGCATTCTCCTGCATTTTGAACTGAGTAATAGCTTCAGCAACATCAATATCCTCGATTTTGGAACGAAATTCTTTGAGATGGATGTACTCGTTAGCGAGCCGCTCTTCAGTGGACCAGAGCCTTGCCATCCTTGCCCCGATTTCTGCCCGGTACTGCAGAAGATTGGTCAGTTGTTGATCCAGATCCCGAAGGACATCACTTCCAAGAAGCTCCCCATTATTATTTATCAGGGCGTTATACATATTATTTACAATTTCAAACAGCTCTGTCTCCCCAAAGACTTCCGTACCTGTAAGGTTAAAGGTTATCTCCTGGCCGGGGGTAATCTCTGCCTTTCTTTGACCATTATCCCCTTCATAGCTTACAGTGTCCCCGTCAATTGTGTAAGGACGTGCCTGCGTGTGGTAACCGCCAAAGATATAGAGTCCGTTTACTTCCGTATTACCAATACTGATAAGGTGTTCAAGATACTGTTTTACCTCCGGAGCAACCATCTTACGGTCCTCAGCGGTAAACGTTCCGTTTGCAGTGTAAACGGCCAATTCCCTTAACCTCTGCATAACATCAATTGTATCGGCTAGCGCATCCTCAGTGACAGTAAGCCAGGTAATGCCCTCTCCAATATTACGGCGGTACTGCTCATTTCGAAAAAGCCCCGTCCCGGTAATCCTCATAACCTTGTAAGTCCCTACCGGATCCTGTGATGGACGATCGAATAAACGCCCCATGGAAAGCTGGGTTGCTGTTTTCTCCAGTGAAGCAAGGTTGTTCGTCAAATTACGGGTAACAGATTGGGTCATCATACGGTGGGTGATACGCAAGCTTGCTCCCCCCTTTACCTTCCTATTTCGTCGATCAGTACACCTAACATCTGGTCAAGGACGCTCAAATAACGGGACGCGGCATTGTAGGCATGCTGGTACTGAATCAAGTTAAGCATTTCATCATCCAGGGATACTCCCGAGACTGACTCCTGCTGTTCTCTCATTCTTTCTGCAACGGTACGCATAGACAATGACATCCTCTGGGTCTCCCGCCCTTCAACCCCCAGGTCCACAATCATGCCGCGAAAAAAATCATGAAAAGTAGCGTTTTTATCTTCCATAACCAGCGCTTCACGGAGTCGGGCAATTTGTAAAGCATTAATGCCGTTGCCCGGGCCTGGAGCTTCGAAATCCGGGTCGAGGGGATTAGCACCATCCTCAAAGGCAGCGGCAATGTGGTTTAAATTTTTCAAAATACCATCGTCCACGTAAAAGTTAAAGGCTGCCCTTCCCTTATCGTTCTCATCAATAATTTGGAAAAAAACACGATCATTCACTCCGTCAAGTCCAAAACCTTCCTGGTGTATCTTGTTAACCTCTATCACCAGATTATAAACCAGCTCATTCAACTTTCCCTGGTATTGGGGAAAAACACGGTTATAGGATTCGACCATCCCCGCAATCCCGCCCCCTTCCAATGAGAGCATGGAACCGGACTTGTTGAAGATCTGTATCTCTTGGATCACAGTATCATCAGCCTGAGTCACATTATTAACCTTCATTTCAAGAGGAAAATAGCGGTCATCATGGAGGAGAATACGGCCCCCGGCGAGCACCTCCACTGAACCGTTGTCCTTTTGCAGGACACGGATATCAAGCAGCTGGCTCAGTTCCTGAAGACGCAGGTCCCTTTCATCAAGCATTTCATTTGATTTCTGCCCCAAAGCCTGAAGATAGACAATTTTTTTATTAAGTTCTGTAATTTCTTTAGCAAGAGAGTTAACTTGTTTTAGGCTTGCTTCCACTTCTTTTTCCACATCAAACTTAAGTTCATCCAGGCGATTATTAATATCCCTTACCACGCTGGTGAGGGTGTTGGCTTGTTCACGAAGGCTTATGCGGGCAGCAAAGCTCTCCGGATTAACGCTCAACTCCTGCCACGCATCAAAAAATTCATTTAATGAAATATTTATTCCTGTTTCTCCCGGTTCCTGAAATATAACCTCTATGCCGCCCAGAGTCTGTCCCATGCGATCCCAGTAGCTTTGTGAAGTAAGGGCTTTCATCAGCTGATCCCCATAAAACTCGCTTTTGACCCGCGTTATATCTGAAATAGCAACTCCGTAACCCGGCGGGGTTACCACCCCCGGAGCAGCCGGAGGGACAAGAGCCTTCATGATCACGACCTGGCGGGAATAGCCCTCAGTATTGGCGTTGGCAATGTTCTGACCGGTTACCTGGGCTCCCTTCTGCTGAGCATGGATTGCCCGGCGGCCGATTTCAAAGCTCCCGAAAGTGCTCATTTTTTTATCCTCCTTTGTAACTACTCAGCCATCAGGCTGCTATATTGACAGGAAGCATGGGGACGGTTCCCCTGCTTCCTTAGGCATTTGAATCAAGAAGGCCGGATGAGAAAGAGTTATTAATTTTTACCTGCCCGCTTTGAGCATAAAATTCCCCGTCTCTACCGGGGAAAAGATACTTCAATGCTGAATGAATAAACTGCATGTTGTGCTTGATAAGATGACGGTTAATTTTTTGTCTCCTCTGCAGGGAAGAATGCAACTGCAGCAGGCGCCGCCTTAAATCGAGCAGTTCAGCGGCACAGGAAGGTTTAAAACTGTCAACATATTCCTTCAAGGTAAATCCGGATGGAAGCAAACCAGCGCGCTGCTGCTCCAGTTCCTGAAGCTTTAGGACGAGTACTTCCCTTTGCTTATTAATACTTTCCAGTGCACTGGTATCTCCTTCGATAAGGATAATAGATGTATCCTCTTCAGATGTTCTAATTTCCTCCAGGATCTTAACTTCCTCAGCCAATAGGTACCTTAATAAGCTTAATTCCATAAGAATCCCCCATTCCCCAGTCTTGGCAGGCCTAGCCTTTAAGGACCTTCTTTCATGACCCTGAGGATAATTTCCGCCAGTTCCCCGGAATCGACCTTGTATTCGCCTGATTCAATTTGCCGGGTCAGTTCCGTCAGCTTCTCCAGGCGCACCGGGTCTGTCCCCTCCAACCGGGCCATCCCTCTCTTTAGCGCCTCACTGCCAGCAGAGATCTCCACACGGTCCACTTTGGATACGTTAGCCGGTTCCCCGGTGTGAGCTCTGCCGCGAACCTGCTCCTGCTTGTAAATCTTGTTAATGATGTTCATAATTTCAGGACGGTTAATTTTCATCTTATTCACCCTCTACCTGTCTTTGAAAATAAATTGCCTCTAAAATACTTATCGTAATCACATAAGGAAAGTAAAGAGAAGAGCAAAGAAATTTCCTTATTAAATTCTACAATAAAAAAAGCCCCTTTATAAAGGAGCTTTCCTTTAAATGCACTGGAGAAAAAACATCAGGAAATACTGACAAGCTTGTCCGCCATTTTCTTTAAGGAACCTGCAATGGAAGACATACTTTCAAGGGAAGCGAGAATCTCCTCGCTGGCGGCCGCCTGGGTCTGAGCGGTATCTCCGGATTCCTTGATGCCGGCGGAAATATCTTTCATTAACCTGACAATGTTTTTAGTAATATCAGAAATCTGCTGAACCGAGGTACTGCTGATCAAAGGTTGATAGCACTGTGGCGTCGGGTCTTCCTTTATAATTCTGACTACCAAATAAGTATCAATATAAATTATTGATGCTTATTTCTTTAACGTCTCCAGGTAAGCATTAAACTCTTCCTGAAAGTTTTCAGGATGGGTTAAAAAGGTAAAATCCTGCGGGTGTTCAATAAAAGCACGGTACTGGGGAATCTCTTTCAAAAGGGAAAATCCGGGAAGTTCCACTGGTTCTGCATAATATAACGGTGGGCAGGAAAGATAGGACGGGTTGTGAACAAATAGGAGATCATCTTCTTCTCCGGGAGAAACCAGCTGACAGTATCCCCCACCACCCATCTCCTGCAGTGGATCATATATTGAAGCAAAGTTGTCTGCCACAAGATTACTCATAATGAGATAATCATCACCGGGATTAACTGTAATATGGCCGAACCCTGAAGGGATAAGGACTTTATCTCCCGGGTCAGCAGCGACTACAATAACCTCGTCAATTCCTTTTCCCGGTTCAGCAGGGTTATGGGGTCTTTGAAATAGATAATGCGCTCTACCGTGAAGTACTTCATACACTTCCGGATAGGTGAACTCTGTACCGGGTTTTACGGGATGATAGTGGCCGGCAGTCTTTACATATTCCTCACCGATAGTGCCGGGAACAATTATAGTTATATCATAACGAATACCCCTTTCCCTGAGAAGGTTCTTGTGCTCCCTCAGGTGCACATCACGATACATATAGTAAAGTTCCCGCCGTGGATCTGTGTTCTCAGGCCTGCTCCCTCCTTTTCTGTAAAGGACATCCTGCATCTCTCCCAGTCTGCGGATGACAGGGTCAACATCCTCCAGGGCAGGGGCAAAAACAAGCCTTTTTTTATCCGGATTCCATTCTATGGGTAAACCGCTTAAAGATAACTCGATCATTTTTAATTCCGACTTTTCCAAAAGAAAAATCGGATGCACCTCCTCTCTTTGAATCCTATAGGGACATTTAATTCCTCGTAAGCTAGATGCCCAGCTCTTGTCGCACTCCGTTTTTCAGTTCTTCCAAAAGAGTCTCTTCAGGAGCCTCAATATAGATTCGGAAAAGATCTTCAGTCCCCGATGAACGTATTAGAAACCAGCTTCCACCCTTCATATGGGCCTTCAATCCATCAATACGGTTAATCTTTTCAACTTCAAGACCTGCAATAGACGCAGGATGCCAGGTCTCCAGCTTTTGAAGGACTTCTTCTTTTTTATGGTGCGAAGTATGTATATCCCACCTGTTTGAACAAAAAAGTTTGACCTTTTTGCCAATTTCTCCAAACAACTCGTCCGGCCTTTTACCTGTTACCGCCAGCATTTCTACAAACAGCAGGGCGGCCATAATACCATCTTTTTCAGGAATATGCCCTCTGATGCTCACTCCACCGCTTTCCTCTCCTCCTAAAAAAGCTTCTTGTTCCCGCAACACCTGGCCGATATATTTAAAACCTACAGGTGTTTCCTGAAGTCCAAGGTTATAATAACCAGCAAGGCGGTCTAGATTATGAGTAGTTGCCACAGTACGGACCACGACTCCCTGCCACTTGCGGTTCTGCACAAGATGCTCCAGGAAAAGTGTAAGAATCTCATTTGCGCCGAGGTATTCACCATCCGGCCCGATCACACCAAGGCGGTCCGCGTCGCCGTCAAGGGCAAGGCCTACCCCTGCCTGGAGCTCCAATACAAGGCCGCGCAGTTTTTCCAGGTTTGCCCGGGATGGATCGGGAAGGCCACCTCCAAAGAAGGGATCCCGGTAACCCCTGATAACCTCCATACTGCATCCCAGTGGGCCGAGAAAGGCCTCCAGGTAGCCTATACCGGCACCGTGCATAGCATCTATGACAACAAAAGGGGGCGCCGCTGCGATAGCCTGCACATCTATGATCTTTTCAAGATGCTCAAAATAAGGTCCGGCCGGTTCTATGAATTCCAGAGACGCCTTTGGGGAATCCAGTCCATTGAACGTGCCCGATTCTGTCTCTTCATTATTTTCGTCAAGGAGATCCCGCAGCTGGTTAAGCCGCTCATTAAACATTTTTTGATCCTTTTCATCTTTTTCCTTATTCTCTTCCTGTAGATAATAACTTAACAGCTCGCTGATACGGTCCGTCTCCTCAGGCATGGCAGGTCCGGCGTAATGGGGAATAAACTTTATACCCTGGTAGCGGGATGGATTGTGGCTGGCTGTAAACATAACAGCCCCTGCAGTCTTCCAGTGCGTAACTGCAAAAGCAACAGCAGGAGTAGGGGCCGGCCTCTGACAGAGATATACTTTGATACCTCTGCTCATAAGAGCTAATGAACAATGGGCGGCAAATTCCTCTGCTAGGAAGCGGTTGTCATACCCCACCACGACTCCGTCACTTTCCCTTTTTTCTTCCTCCAAAAAACTCGCAATCGCATGGGTAACCGCCCTCACATTACTAACGGTAAACTCATCTGCAATAACTGCGCGCCATCCATCGGTACCAAACTTAATTTTGTGCAAAATACACAGGCCTGGTTCTTGAGGGAACCAGGCTGCACCTCCTTTTGTTTCAAAGGAAACAAATCCCTTTTATCCCTGTTTTCTCTATTCGCTTACGACAGGTATATTCCCTGCTGTAACAGCTTCTTTCTCATTCATTTCTCTCTTTTTTACATAGAGAGCAAGATCCGCCACACGACAGGAATAACTCCACTCATTATCGTACCAGGAGACAACCCTTACCATATTGTTCCCCACTACCATGGTGCTGAGGCCGTCTATAACGCAGGAAAAGGGGCTGCGCTTGTAATCTATAGAAACGAGAGGTTCCTCACTATAGGAAATAATTTCCGGAAGTTCTTCGGCAGCCTGCCGCATCGCAGAATTGATCTCCTCCGCAGTAACCTCCCTTTGAAGGGTGGCTACCAGGTCGAGCAGGGAAACTGTCGGAGTGGGAACACGTACCGCAAACCCATCAATACGCCCCTTCAGTTCGGGAATCACTTCACCCACAGCCCGGGCCGCACCGGTAGACGTGGGAATCAGGGATAGAAAGGCAGCACGGGCGCGCCTTAAATCCCCATGTGGATAATCCAGCAAACGCTGATCATTCGTGTAGGCATGAGTTGTGTTAATCATTGCCTTTTCAATACCAAAATTGTTGTGGAGGACCTTTGCCACCGGCGCCAGGGCGTTGGTAGTACATGATGCATTTGAAATAATTCGGTGTTTTGAGGGTACGAAATCTTCTTCATTAACTCCCATAACTATGGTCAGATCCGGATCCTTCATAGGGGAAGTAACTATTACCCTCGAAGCTCCCGCTATTAAATGGCGCCCGACCCCTTTATGATCGCGGAAGACACCTGTTGATTCAATTACCACGTCAACCCCCAGATCCCCCCAGGGAATCCTTTCGGGTTCCTTTTCAGAGAAGGTGCGAATCTCGTGATTGTTAAACTTTATTGAATTTTTAGTTGCTTTTACATCATAGGGCAGCTTGTCGTAAAGCGAATCGTATTGAAGCAAATGGGCCATGGTTTTGCTGTCGGTAAGGTCGTTGACCGCCACCACTTCAGCACCTTTTTTTTCCAAAAGAGCGCGATAAGTTACCCGGCCAATTCTTCCAAAACCGTTAATTCCTATCTTTAATACCATATTCAAATTCCCCCCTTTTTACTACATTTAAGTTGCCCGCTTTTTTGAATAGGGATTCTTGACATCTTCTGGTTTCTCTAGAAGATTATAGTGATTCTTGAAGGATGCACTTCTTAAAACCTGCTATTTCCAAATTTTTTATGATATACTATAATAAATCAAAAAAAGTAGTCAGGAGTCAGTATTCAGTATTCAGAATTCAGAATAAGAGAAACCGGATAGAAAACAGATAAAGACTTGCGTAGCAAAAACATAATTCTCTTACAGAATATTGAGCAACTAAATAGGTAATAACTCTGTTAAATAGGAAATGTCTATATAAGGGATAAGGGAGGGTTAAGGTTTTGGAAAAGTTGAGAGTTGCTGTTAGCGGCGCCTTCGGGCGAATGGGCCGTGAAGTATGCCGTACCGTACTGGATGACGACAACCTGGATCTTGTTGGAGCCTTTGATTCCCACGGAAAGGAAAACGACATAGGATTAGAATTGGGACGTCGGAACCTGGGAATTAAAATTAAAGAACTCACACCGAAATCACTGGAAGAATGCAGGGCAAAGGTATTGGTGGATTTTACAACTCCTATGTCTGTTTTACACAATATCGATATTTCACTGAAAAGCGGAGTCCGGCCAGTGGTAGGGACTACAGGCATTACGCATGTGGACCTTACCAGAATTAGTGAATGGGTGGACCGCTCCGGATTAAGTGCCGTAATTGCCCCAAATTTTGCCCTTGGAGCTGTATTAATGATGACGTTTTCTTCTATTGCAGTTCGCTATTTTCCCCAGGCGGAGATTATTGAAATGCATCATGACCAAAAAATTGATGCTCCTTCAGGAACTGCCCTTAAAACAGCAGATATGATCGCATCCAATCGCCAGGAAGAACCTTTGGAAAAAGACGAGCTTTTAAAATTACCTGGCGCCAGAGGCGCAGTTCAGGATAAAATACATATTCACAGCATCAGGTTAAACGGCCTTATCGCCCATCAGGAAGTAATTTTCGGAGGGCTCGGGCAAACCCTTACCATCCGTCATGACTCATATGACAGAAGTTCATTTATGCCCGGCGTGATCCTTGCCGTAAAAAAAGTTCCAGTGATTAAGGGCTTAGTCTACGGCCTGGAAAATCTCCTTGATCTTCAGATTTAGAAATCAAAAAGTTCATTCATAACTGCAAAAATAAAAGCCTGTATCCCCTGACCTTTAGGGAATTGATAAAGCACCATTCTGCGGGAAAAAGCATAACATAAAGTGACCCCGCTGGAGGTGTTTAAAAAGATGCTGCAAGGTAAAAAAATTGGTTTCACGCTGAGCTTAAAGCAACTGGGAGATTCAAAAATTCTTTCAGAAATAGAAAAGATATTATTGCAGGGAGCAGAAATATTTATTATCATTTTAAGCCCAGAAGAAAAAAAAGAAGAAGGAATTAAGAACAAATTTCAAAGCATTTTTCGGCATTTAAGCCTGGAGATACTCAAGAAACGCGGAAGCGTTGAAACCCCTCCCATACTTTCAGAAAAAAAGCATGAGAACCTCGATTACCCGTTTCTGGACCTCCTCGTTGTTGTCCCTGATTCAGGACATCTTCTTGGCCTCCTGGAACAGATGACTCCTGAAGATCACAGCAGCCCCCCTTTGGTAGTGGTGCCCTCATTGGAAAATGAACCTGCGCCCCTTTTAAGCTATATTTCCTCACTTATGAAGAAAAAAGGGATTTACTTTGTTCCATTTGGACCAGTGGATCGCAAGCAGGAAAAAAAGGAGAAAACAACTCTTCTTTACAGCCGATTGGACCTGCTTACAGAAACCTGTGCTGCTGCCTTGGAAGGAGTACAGCTTAAACCTTCCACCTGGGAAAACCATACTTTTCCCCATTAATCCCAGATTCTCAGGTTTCTCTCCCTTTTAATTCTGTGTAAATGTGAAATGCCGAGAACATTGGCATTTTTTTTCTGCTCTATTTCCTGCTCATAATCTCCTTTTATCTTTATTTCCCGGGAAATATCGACAGCATCCTCTGTCTAAATTCTAAGAATAACCAAGATTCGTTAGGGAAAGATAAAACAAAAATCCGCGCATTTTTTCAACTTAACTTCCAAGGAGCAAAAAAATTAATGAAAATAAATCTATTTGCCATCCTAATGGCAGCGCTGGCGGGGTCTGTAATGGCTATCCAGGGAACAATCAATGCTGCTTTAGGGAAAATAGTCGGCCTGTTGGAGGCAACCCTTATAGTAATGGTTATTGGAGTTATTACTGCGTTAGTCGTCCTATACCCTCTGGGTCTCGGCAAAGGAAGTATGGGTAAAATTTCTGAAGCACCCTGGTTCACTTTTTTAGGCGGACTCCTAATCGTCATAATTACTTACGCTGTTGCTGCAAGTATTCCCCGAGTCGGAGTTGCCACTGCCACAACTGCGATCGTGGCAGCACAGGTGTCAACTGCCGTTATCATCGACCACTTCGGCCTCTTTGGCATGGAAGCCATTCCTTTTTCGTGGTGGAAAATCCTTGGCCTTGTACTGCTGGCAGCAGGAACACGTATCATGTTAATTAGCAGCATGTAATTGGGTGGTGGTGAGTCGCTGAACCAGAGTCTCCAAGTTTAAGTGACCGGCTCTTAGCGGCTCAGCTCCGGCGCTACGGCAGTTGTCGAAGGCTGTAGTTCGCTCTAAGTTCCGCGAAGACAAGTTCTACGGCTCAGCTCAGGTCTAGGGGACATTCCTCTGCAAGAGGTGTGTCCCCTAGGGCCTGGAGTTAAGCCGTAGAGCTTTCCGCGGGAAACCGTTAACTCCGGCTCAGCATTCACCACCTGAGCGGGACAAGCGAGGAAATCTTTCCTTCATTTTTGAGTCCTTAATACGATTTCTGGACTAACTCTGGCAATAGGTTATTTCACTTCTGCTTTTTCTGTAGTAACCAAAAAACAAGTGAAGGCCACCCTATTTGTGGAATTTTTAGTGTATATACGACATTTATCGCTAAGATATGATTTATTTAGATATATTTCGACAATATAAATAGGCGATAACTGGAATTATTTTCAGCTGCAGATGGATGTTATGACTGCTGTCAGAAAAAGGCGTACTGTTCGTTTGTAGAAAAAAGACCGCTTAATGATGCTTTGGTTTAACCAACAGAACTTGCTGACATACATAGTTCCAACAAATCTTTTACTGCCTTTAGGGATTAGTTCCTAAACAAATACTTTGCCATTACATACAATAATGCACCCCAAATATCAGACTTGTGTCTAACATTTGGGGTGCACTTCACTCTTTAAGCTGTTATTCCTATGGAAATAATCTCACTCATTATCTTTCTTAATGTAAATATCCAGTGACTCTGCCAGGTAACGCAGTTCCATGGGCAGGGGAAACGCGATAATATTTCCGGGCTGTCCGGCAATCTCCGGAATTGTGCGCAGCAAGCGCATAAATAATCCTCCGGGTCGCTCTGCCAGTATTGAAGCCGCATCTGCCAGCTTTTGCGCCGCCTGCACTTCTCCTTCTGCCTGAATAACAATGGCCCGCCTCTCCCTTTCAGCAGATGCCTGCCGGGACATAGCTTTTTGCAGGCCTTCAGGAATATTCACATCCTTAATCTCTACCGCAGTAACCTTGATTCCCCATGGATCGGTGGCTTCATCCAGGATTTTCTGAATCTGCGAGTTAAGTTTCTCTCTTTCCGAAAGCAGTTCGTCGAGCTCGGCCTGGCCTGCAACACTGCGCAGTGTGGTCTGGGCCAGCTGTCCTGTAGCCACCATGAAGTTCTCCACATTCACAATAGCATTATTGGGATCTACTACCCGGTAGTAGATGACAGCATTTACGCTTGCGGTGACATTATCCTTCGTAATTAAATCCTGGGTGGGGACATCCAGCGTAATTACCCTTAAAGAAACACGCACAAAACGGTCAATTACAGGAATTAGCATGACCAGTCCAGGCCCCCTGATGCCCACAAGACGACCCAGTCGGAACACAACCAGCCTTTCATATTCCCGTACCACCTTGAAAGCGGAATAAAGGAAAATTATGATTATAAACAGCAGGGCCAATGTTGTCTCCATTAATAACGCCTCCTTCTTTTTTGAGAGTTATTTTATGATGCCTTTTTCAGCACATGGGGACATTCCTGAGGTGTGCCACCTCACCTTAAACCCGTCTCCATCACCACTAAAATGCTTTCGTCGTTTTCTCTCGTTCTGCTCCTGCCTCTTGATTCCTGCCCTCTTGCCTCTTGAATAAGGGGTGTCCCCTTATCTCACGCTTCAATCGGGCGACGGTTTCCTGACAATGAGAGTGAGTCCGTCCTGTTTAAGAACATCCACCTCTGATCCTTCCAAAACTGTGGAACCATCATAGCTGTAAGCTTTCCAGTACTCTCCACGCATTCTTACCGTGCCGTGGGGTGACAGTTCTTCAATAACAATCGCTTTTGCCGCATGGGCAAAAAAATCCCCGCTGCTTTTCCAAATACGCCTCGAACGGATCAGCACCATCACAATCAAAAAACTCAGGACGCTTACAGCAAGGGCCAACCCTATAGCCGTAGCCCTAAAACTGGAGTACCAGTCAGCTGCCATGAGTGGTTCACTGGGCAGCAGGATTGCCCCGATCAAAAGACTCACGCCTCCTCCGATGCCGAGTATACCAAAACCGGCCGTAAAAATTTCCGTAACCAGAAGAGAAAAGCCGAGGACAATAAAGATAATCCCGGTTGTATTCGTATCAAAGAGACCCAGGCCGTAAATACCAAGCAATAGGGCAATACCCCCGAGAGTTTCAGGAACAATAGTTCCAGGCATTCCCAGTCCAAAATACAGGCCCATTCCTCCCACCATAAGAAGGAGAAAAGCTATCTGGGGGTCACTCACTTTATCCTGCAGCCTTTCCTGCAAAATCATTTCTTTTTCAACGAGACGTGCCCCTGCTGTATTTAATGTAAAGGGCCTGCCCCCTTTTTCTCCCTCCCAGCCGTCCAGCTTTTCCAGTAAAACCGTGACGTTATCAGCTGTAAAATCAATGATGCCCTGCTCCTCCGCTTCAAAAGAGTCCAGTGTGAGATTTTCAGTAACAAACCTCTCTGCTATATCTCCAGGGCGTCCTTTTTGGCGGGCCAGGCTTCTCATATGACCGGCCAAAAAATTAATTGTTTTTTCTTCCGCCTGTTCTGCCCCCCCTGGAGAAAGGGCCACAGGCATAGCCGCCCCCACAGTAGTGCCGGGAGCCATTGCGGCAATATCAGAGCTCACAAGGATAAAAGCGCCCGCAGAAGCAGCAATGGCTCCAGATGGATGCACAAAAACAATCACAGGAACCGGCACAGTCCCAAAAGCTCTGTTTAAATCCAACGTGGCATCTACCAGCCCTCCCGGTGTATCCATCAGGATCAGGACTGCCTGCACATTGTTGGGGTCCAGTTCATCCAGTTGGCGCTGGATAAAAGCTGCCTGGCCGCTTGTAATAACACCCCTCAGCTCAAGGAGGATTATATCGGCAGGAGCTGTCTCGTCCTGGGCCGCGGCAGGAACTAAAAATAGCAAGCTGACTAAGAATGTCAACAAAATTAGTAAATAGTTTCGGTTCCACAGTTTATACAAGATTCAGACCTCCTCCAAACAAATTTTTAATGAAGGGGTTTATCCTCATCCTCTATGCCAAAAAGAAATTCTACGTTTTCTTTGATTACTTCTTCAAACGGCAGCGTATGCTGGGCAACCTTGTCAGTAATATACAAAGGCGATCCGCTGGCCAGAGCAAGAGCCACTCCGTCACTGGGGCGGGAATCCAAGACAAATTCCTTACCATCTTTCTCCAAAAATATCTGGGCATAATATGTTCCGTCCCGGATATCATTGACCACTATCTGCAGGATAGAAGCACCAAGTTTAGTACAAATAGTTACTACCAGATCATGAGTGAGGGGACGTGGAAGGATATACCCATCGAGTTTCAGTGAAATAGCCTGCGCTTCACTTATACCAATCCCGATAGGAAGCACCATCGTTTCATCCTGATCAATCAAGAGGAGAAGAGGGTTTTGTGACGGATCCAATCCTACACCTTTCACTTTTACAGAGATCATTTCTTTATCGCCCGGATAGAGAAACATACCGGGCCGCACCTCCTTTCCCTTTACAAATTATACCACAGGATGAATTATAATAAAAGAACCAGCTGCTTGATACTTGCTTATTTAGGTGAAGCGAGAGAAAGTATTTTTAAAGCGGCTTCTTCCACTTCTTTTCTCTGCTCATTTATTTTTTCCTGTAAGTTAGCCATCCATTCTTCTTTCCGGAGAAGAGCTGTTTCAAGGCTGGCAAGAAAATCTTCAAAGCTAAGATTTTCAAGTGAAAGTTCCGCTGCCACGCCAATTTTACCCAAAAATGCATTAATCTTGGGATCATAGGGGAGGGCAACAAAAGGAACTCCACAGATTGCAGCAAAGATCAAGGCATGCAGACGCATTCCAATTAGCAGATCCAATCCTCCCATAAGCTTCAATGTATCCCTTGAAGAAAGACCCCGTTCGATGATAATGGAACGTGAAGACGTCCGGGATGCCAATTCCCTGGCCAACGGCAGATCCTTCTGGAGATGGTAAGGCAGGAAAACCAGGCGGGCTCCATATTTACTCTCTAAATAGCTGCAGCCCCTGCTCACAATTTCCATCAGCCTTTCATCAAAGATGGTTTCACCGGGGTAAGGCCTCAATGCAACGCCAACGAGCAGCTCTTTCTCAGACTTTTCTACTCCGTGGGCACGCCAGAATTCATTAATTCCATCAGAGGATTCAGGCTCCAGGGATAAAACGGGGTCTGCAGTAACAACTACATCCCTAACTACTCCAAGCTTCGCCAGAAACTGGGCAGAAGCAAGGTCTCTGACGCTCACCCAGTCCACCCTGGAAAGAACCTTTTTCATCCAGAAACGGCTCCACCTATGATGCACCGGTCCCATGCCCTGCGCATAAACAGCAACCGGTGTGCCAATAAGCATAGCCAGCTCCATAATCCCCAGGTAATAGGGTATTGAGCGGGGCCCAGTTACATCCTGCAGCAGACCTCCGCCCCCGCTGATGAGCAGGTCGGCCTCTCTAAGCACACGTATAATGGACTGCAGGTGAGTGCGGGAAACCGCTTCCACTCCATAGGTTTGACGGGTATGAAGAGGATCGGCAGAAAGAACAACTATCCTCACATCCGCCTGGTGACGGCGCAAAACAGTAATAACCGCTTCCAGAATAGCTTCATCCCCGATATTATGAAAACCATAGTACCCCGAAAGGGCAATACAAGTCAAGAGTTTCTCCCCTTCCCCACACCTTTTAATTTAGGTATTCAGACGAATATCCCAGGCGGGCGGATATGGAATCCGCCCCTACATATATTTAGAATATTTTTCCCTTTATTGTATTTTATAGCCGCCCCGTACCAGGAAAATTGTATCTGATGATGTTACAACGCCCCGCCCATCATCACGGGGAGAGAGGAAAAGATTGTCTCTGGGAATAGTCTCCCCTGATGAAAAGTTACGCCCCGTAGTAAGATTAGAAAGTCCGCCTCCGGTGCCTTCCAGTGCTTTTGCATTACCGCTGCGCAGAATAAATTCTGTCCCGGAACCGGTAAGTAATTTTTTCCCTGAGCTGACCAAAACAACTTCAAAAGTGGGAGCCTGAGGTGTTATGTAAACGGGCTGCCCGGGAGAAGGCCTTTCCACACCGCCGCCTTCCAACTGCCTCATACGGTCTTCAAGTATCTGACGCTCTTTTTGTTCAGCCTTCAGCGCCTGGGAGAATGCATTAAGCTTGGCTTCCACCCAACTGGCCGTAACCAGGGGGTCACCTTCCGAGCCTGGAACCAGAGATGAATTAGCTCCGGCAGCTTGTCCCAGTATAAAGCCCGCCAGAATAAAAACAACAGCCAGCGCTGCAGTCCGCCCCCATTTTCTTCTTATAAAGGTAAGTTTTTCTAGTAACATTATAAAAATGCCTCCTTCCATTATGGCTCTGAAACTGTTTTCACGCTTTTGTTCCCTCCAGGTGGTGATCGCTGTTGGCAGAGTCGACTTCGTTCAAGTAGGCCGTAAGCTCTCGGAGAAGCGCAGGCACGAAAGCAACTCTGCTGACAGGAAGTCAGCAGACCCGTGGACGACCTGGATGGGAGTTCCCACGGGGAAGTTGCCGTAGTGTCGGAGCTGAGCCGTTAAGAGCCAGACACTTGAACTTGGAGTCTATGCCTCAGCGAGTCACCACCCCTATCGCTAGACATATCTTCCTTTGTATTCGGTTAAAAATTGGGCAATATCCTTGCCCTCATCCCTGAGGCGCTTTCTTACGCCCTCTACCTGGTTAAAAAGCCCCATATCATTCATATCCCTCAGATAACGATAAATACCCATCCTTCTACCCAGGGAGAAGTTTGCCCTTTTCTCCTCTGTCATGGAGAGGTAACTATCCATGACCCCCAGCATGAATGGTTTATCATGGGCAAGAGACCCTTGCACTTCTTCTAAGAGGTTAAGCATATGATCGCTGACAACATAACTGCTGCCGCTTAAATTCTCAAAGAGGAGCTTTTCCTCCAGGGCAAGACCATCATCATCGAGAGGTTCAAATTCTCCAGCCTGATATTGTTCATAAAGAGGAATTCCTTCCCTGATAGCCAGTGTACGGATCCTAATATAATGGGGATCTATTCTGCTAAGGACTTTTGCAGTATCCAGTGCGTGCCCCTTCCACATGGCACGTCCGCCCAACCCCAGCAGCACATACTCACTGAGGCTTAAGCCGGCTTCCTTTATTTTTAAACCCCCCTCAACGTGTTCTTCTGCTGTAACGCCCTTATCCATATACTTCAGAAGAGGATCATGTCCTGATTCCAGTCCGATATGAACCCTGGTGAGCCCTGCATCTTTTAACATTTTCAGTTCAGAAACACTCCGCCTGCAGGCCGTTTTGGAACGGGCATAGGTCGTGATGCGCTCCACCGTGGGAAACTGCTCCCTGAGAAAAGTTAGCACCTCTGCCAGCTTTTCGGCGGGCATATTGAGATTATCGCCATCCTGCAGAAAAACATTCTTCCCGCCCCGGAAAAGCCAAAGAGCGATCTGGAGTAGTTCAGGCTCCTGTCTGTAAATAAGCTCCAGGGCCTCCCTGGGAAAGCCATCGGCTCCATTGAACTTCGAAAGATATGACTTTACCTTATCAACCTCTTTTTTCATTTCCAGGATATCTGCTTTGATCTCATCAACTGGCCGCCTGCTAAACTTTTTCCTCTTGTATGCAGGACAAAAAAGACATTTATTCCAGGGGCAGTTTCGTGTAACCCGGACAAAAAGACTTTCTGCCTCGCTGGGAGGACGAATAGGCCCTTGTTCATAAGACATTAAGTTCTCACCACCCTTTCAAAATAAGGAAGGATTTGCAAAACAATTACCTGTCATGTATAATCAGACTACTCAATCAAGTTTCGCCGGAAGGAGTTTTTTTATGGACGACCAACGCTATCACAAGCTGCGCGGGCAGATGATCATAAAGCAGCTAATACCCCGCGGCATTAATGACGAGAGAGTCCTCGAAGCTTTTCGCAAGGTACCCCGTCACCTGTTCGTTGACTCCCGCCATCAGGCAAAAGCTTATGGGGATTACCCATTATCCATTGGGCTCGATCAAACTATCTCCCAGCCTTATATTGTGGCCCTCATGACCCAGTCCCTGGAACTGAAAGGCCACGAAAAAATCCTGGAAATAGGAACCGGTTCCGGATACCAGACCGCCATCCTGTCCGAACTGGTTGAGCATGTCTACACCATGGAACGACTGCCTTCCCTTTCTGAAAAAGCAGCCCAAACCCTTCAGGAACTGGGTTATCAAAATATTAGCTTCCGCAGCGGTGACGGAACCGGGGGATGGCCTGACGAGGCGCCCTTTAACGGCATCCTTGTTGCCGCAGCGGCAGCAAAAATTCCTCAAACCCTGCTGGATCAACTTGCCTCAGGCGGCCGTATGGTTATTCCTGTTGGAAGTCCTCTGTTTCAGAAGCTGACCCTCGTCATTAAAGACGAAACTGATTTGAAAGAGCAGAACATCTGCGGGTGCCGTTTCGTCCCCCTTATCGGATCTGAAAACACTGATTAGATCTCCATAAGTTGGATCTCACCCCAGGCAGCAAGCTTCTCTCCCAGGATTACAAGGGCTCCTTTAACTCCTGGTATTCTCTTTGCAAACTCAATGGCTTCATGCAGATCTGACTGAGAATGGACCTTATTGGCGGCGGCTGTAGCCACAGCATCGGCTAAAATAGCGCTTGGAGCCAAAATAACCACTGCATCTGCTTTGCCCTGGCTGTAAGAAGGACCGACAGACCCCGAGGATGTGCAGATCCCGCTGAAACTACCAGAGGGCTCTATTCTAAGTGCCAGTTTTTGGCTAAACGAGGATTCCCCGGCAAATACCCCTACCTTAAGAGGCTCGTCACAGCGCAGGAAAATATCACCGCCATTTTCCACTATTACCTGGGAAGAAAATTTCAACAACCATCTACCCACATACTCAGCAAAGGCTCCGGCAACAGCAGCCATAGGGCCCACTCCTGCCAGATTTCCTGCTCTCACCATATCCACAGCCATGGCAGGAGCCTCTTTGCTGACGAGATAAGGTTCCAACGTCCGCACAAAGAAAGGATCCTTCTCCATATACTTCTCCAGAAGACGTCTTTCATTCCAAACATACTGTTCCACTTTTTCCGGCAAACCGGGGACCATGGCATTACTGTCTACCGTTATCCATAAATCTGTTTCTTTCACTGTAATGGTAAACGAATCCATCCCTTTCGGTGATAACTGCTGCCGGTAACTTCTTCTGGAGTAATGCACTTAGTAACGGGCCTCCATCGCCCTTGAAGGGCAGGCTTTGATGCAGTGTTCACAGACAATACACTTTTCCCCCAAAAACTTCACTTCCATTTCAGGGCGCTCCAGGACAAGTGCACCGGCAGGGCAGATCACAACACAGGCCCCACAGTGGGTACAGCGATCTTCCTGCCAGACAATCTCCTGCTCCAGGGGAAATATCTTCACACCCCGCGATTGTAAATATTCCAGGCCGGCCAGGTAATCTTTCTTATCTCCACTGATCTCAACTACTGCACGGCCCTCTTTGCGAGGATTAATATTTGCCTTTAAAATATTAATCATAAGATTATAATCTTTGATTAAATAATAGGTAAAAGGCTGCTCTGTGGTAGTAGAAGGAAAATATAATACCATCTTCTGTTTCAACTAATACACCCCCCTCTATTTAAATGGCTCCTTTATAATTGAATTTCTCGCTGGAAGCAGGAATAGTGAATACAGGCCTGGTCAGGAGAAATTCCCCCTCCTGAATCCATTCTTTTAATAATATGGCAATATCCCTGGCTCCACGATAACTGGAAAGAGGAGCAGTTGGAATAAGCCTGTCTCCCACACTGATCTCCCCGCTTTTGAGCTGGGCGTAACTTACCTGTCCGATTGTTTCTCCCAGACCCTGAGGGTAAGACTCGCTATAATCCACAACAGGGGCAAAGATTTCTTCATCGCTGACAGCAGTGAACTTCAGGATTTCTTCATCGAGAATAGGAATGGGTATACCGACTCCCACCATCAAAGAAACGCCATAACCCATAAAACTTACTCCTCTGAGCCATTTGGAAGACATCTGCTTCATGTCTCCGATTACTGCCAGAGTACCTGCCGGAGTTAACGGAACACCATTTTCACCCCTTAAAGCATCGGGAGAATGCTGAGTTCCCTGCCAGCTCACATAGCCAACTCCCCCCCCAAGAAAAATCTTCGTTCCCATACCGATAGTTCTGTAAAGGGGATCGTTAAACAGCGGAGAAAGCTGTCCTGAAGTACTGTAGTTGGCATTTCCCATATTTGGTTTTAAAATACCCATGTAGGTATAAAGAGTCCGATCGGAAAGATTGACGGCAACATTGTAGTTTTGATAGGCGTTTCTCGGGTTATAAAGAGTCGCCTGGGGCAGGTCCTCGAGCCGTACCATCTTTTCCAGCTTCTTTTTTGGATAACAGTCCGTCCCATACGCCGTGGCCTCCAGAAGAACTTCTTTTCCGGCGACTAAGTCTTCCAGGACATGTCCACCACCATAATTGAATTCTCCTGGAAAGTTTTTATTGTCAGGGTCTGTTTCAGGGATCTGCGTTGCCCCAAGATATGCATCAACGGCTGCCAACCCGGCATAAGCTTCTACACCGTTTAGAAAGACACGGCTCATTTTCATACGCGGTTTAGAATGCCCCAGGCAAAAGAAAGCCCCCGAAGAGCACATGGGCCCGAAGGTTCCGGTTGTGACTACATCAACAGCAGCCGCAGTCTCCTCAACTCCCTGCTCCCGGACCATGGAAATAACCTCTTCCGCAGTTACTACTACTGCTTCTCCTGCCCTGATTTTAGCATTTATTTCTTCGTAAGTTTTCTTAATCAATAGGGGCACCTCCTTCAGGTTCATGCGTTAATCAATTACATAAAACTGCATACACTTAAGGAAATAATACCGTTACTCCAGAAGAGTGTCAAGGGAAGTGTGTTAAAAGGTCTTTATTTTTACCTTAATATATATAAAAAACAACAAATTACTGCATAATAAAAAAGCACTCTAAAAGGAGGGACCCTTGTGCCCTGGAATGTCTTCTCAGACACGGGGACGGTTCTTCTGTCTTTCCCTTCCTAAAAATTAAGTAAAGGAGGGATTTTTGTGCCCTGGAAGAAAATTACCACTATTAGTATTGCGCGCATAGGAATTATCGCCGCCCTTTATGCGGCCGTAACCTTTTTGTTATCTGCAATTAGCTTCGGCCCCCTGCAAGTACGCGCAGCCGAAGCTCTTACCCTTTTGCCCATTCTTTATCCTGAAGCCATACTCGGCCTCTTCCTGGGATGCCTTATTGCCAACCTGCTCGGCCCCTTTGGGGCAGTGGATATCGTCTTTGGAAGCCTGACGACTCTTGCTGCAGCTATTGTCACATACCATTTCCGCCACAGCATCATCGCCTATCTAAGCCCTATTCTTCTTAATGCTTTTATTGTAAGCCTCTACCTCTATGCCTTTTTCCGCATTCCCTACTGGCCAACGGTACTCACAATCGGAATCGGGCAGAGTATTGCCGTGCTGGCCCTGGGCGTCCCCATTTTACGCCTGCTTAAAGCAAGGCAGGACCGCCTCGGAAATTAAAACTGCCAGCCAGGATAGACTTTAGCCGGCAGTTCCTTTTGGAAAATTCATAACCACGGGACAAACCTAAATATCAGTGTAAAACATGAGCGGAATAAGCAGTTTTGTGCCCGCTTCCAGGACGGCATCCTCTTCCAGCTCGTTGGCTTCAGCAATGACAGGAGTTTTGACACCATAACTGCGTGCTATTTTCAGGAGAGTATCTCCCCGCTTGGCAGAATATACAACCATGCTGGTTCCTGGTGGAACCCGGAAAGGTACTACTACAGAAAATTCCTCTACCTCCCGGCATTTTACTTCCAGGGAAGCATGACTAATCTGCAGCGTGGAATTTTCTGTTGGCGCAAATTCAGTTCTTTCCATATTAAAATAAACCACAGTTTCTGCATCCGGGCTAATTCCTGGCAGGTAGATGGAAGAATGGAAATCATCTTCAGTTTTTAGGACAAGGGGCAGGAGATCTCTTTCTGCATCTTCCTCTTCTTCCCATTCGTTATCATCGGCTGGAAAATAATAAATGTTCTTTTCCAGTACCCCTGATACTTCAACCATGTCTTCCTCTACGTTCACTTCGAGATCCAAGAAGCGGTAGACCCCTGCAGAAATTTCTTTTGGATACGGTAAGTCAAGTTTTTGTACAAGTTCCAGGGGTTCTTTGGCAGTTGCAGCCAGTTTTGGCAGGAACAGATATTCCTTTTTAGCAGCGTAATCCTTTATATCGCTGACAACTTCCTGCTGTACCGTGCGTGTTATCCTGATCACAATATTGATCGAAGCCTGCTCGTTTGCATTCTTTCCATTAATTTCATATGCGCAGTACTCCACACATGGGAAAATACTTACCTGTAACCCTTTGTTTAACTGTGTAAACGGCACATTTCCGTTAAACTGCTGTTTGTTTTCCTGAAAGCCGCTTTTCCCCCCTGCAAGAAAATAAGCTGATGTTACCAGTTCCCCCTTAAAGCTTACACCTTCTTTTTCCAGCTGCCATGAAAAGTCCTTGATATAATAGTTCATGGCTTTAATATAGTTTAGCTCCTCGCCAAACTCGTATTTCTTAATTATGGTGAGGGAAATTTCCTTCTCTTCCACAAGTTCTTCAACGGTAATAACACCGCGGACGACCTTTTCAGCTGGAATATCCTTCACTCCAACAGTTAAATTAAGCTGCCGGGGATCAGTAACTGATAGCATTACTTCGACCTCTATTTTAAGCTGATAGAGAATTTTGCCCTCAGCCTCAATGGGAGATTCTTCTTCTCCCAAATAACAGATCCTCCCGAAGGCATTTACTGTCATCCCCGGCAGAGCCCCAGGAACCTCTACTTCCCTGGTAAAATCCTCTTCTTCCCAAACCACTACCTTTGGCCCACTTACACTATAAAAGACCACTTTCCCTTCAAGCGTACCCTTCAGCCTAACTTTATCTTTTTCGTCAATACTCACTTCCGAAATTTTTACACCCGCCTGCACATCACCAAGGGGAAATGCTTTTCCCTTATCCCTGGCGGGCTCATCGTCCAGAAGCAAATCTTTCATGAAAAAGAAACGGACAACATTCTCTCCTGCCAACATCCTATAGCTAAAATTTGTAGTAAGCAGATCAAGCTGTTCCCTTTTTGATGTGCTCCTTCCCATCATCCTACCTCCTTATAACGATATACAAGGTTCCTCATATTATAAATATTAGACTCCTCTATAAAATATGCATGGAATTGGGAAATACGTAGGAAGTCAGAAGTCAGGAGTCTACTGAATTCTAACTACCTGTTTTGCAAATAAAAATTCCCGTTACTTTAAAGTAACGGGAATTTTTA
>JAUSPO010000191.1 GCA_030656575.1 Bacillota bacterium
AAGCGAGTTTGACGCCTAATCCTAATTTCCATGTCCGATTATAAGGGAACGCCATTACCTATAATCGGACATGGAAACCAAGCTGTTTGTGCGGCCAACAAACCTGAGCAGAACCTGGCCAAAGAGCGTAAGCTCCAACAATGTACTATCAATAGCTTTTGCATCCAAATTTTCCAGCCACGCCTTATCAGGTTTTATGCGAAGCAGAAGCTCCATTAGTATCCCCACTAAAACCAATGCTGCAAGCGTTAAAACAAATCTCAATGAGGTGAAGACTATTCCCAAAAATTTAATTTCCACCATAAGTTGTGGAATTTTCAGGGCCGCCCATGAGCCAAGAAAAATAACCATATTGCTGATACGGGCACCTTTTCTCTCTTTGTTACGTGTGTTTACTTGAGATCCGTCCACCATCAAATACAGCGTTCCGGCACGACGCTCATGAGGTAATAACGAGGGGATAGCGTCTTCCGGCCTTTTAATTGTCAAAGGCCAGGGTCATAGCTTCACCAAGTTTTTCTGCTACAAGGGATAACTCACTATATTCATCAATCAAATCAGCGACTTTTTCCGGTGTTAAAGCTTTATCCTCATGAAAAAGACCTGCATACACGATGGCTCGCAGGTCTTTTATCGCTATATTCTCTAAATCCAATTTACTAATTGCCTTGCCCGTTAACTCTTCAATCTTCACTAAAGCGTTCATACCATAGCGAAGCGTCCTCGGACGGTCAAGCTCCAGAGTAACACCTTGCTTCATTATTAACCCCCCCCCTGCTTTTTGGCATTAGAAAAACGCCCGAGTTGTCGGACGTTTCTCACAAAAAGTTATAAATTTTTCTTATTCTTCTTTGCGTTTCTGTGCCATCAGGTAAACTTCATCATCGGCCCTTGCAGAAACAACAATAATCCTCATGCTGTTATTTTCCCGCACCAGATGATAAACTACCCGAAGTCCCAGCTTTAACAGCTTAATCTTACAGTAGCCTGTTAAATTGGTGCCCCCTTTTTTACCAAGGGGTTTGCCATAACCGCCTTCGGTCTGGGGCAAAGGGTTGACAGCAACCTTATTGATTGCCTTAACAACCTGCACTCGCTGCCCTTGATCCAGTTGTTTAATATCCTCTAACGCTTCCCTTAAATATTCTACCTTCCACATTATTCAAGCTCCACATCTGCACCTTCGAGGTCTGCTTCTTTTATCCCGAGCTCCTGCATAGCTTCGTCGGCAGGAATAAAGTCCTCTGTTTTGGCCTTTTCCATCCGCTTTTCCGCTTCGATAAACAACCGGTAATTTTCCAAGGTTTCCAACAGTTCCTCGTAGGCTTCAGGGGTTAACAGCACACAAGCGGGCGAGTTGTTTTTCAACACGATTTTAAAGCCGGTTTCTTTAACTTCCTCAAATATTTTGCTGGCTTCCCCCTTGTTAAAACGAGAAATGGGCACAAGAGAATTAACCACGTCGCTAATAGAAATATTATTAAGCATGATGCCAACTCCTTCCATCAACCACATTATTAGTATGCGGCCTTTCCTTAATAATATTCTATTTTAGATCTATAAATTTGTCAATAAATTTATCGTTTTCAATCCTCCCTGTAATAAAGTCTTCCGGTACCCTCAAACTCTATAGTTTCGCTGATAATGTCCTCGGTGGCTGTCTCGACGCTGTCTGAGGAAATTACTGCATAGCCTTCATACCGTTTCTTTGAAGCGGTATTGTCCACATAGAGGGCGATAATAACCTCCTGCCCCACCCTCTGTGAAAATTCACTATCCCCCCAATAGCTCTCAGCAGATGCAGTAAAGCCCTTAATAGTGGGCAGGTTCTCCTTCCAGCCTTCGCTTTGAAAGGTAGTGACATCGGCGGTCTCTACTGCCAGTTCGCAACTCCAATTAAAAAAGCCACCCCGCCCAGCGACCGTTACACTTTTCCCGCTTATCGTTACTTCATCTTCTGTAGTTAAAGGCATATTAAACACTACCACACCACCGCAATACTCCAATTCAAAACCACTGGCTATCGGCGTGTCATTAGCTTCTTCTGTTTTGCGGCCTGAAACTTAGCCACTGCTCAGCACCTCCTCGCACATTAAAACAAGCTGAATGTTCTTTTCTTCCAAATTGATAACCGACACTATTTCAAAAACCCTGCCGGCAAAAAGCACCCTCATTTCAGGCTTAATCCCCGTCCTATAGCGGAGCGTAATTTTGGTGCTGACCTCGGCATTAACCTGCTGTGCTGCAAAAAACTCTCTGCCCGACAACGGTTCTATGCTTGCCCAAACCGTTCCTATATCCACCCAAGCCTCAACTTCGGCTCCAAAGCTATCCCGGGTAGCGATATATTCCTGCAGAGTTATACGATGACGAAGTTTACCTATTTTCATCACCCATCACCAGCCTTCTTTACGGTAAGCAAAGAGCAGCTTCCTGACGATATCCGTTAAGATGTTAATATTAATGCTTTCGCGCAGCTCATAAAACTGGGCTGTGGCATATAATACCGCCTGTTTTACAGGCTCCGGCACTGCTTCAAAATCCGCTAAAGGAAAACGGAGAACACCTTCGCAGATGTCCTCCGCTGCCTGCAGAAAGCTTTCGATGAGTGCATCCTCGTCATCGGTGTCCACCCTTAAATATATTTTTGCTTCCTCCAATGTAACCGGCATACACTCACCACCTTATTCCTAATATCTAGCGCTGGAGAGAATTGCTATAATGCATGCATCAAGGTCGCCAACTTCTGCCTGTTCAAGCTTTAACCTCACCAGAGAAAGCTCAATACTGGCCAAGGCCTGGTTAGCAACAAATACTGTGTATTAGAAGCTCCCTGACAAAATCCCGTTAGCTTTCTTCCCCGCTTCCTGCAGTTTGACCATCAATGCATTGACTTCGTTTTTAAGGGCTGAAACGGTGCTGGTGGTACTATCTGCCTGACCGGCAGCGGGTTTCATGGCCGTCCCGCCAAAGGTAACCTTTCCTTTCCCGGCAACCTCGCCAAACACCACCGTTGCCGGGTTATGGATCATCATCATGGCCACCGGTGACATGAGCACTTCATCGGCAGCCATGGCAATCACCGAGGCAGCACTGGCGGCAATTCCTTCAATTTTGACCGTCACTTTCCCAGGGTACTCCTTAAGCATGGTGTAGATCTGACTGGCGGACTGCTGCTCAATATTGGAAAAGCTGGAGCGCTCCAAATCTCCCACCATATGGGGCGGCACTCTGAAGATGCGGGCAATTTCATTGAGCTGAAACTTACGGGTTTCTAAGAACTGGGCCTGTTCCGGCGGGATACCGATGCTTTGAAACTTCATTCCTTCTTCCAGGACGGCAATGCGATGGGCGTTTCCGCTTCCCTGGTAGACAGCGTTCCAACTCTCCCTGATTTTTGATAGGTCTTTGACCACCCCGGGATGTTCCAGGACGCCTCCTGGATTAGCCCCGTTGGCAAAGAACTTGGCTCCGTATTCTTCGGTGGCGATGGCCATCCCGATAGCGTTCTTGGCCATGGCGATGGGGGAATAACAAATCAGCCCGTCAAAGCCAAGGCCGGGGATATGAAGAACTTCATCGCTTCTTAGCAGATAGATCGTGCCATCTTTGTTGTAAAGGTAGAAAAGCTCTCCTTTCTCCGATCGTTCCACAGTCATCTTGTCCGGCATGAGGGGATAAAGGGCGATGACCTTGCCTCTGCCATCCCGGATAATCTGTGCGTAGCCATTTCCCCAAAGTAAAAGATGACCCATCAGTGTTTCCCTGAACACAAATGAAGTCATCTCGGGGTTTGGTTCGCTATGGAGCAGATAATAGAGGCTATGATCCAGTGCTTTTTCTTTTCCGTTTTCAGTGTGCCGGTAGGTATGCAGCGGCAGTGAGGCAATGACCTCTGCCAGCACTCTGACGCAGGCATAAACAGCCGTTGTCTGCATGGCTGTTCTTTCATTGACCGTTTTCCCGCTGGAGGTCGTGCCAAAGAAAAAGGTGTAGGCGCTTCCCCACATACTGTTCCTGGGGCTGGCCCTTGAGCGAAATATTTTTGATAAAAGTGGTATTCTCATAGGCACTCCTCCTGATTTTGGGCATAAAAAAAGACCTCATATTTCGAGGTCTTATCCATTGCAGATCGCTTTTGTCCCTAAACAGCAACTTACTGTATTAATTTTTCGATATTGTCTATCTCATACCTGATTTTCTCATTTGAATACTGAATAGGGTCCTGCTTCTTGCCCCGTAAGATATCCTCTGCCTTCTGATGTACTTCATAAACCTTTAAGTAAGTCTGGGCAATGGATACCTGGGGCACCTGCTGGATATATCCGGAAGGGGTCTTGAAGATGGTGCCGTGCTTGCTTAAAAACTCCTCCGCTTCTTTCCAGCGGGCGTAGGCCTGCCAGTACCCGGCAAAAGCAGCACCGTCCACCTGGGTCAACACCCCCATAGTTTCCAGGGTCTTGCTCACCCGCTTCCATTCTTTTTTCGCCTCCGGCTCCAGCCATGACGGACAACGGGGCGCTTTCTTTTCCGGTTTTGGTTATTTTGCATTTAAGGGGCGTTTGCCGGGATTGCCTTCCAACAGTTTCAGGGCTGTGGGTTTGGGTTTTCTTCCCCGTGTCGCCATCGCTTTCACCTCCTAACAAAAAAAGAGCCGGTGGTCAGCTCTTTTTGGTTTAACTTACATTCAACACCCCTGGGCTAGTTAAACTCAACAGTTAATTTCTGGTAAATATCAGGGATTCTCTCGAACTTGCAGGTACACTTCCGGCTCAATGCCAGCCAGGTGGAACAGCCTTTCCGGGACTTTAAGATTCCT
>JAUSPO010000192.1 GCA_030656575.1 Bacillota bacterium
CTACAATTTTAAATATTCAAAGCTTACAGAAAAATAAGGATTTAGTTTCTGTTGAAGACCTTTTATTTCATCAGGGAAAATCTATCGGAGCAATTTACTGTATTAAAAAGATTGCTGATGAACTTGGGATTACAAAAGCACTCGGTAATTCAGATAATGCCAAATTAGCACTTCTCCAAATTGCCGGTAGAATTATTTGTCAGGGTTCAAGAAATTATCTTGCTAATGAATGGATTAATAATCAGGCTTATCAGGATGTTTTTAAAATTCAAAATGTCAGTGAAGATTTGCTACTTGATAATCTTGCCTGGTTATGTGAAAAAAAGAATGAAATAGAAGATAAAATTTTTAAATCCTCGCATAACAATACTTCAGGAAAGACTCTGTTTTTATACGATGTTACCTCAACTTATCTTGAAGGCACTCACAATGAACTTGCCGAATTTGGATATAATCGTGATAAAAAGAAAGGCAAAATGCAAATTGTAATTGGTTTGCTCACCGATGAAAAAGGTTACCCTGTATCTATCGAAGCTTTCAAAGGCAGTACCAATGACACAAAAACCGTAATGAATCAATTGCTTAAACTTAAAAAGCGTTTTGCTATTGAGAAGGTTGTTTTGGTAGGCGATAAGGGTATGATTAAAAGTGCTCAGATTAGAGACATACAATCCGAGGAATTTCAATGGAACTATATTACAAGTATAACCAAAGAGCAGATTAAAACATTAATCAAAAAAGATGTTATTCAGTACGAACTTTTTGATAATGAATTAGTTGATATATCTGATGGAGAGGGTACAAGATATATACTGCGTCGTAATCCAATCCGTGCCAAAGAAATCTACACTAACAGGATGTCGCGGATTAACTGGCTGAATGAATTTGTCATTAATCAAAATATATATCTTGACGAGCATCCAAGAGCTAAGGTTGAAACAGCAATTAATAAAGTTGAATCCAAAATTTTGAAACATAAATTTTCATCATTTATAAAATGTCGAATTATTGATGGTAAGATTTTTTTGGATGTTGATTCCAAACAACTAAAAGAGCAACAAAAGTTTGATGGTTGTTATGCAATCAAAACAGACCTTACAAAAGAGGAGATGAATACCGATACCGTACACGCCAGATACAAAGACCTTGCCCAAGTCGAACAGGCATTCAGGACTATGAAAAATATTGGTGAGAATATCAGACCTGTATTTGTCAGAAAAAAGGAAACAACGATTGGACATATTTTTGTAGTAATGCTGGGCTATATGATTATGAAATATATGCAGGATAAACTCAAGCACCTGCCTTACACCATGAAAGGTGTAATTGAATCGCTTGATAAAATTCAATACATAAAGTACACCTTCGGTGAGAAAACTAAAATAATCTTACCGGATGAATTGTTACAACAAAATCAGGAAATATTAGATGGATTAAACATAAAATTAAACTGTAGCTTAGAATATATTTAGGCAATATCACGCCCTAACATGCTGTGATATTATGTACTTACATCGTTTCTTACTCGTTTTTTAGACGAAAGTTCCGCTATAATACAATTATCAAAAAAGCCCTCACTTTTTGAAAATGAGGGCTTTTTTAGAATCAATTATTTTGAATTGGGAATTAAATTGATTGGACAAATTGATAGGGTGAATAAATTTGATATATTGGAAATTGAAGAAGCACAGACATTCCTGATTGATAAAGACAAAATTTAATATAATTATTTTA
>JAUSPO010000193.1 GCA_030656575.1 Bacillota bacterium
AAAATGTGACCAGTGCAAAGACAGAGAAACCCCTGCATGCGTTGAAGTCTGTCCTAACGGAGCCCTCGTTTTTGAAGAACGGGAAGACGCTCAAGACGAGCCATTCTTCAGCGGACCCACTATTGCCTAAGTTTCAAAGCAAATCGCTTAAAGCGAATAGATAAGTCACGTTGCTTCTTCCGGGAAGTAACTTTGAGCTTTTCTCCTAAAAAATAATGAAACTTCAGTTTAAAAAGTTTAAGCGTATTGTAGAGTGGGGTTATGAGAATTCTAAGCTGTACCGATGGATCTATAATTCACAGCAAGAGAGGTGACGCTGAAATAAATTCACATGAATGTTTTAGGTGTGAATAGATTACAGTTTTGGAAAAGGGGAATGAATAGTGGCAATTAAGGTTAAATTTATGTCATCTTTAAAGAATGTTACGGGAACAAGCTCAGCAGATCTCCCGCCTTCATTTGATACTTTTGAAAAAGTAATGGATGAATTATTAAGGCTGTTTCCAAAGCTTAAAGATGAAATGTTTTATCCAGACGGAACAATAGATTTTATTTATCAGGTAATCCTAAACGGTAAACGTCTTTCCTGGCCTGAAGATAAGAATATAAAAGTGAAAAATGGGGATCAGTTAATATTTTTAATTTTTATGGCTGGCGGCTAATTTTATGGGTTGATGTTGTTTAGTCTGATTGCATGCTCAAAGGGTCAGTATAAGTTATTTCTATCCTTCGTTTCAGAATTTTTAGTTTTTTAACCTCTTTGAAAACAATAACAATCCTTCTTTCCTCTGAAAACAGGGTTAATTTAGTATAGTTTAGATTTTTCCGGTAGGTTTAATATGAATAATCTTCTGTTTTCCAGGTCAGGAAGTATGCATGTCTTTAATAAAAGGAGGCCAAGAAACGTGGCAATTATTAGTGAATTCTATAAAAACGATAAATTTTCCGAACATGTAGGTATCGAATTGTTAGAGGTATCAGCAGGAAGGGCAAAGGCTAAATTGGAAATTAAAAAGCACCATTTGAACAGTGTGAATATTGTTCACGGCGCAGCCATATTTGCATTAGCTGACTTGGTATTTGCTGTTGCCTCAAATTCTCATGAAAATATTTCTGTTGCTATTAATGCGAATATTTCCTTCATAAAAGCAGTAAATTCCGGCATATTAATTGCTGAGGGAGAAGAGGTGTCTATTAACCCAAAACTTGCGAATTATTCAATACATATAAAAGATGAAAAAAATGATTTGGTAGCAGTCTTTCAGGGAATGGTTTACAGGAAGAAAGAGAAATACGGTAGTAAAGATATCAAAAACTGAGGATTACATAAATGGAAAAAATTAAATGGTTAAATTATATTTTGTTAAAGAAAGGATTTTTTAAGATAACGACGAAATTAAATAAAAATCAGCTTTTTTAAACTATTTAGAATAAGGAGGGAAACAAATGGCGAAAATCGCTTTGGTTACAGATTCTACAGCTTTTTTGGATAAAGAAACTTTGGAGCAGTACAATATTGAAGTGGTACCCCTTTATGTTAATTTTGAGAATGAAGTTATTGTTGATGGAACTATTGATAATGCCACCTTTTTTTATAAGATGAAGAAGGCTTCTAAAATGCCCTTTACTTCTCAGCCCTCACCAGGGGATTTTGTAAAAGTCTATGAAAGATTAATTCAGGAAGGAAAAGAAGTAATCAGTATTCACATCTCTTCGGGTATTAGCGGAACTGTGGAAAGTGCAAATAATGCTGCAAAAATAGTGGGTCAATCACTTATCTCTGTAGTGGATTCCCATTCTACTTCAGCTGGCCTTGCCATGATGCTTATTACAGCAGCCAAAGCTTTAGAGGAAGGCAGGACCAGAGAAGAAGTAGTTGCAATAATGGAAGGGATAAAAAAGAAAATAAGTTTAATTTTTGTTCCCGATACTCTCGAATACTTGAAAAAAGGAGGTCGTATTGGAGGGGCCCAGGCTTTACTTGGCACCCTGCTACAAATTAAACCGGTTTTGTGTCTTATAAATGGAAAAGTTGAGGCATTCGATAAAGTTCGGACGATGAAAAAAGCTTTACAAAGAATTGTTAATGAACTGCCGACCTCATCAGAAGGTCTTCATTTGGCTATGATAAATGCAGAGACTTCTAAGGAGCATATCGAAATATTGGAAAAATTAATTGAAGAACGTCTGCCTGGCTTTTCATATAAAAAGTACGAGTTAAGCCCTGTTATAGGTACGCATACCGGTCCTGGGGTAGTGGGATTAGCCTTTTATCAATATCCGTAATCATTTGTTGAACATTAACTGTGGAGTGTGCTTTAATGACAAATAATAGCAAAGAAAATGTTTTTCTCAATGGAAATGATTTACGTCATATGATTATGGAAGCATGTAAGTATTTTGAAAAGTATAAAGAGGCAATTAACGATCTTAATGTCTTTCCAGTTCCTGATGGGGATACAGGCACAAATATGAGCCTGACGATGATGGCAGCAGCAAAAGAACTGCAGACTTTTGCATCGGAATCAATTGGTGAAGTTGCACGTGTGGCAGCTTACAGTTCGTTAATGGGGGCAAGGGGAAATTCAGGTGTTATCCTTTCACAATTGTTTCGGGGTATAGCCAGAGGGCTTTCAGGCAAAGAGCAGGCCCGAATTACGGAGTTGGGCAGAGCTTTCCAATACGGTATTGTTTATGCTTATAATGCTGTTTCTAAGCCAGTTGAAGGAACCATATTAACAGTTGCCAGGGAAATTGCCAAAGGCAGCCGTGCTGCTATACAAACTCCTTTAGAGTTTACTGATTTTCTGCGGATTGGCATTGAAAGCGGTAAAAAGGCTCTGGAACGTACTCCTGAAATGCTTCCCGTTTTGAAAGAAGCTGGGGTGGTGGATGCGGGAGGGCTGGGCTTGATAGTTTTTCTGGAAGGGTGCCTTCATAGTATGCTAAAAAGAACGGCACAGGAGCAGGGTACTACGTATATCGATGAGAATGAGACATTTTCCATGGTTGAAATTTCAGAACAGCCAGCTGCTAAAATTACATCAGGGAATATTTCTGAAGAATTTGATCCAAGTTTACCGTACTGTACTGAATTAATTATTAAAGGCAGTGGAATGTCCTCACAAAAAATTCGTCAATCTCTTGAAGGATTAGGCGACTCCCTGTTGGTCGCAGGGGAGGATAATCTGGTCAAGGTTCATATTCATACAGGTCATCCCGGGGATGTACTGGAATCATGCCTTGCTCAAGGCAGTATTCATGATATTAAAATTGATAATATGATAGATCAGTTTAAGGAAACGCAATGGGGGCGGCTTTCTGCTAAATCACAGCCAGTAAGACCTACCGGTAAAGTAACAGGTGGAATAGGCGTAATTACTGTTTCTTCAGGTGAAGGGCTTGATGCGATCTTTTTAAGCCTTGGCTCTGATAAGATTGTTTCAGGGGGGCAGAGCATGAATCCATCTGTTAAGGAAATAGTTGATGCTGTTATTGAAGTACCCTCCGATCATATTATCATCCTGCCTAATAACAGCAACATAAAGCTCTCTGCTGAACAGGCGGCAGATTTGGTAGAGAAAGATGTAATGGTTGTAGATACAAGGAGCTTGCCCCAGGGTCTTGCCGCAATGCTTGGGCTGGACAAGAAAAAAACTCTTCTGGAGAACCATCAGGAAATGTGTGAAAGAGCAAAGCAGGTAAAAACGGGTGAGGTTACATATGCCACCCGTGATACTACTGTTAATAATATTAGGGTTACTAAAGGCAGTATTATTGGAATAAGCGATGGCAATTTGCTCATCTGTGGAAGTTCTGTAGAAAGCGCAACGCGAGATCTTATCAATACGATTTTATCCGATGAAGATGAGGTACTTACACTTTTTTACGGCCAGGATGTTACCGGTAAGCAGGCTCAGGAAATTGTGGAGATTCTTTCAGGTGAATACCCTGATCTGGAGATAGAACTTCAGTACGGGGGGCAGCCTCTTTATTATTATCTATTGTCAATAGAATAGTCAAGGCCTTAAATATTGCTTTTGTGACCCCATTTGTTTTTTGAACATAAATAATCAAAGATAGAGATGGCTTGTGTTATGCTAATGCGTGAAGCAGCTCCTTTTGGTCTGTTATTGGTGATAACTAAACATTTCCAAAAGGTTTGCTTTCATTTTCTTCTATATCATGTAACTTATTTACTGAAAACCTCCATGGGGGTTTTCAGTAAGGTCTTCACAATCAAGTTTAAATATAAATCTGCCGATGAGATGGCTGCGTAATAATCAGAGGATGCCATAAAATGTAAGGCAATTAAACTTGCAATCTACGCCTCAGAGAATCTCATATATATTTCTTGACAGGGAAAATCAACTATGGGATAATAACAATATAAAAAGTAAAACAAACGGTTGGTTGTCCTATGCATTCCTTAGGTTTTTTCATAAAATACTTCCAATTGAAATTTAGAAAATAATGAAATGGATGCTTTATTGTAAAAAAAAGGAATACACATAAATTGTTAAAAAATTTATAAAGAGTTTTTTACTTAGATGTTGGCAGGTTCATTCAAGTTGTCGGTTTTGAGAATTATTATTCATAGAAAAACATACGTAGAGGAGGTTTAAAAATGAGGTATGCTGAGACAGGGTATACTTTAGAAGTTGATTTGTCCCGAGGAAACATTGAGAGGGTGGAAACCGACCCAAAATTAACGGAACTTTTCCTGGGAGGGCAGGGTATTGCCGCCAAAATACTGTTCGATAGAGTTCCTCCTGATGTTGAACCATTTTCTCCAGATAATTTGCTAATATTCAGCGCTGGGCTTTTACATGGCACGCCTATTCCCGGTGCAAATCGTACTGCGGTGAATACCATTTCACCCCAGACAAACTTACTTGCCCATTCATTAATGGGAGGATTTTTCGGGCCGGAGCTGAAATACGCCGGCTATGACAGAATAGTCATTAGCGGTAAAGCCCCCGACCTTGTTTATTTGTGGATAAATAATGACAAAGTTGAAATACGTGATGCCTCTCATCTCCGGGGGAAAGGAGTTCATGAAACGACGAAGCTCATTAGAAAGGAATTGAACGAGCCGAGCGCCCAGGTGGCAGCTATCGGCCTAGCCGGTGAAAACAGGGTTTATACGGCCAGTATCGAGCACGGTTTTGCCAGTGCGGCAAGGGGACCAGGCCCGGTCATGGGCGACAAAAGGTTAAAGGCCATAGCTGTTCGCGGAACAAAGGATCTTAATATAGCTCGTCCGGCTGAACTTTTTAATTTATGCATCCAACTGAGGAAAAAAATGGCTGAAAGCATGGATGTGGGGGATTGGATGGCGGTTGATGAGGATGACAGTTTCCACCATAACAATTTCGCCTGGGGCAATGCCCGTACGCGGATAAAAGATTATTGGAGCGAAGAACTCCAAGAACGTTGGACGAATTGGAAGTATGATAACATGCTTCGTCAAAAAGGCTGCTATAACTGTTCGAAGAAATGTATTAATGTGATTTCTTATAAGGGACGGAAATTCGGCTATAAATGCTACGGGAAAGATACTTATCATATGGCAGCTTTTAAAGAACTGGATTTTACTTATGAAATACTTCCATTCACCATGGAGTATGGACTGGACTCATACTCAACGCCGCAAGTTATCGCTTTTGGCATTGAGCTTTACGAAGCAGGTATTTTAACTGACAAAGATATGCCCGATTTTCCGACCGATTCTGGTGAGAGAGTTTTCTATCTCATGGAAAAAATTGTTCGGCGGGAAGGGATCGGAGATATTTTAGCTAATGGTGTTTATCATGCGGCCCGCCAGATTGGCAATGGTGCAGAAGCATACGACCATAATACCGTCAAAAAATTTGAACAGTTACCGATTAAGCTTGGAAAACTGAACCCTCCCTATTTCCTCATGATAGCCACTGGTGAGAAGATGGCTATCACTCAGATTGAAGGATCGTTCCCCCAGGATCCCCTTCCTACCATAGAAGAAAGAGAAGCATTTGTTAATAAATGGAAAGAAGTGGTGCCTGATGATAAGTTTTTAAAATGGTTTATGGAATGGGAAAAACGCAATGATATCTCTAATGAAGCCTCTTGTGCCATTACTGATTGGAATGAGGCGATGCATTTCCTTGATGATTCCCTTGGACTCTGTGGTTTTCTGTCATCTTTCAGAGGCCAGTTTGGCGGGGGCGTTGTCTATCATGTGAATAATATGCCGGAAATAATCTCACTTG
Source organism: Bacillota bacterium (assembly GCA_030656575.1). Lineage (GTDB taxonomy): Bacteria > Bacillota > Dethiobacteria > DTU022 > UBA8154 > JAUSPO01. The sequence goes on from JAUSPO010000193.1 coordinate 6,252, forward strand.
CAACCGGTATGGAGATTGATAAAGAAGGACTTTGGAAAACATTTCAAAGGATCAGGAATATGGTAAGAGCCGTTAATATAAAAAGAGGGATGAGGAGAGCAGATGAGAAACCCCCGGAGGATCACTGGGCGGTAAGAGACCATGAGTTTGAACAACAACTGCTTGACGAATATTACGACTTTAAGGGATGGACTAAAGATGGTATTCCTACCAAAGAGACGTTGGATAGCCTGGATTTGGGCTTCGTAAGTGAAGAATTCCTGCAGAGAGGAATCTTGACAGGCAACGAAGGTACTCCTTCTAAAGAGGCTCCGACGGAAAAAGAACAAGAACAAAAGTCAGGGGGGTGCTAACCGTGGGTGAAAAGAAAATAGTTAGAAGAATAAGAGTTAATCTTGACAAATGCAATGGTTGCCGTGCATGTGAGATGGCCTGCTCCGCATTTCACGCTAAGCCGAAATATAGCAGTATTAATCCGGCCAGATCTCGGATCCGGGTGGTTACGGATGAAATAAATGATGAGTATGTTCCTATACGTGCCACTGATTATAGTAAAGCTGCATGTGATGGCAGACGTGTTTATACGGTTAACGGAAAAGAATACAGCGAGTGCAGTTTTTGCGGGACTGTTTGTCCGGCCAGGAATTTATTTAAAGAACCAGATTCCGGACTCCCTCTTAAATGCGATATGTGTGAAGACGATCCACCGCAAAAAGAGCCCTTGTGTGTTCAGGCGTGTTCACTTGATGCCCTGACTTACGAAGAGGTGGAAGAGGTAGTCGAAGAACAAGTGAAGGCTGACGAGTTGGAAATAGGATTGAAATCATTGGTGGACAAATATGGAGTAAAGAAGATAGCGGAAAGCTTTGCCCGAATTTCACAGAAGAGCTTGTAACAATTCAGACTCAAGTAGTCAAATACAGAATTGCAGTTACAAAACATTAATGCGAAAGAAGGGATAAAATCATGGAGACTGAATCCCCCTTCAAAGATATTATAGATGAAATAAAAGAATTAGGCGGAGACGCCGTCAAGTTCTGCTATCAATGCGGAAAATGCGATACTGTTTGTCCCTGGAATAAAGTTACAACTTTCAGTATGCGCAAGCTAATTCGCGAGGCTACATTCGGTATACCGGAGGTAGAACTTGAAGAGGTCTGGCGTTGTACTACCTGTGGAAAATGCTCTAAGGAATGCCCCAGGGACGTAAAGCAGATCGACGACGTGATCGCCATTCGCAGGATGGCCATGGGATATGGTGTTTCAAATGCCCTTCTCAAGCCAGTCCGCTCCGCAAGCGCAAGCCTTGCTGCAGAAGGCAACCCCTTTGTTCAAGAGCGATCAAAGAGGGCCGATTGGGCAGAGGGCCTCAATGTAAAAACATTCACCGAAGAAATGGAAGTTTTATATTTTCCCTGCTGCTACGTCAGCTACGACAAAAGATTGAGGGAAATAGCCCAGGCCACGGCCAGTATCTTAAATAAGGCCGGAGTAGACTTCGGGATACTGGGTACCAAGGAGAACTGCTGTGGAGAAAGCATCCGCAAGACAGGCAACGAAGATGTATTTAAAAGCCTGGCCAGGGAAAACATCAAAACATTTATCGATAACGGAGTAAAGAAAATCCTTGTTTCTTCCCCTCACTGCTATCACACATTCAAAAACGAGTATCCTGAATTCAAAGCGAACTTTGAAGTCGTTCATACCTCCGAGTATCTATTCGAGCTTATTAATGAGGGAAGGCTTCAAATCAACAAAGAGTATGCAAAGAAAGTTGCGTATCATGACCCATGCTACCTGGGTCGGCATAATGGCATCTATGATGAGCCCCGGGGGGTCTTAAAGAAGATACCCGGTTTGGAACTGAGCGAGATGATAGAATCCCGGGAGAATAGCCTCTGCTGCGGAATGGGCGGAGGCAGGATTTGGATTGATACTAAAATGTCTGAGAGATTCTCCAACCTCAGAATAGAAGAAGCTATTGGGCTTGGAGCTGAGGTGTTAGCTACATCCTGCCCCTATTGCATCGATGCCCTTGAGGGGAGCAGGTCAGGCCTGAATCATGAGGATGTCATACAGGTTAAGGACATCACGGAAATCATCCAGGAAGTGATTTAGAGGGTAAACAAAACCTGATGAGGTGATAGAAATTGGAAAAAGAGCTAATGGAAATAGAATTAATGAAAAAAGAACTGGAAAAAATGGGAGGGCAGTTTGTCAAATGCCTTGCAGGCAGTAATTTTGGAGATGTTATGGTCGTCGGCGGAGGAATCAGCGGCATTCAGGCATCTTTAGATCTTGCCGCTGCTGGTTTTAAGGTTTACCTGGTTGACAAAGCGCCGAGCATTGGCGGCCATATGGCCCAGCTTGACAAGACCTTTCCCACCAATGATTGCTCCATGTGAATACTCTCACCAAAACTGGTCGAGATCGACCGGCATACCAATATAGAAGTTCTTACCTATACTGAAGTTGACACTGTGGAAGGGGAAGCAGGAAACTTCAAGGTAACTCTCACTAAAAAGCCTAAATATGTTTTAGAGAGTAAATGCACCGGTTGTACTGTCTGCGTGGAATACTGCCCGGTCAAGTACCCTGATCAATTTAATCAGGAAATATCGGAGAATAAAGCTATCCATATATACTACTCTCAGGCAATACCCCTGATCACCTATATAGATGAAAGCTGTCTTTACCTTAAAGAGAAGAAATGTCGTATTTGCGAAGCAGTATGTAAGAATAACGCCATAGATTTTAATCAAACGGAGGAGAAGGTGGAAGTAAAAGTAGGTGCCATAATTCTCTCTCCGGGCTTTGAGCCATTTGATCCTAAGTTAAGGGAGGACTTTGGTTACGGAAAGTTTGAGAACGTAGTAACCAGTATGGACTATGAAAGGTTGTTATGCGCCACCGGGCCATACGAAGGTGAGGTACTGCGTGCTTCTGACTCAAAGCACCCACATAAAGTAGCCTGGATTCAATGCGTCGGTTCCAGACAGGTTACCGAAGGCGGCAACAGCTATTGTTCATCCGTATGCTGCACGTATAGTCAGAAACAGGTGATTTTGACCAAAGACCATAACGCTGAAGCTGAGTGTACAATCTTCCATAACGATATTCGATCCTTTGGGAAGGATTTTGAGCGGTTCTACGAAAGGACACAGAATCTTCCCGGGGTTGAATTTATCAGAAGCTATGTATCAATAGTAAAAGAGGATCCGGTGACCAAGAATGTGACAGTAAGATATTCTACCGCCGACGATGGAGTAAAAGAGGAAGAATTCGAAATGGTGGTATTATCCGTGGGATTGAATCCCCCTACCGGCTTTAAGGAACTGGCTGATAAATTCGGCAGCGAGCTTAATGCACACGGATTCTGTAAAACCAATCCTGTTAATCCCATAGAGACTACCCGCCCGGGGATTTTTATAAGCGGGGCCTTCCAGGGCCCTGTGGATATTCCCGAGTCTGTTGTAACCGCCAGCGGGGCCGGTTCCCAGTGTGGTGAACTCCTTGACTACAGGAGGGGAAAACTTTCCAGAGAAAGGGTATATCCGCCGGAAAGGGATGTCTCCAAAGAGGAGCCAAGGATAGGAGTCTTTGTGTGTCATTGTGGGGCCAATATCGGAAGGATAGTAGATGTTCCTTCCACAGTTGAATATGCCTTAACCTTACCTAATGTTGTCTACGCTCAGGAACAGTTGTTTTCATGTGCGACTAATTCTGCCGAGGAAATAACAGAGATGATCAAGGAAAAAGGGCTCAATCGGGTCATTGTTGCTGCCTGCTCTCCCAGAACCCTTGAACCTTTATTCCGGGACACCCTTCGGGAGGCGGGGCTTAATCAGTATTACTTCGAAATGGCCAATATTAGAGAGCATTGCTCCTGGGTCCACCCCAAAGAAAAGGAAGAAGCCTTCCAAAAGGCAAAGGATATCATCCGCATGTCGGTAGCCAGGGCTTGCTATTTGGAGCGATTACAGGAATTTGATCTGCCGGTAAACAAGACAGCGTTAGTGGTTGGTGGAGGTATAGCCGGTATGACCAGCGCCCTTTCCATAGCTAACCAGGGACATGAGGTTCACCTGGTGGAAAAGGAAAAAGACTTAGGAGGAATGGCACGAAAAATTCATTACACCCTGGAAGGTTTGGATGTTCAGGAGTATTTGGGTGATCTTATTCAAAAGGTATATCAACACCCCTTAGTGCATGTCTATACTGATGCCACCATCACAGAGGCCACCGGTTATATGGGAAATTTCGTAACAAGGGTTAAGTCTGAAAGAGGGGGCACAGAGATAAAACACGGTGCATCCGTAATTGCTTCAGGCGCTGATGTATATACACCCACCGAATACCTTTATGGAGAAGATGATAAGGTCATGACCCACCTTGAGTTGGAGGAGCAGATCGCCAAAGGAGACGAAAAGGTCACAGGCGCAGAAAGCCTCGTCATGATCCAATGCGTAGGCTGCAGAAATGAAGACAGAAATTATTGCAGTCGGATATGCTGCAGCGAGTCTGTAAAGAACGCCCTGAAACTAAGAGAGATAAACCCGCAGATGGATATCTATATTCTCTTCCGGGATATAAGAACTTATGGCTTCAAGGAGGACTATTACCGGGAAGCGTCCGGTAAAGATATCAGGTTCATCCGTTACGAGTCGGATGCAAAACCTGAGGTGGAAGTTGCTGTCAGTGAGGATGGCAGGGACGTCATAAGGGTTACTGTGCCAGATTATGTTTTAGGTAAAAAACTTGAAATAGATGCTGATATAATTGCTTTGGCTGCAGCCGTTATTCCCTCTGCAGGAACCAGGGAAGTAGCAGGACAATTCAAGGTAACTTTGAACCCGGACGGCTTCTTCAAAGAAGCCCATGCCAAACTAAGGCCTGTTGAGTTTGCTGCAGATGGCGTTTATCTTTGTGGTATTGCTCACTATCCCAAGCTTATTTCAGAAACGGTTAGCCAGGCTTATGGAGCTGCAGGCCGGGTCTTAACGCTTCTCTCACATGATACAGTCACCGCCTCCGGCTCTGTTTGCGAGGTGGATGAGAATAAATGTATCTCCTGTGGAGCATGTATCTCATCCTGTACGTATGGTGCCATAGAGTTTCGTGAGACACCACAGGGCAATAAGGCTGTGGTAAATCCTGTTCTCTGTAAAGGAGACGGTCTCTGTAATACAAAATGTCTGACAGGGGCTATACAACTCAAACACTTTACCGACGAAGAGCTCTTGAGCGAAATCGATGCGTTGGCTCCGGAGAAAGAGATTATCATAAAACAAGTTGAAGCGGCTGTTTGAGATATGTGAATAGAGCCGGGATTACAAACAAAGGAGGTGGGAACGAATGAGTACAGGACTTAAGTTTAAACCAAGAATAATAGGTTTTGTATGCCATTGGTGAGCATACGGTGCTGCTGACCTGGCTGGAGTTTCCAGACTGCAATATACAACTGAAATCAGGCTTTTACGTGTAATGTGTACCGGAAGAATCGATCTTGCCTTTATACTTCGGGCCTTATCAAACGGAATGGATGGGGTCTTTATTGGTGGCTGCCGTTTAGGTGAATGTAATTATATTACTCATGGCAATTACCATGCCTTGAACAAGGTGCTTCTATGTAAAAAAATAATGGAACACATCGGGCTGAACCCGGAAAGATTAAGGATCGAATTTATGTCTTCCGGTGAAGGAAACCTTTTTGTGGAAGTTGTAAACGATTTTGTCAGGAATGTGAAGGATTTAGGACCGTTTGGCAAAAGCGAAGGAATAGACGAAAATGCATTAAATCTAAAACTTAAAGCAATTACAAAGCTAATCCCCTATATCAGATTGGTGGAGAATGAGAGACTGAGAGTACATTTTGATACAGTGGAAGAGTATGAGAAATTCTACTCCAGTGAGGAGTTCGATAGATTATTTCGTGAATTAATTGCAGACAAACTGGCAATAAGCGAAATCATGTTACTCCTGCGGGAAAGACCCCTTTCAACCGGAGAAATCTCTAAGAATTTAGGTCTGACCCCGTCTGAAATATCAAGACACCTTAAGAGTTCAGCAAGGCAGGGATTAGTCAAATATGAGGAAAGCCAGTGGCGCTTTGCGCTCGCTTAGGGAAAGGAGGGGATCAGGACAGAGGCTATGGATAACGACAGAATTGATCAGATTATTGATAAACATCAGGGCGAAGCCAGTTCACTGATACAAGTATTACTGGTGATTCAGCGCGATATTCGCTGGCTTCCGAAGGAAACATTAGAGAGGGTCAGTGAAAAATTACAAGTTCCTTTAACCCGGATACAGCATATAGCCACTTTTTATAAAGCCTTTAGTTTAGTTCCTAAAGGGCGTCATGAAATTCACATTTGTATGGGTACTGCCTGTCATGTTCGTGGTGCGCAGCGTGTCCTCGACACGGCGCAGGACCTGACAGGAATTAAACCTGGCGAAACGGATTTGGATTTGAAGTTTAGCTTGGAGACAGTTAACTGCCTCGGCTGCTGTGCTTTA
>JAUSPO010000194.1 GCA_030656575.1 Bacillota bacterium
TCACAACAACTGATTTTACAGATAGAATATCCTGTAAAGTGTAGGAAGCCCCAAAAGCCTCCAGCGCCCAGACTTCCATTTCACCAAACCTCTGACCGCCAAACTGTGCCTTTCCACCCAGAGGCTGCTGAGTAACAAGAGAATAGGGTCCTGTGGAACGGGCATGAATTTTATCATCTACCAGGTGAGCCAGTTTAAGCATGTAAATGTAACCGACTGAAATAACATTGTCAAAACGCTCACCCGTACGACCATCCCGTAAGATTGTTTTACCATCTGTGGGTAAGTTGGCCTCCACAAAACCATTAAAAATATCTTCCTCGTTTGCACCGTCAAATACAGGTGAAGCTATATGAATACCCAAGACTTGTGCAGCCCAACCGAGGTGGCATTCCAGTACCTGTCCGATATTCATCCGTGAAGGAACCCCTAAAGGATTCAGAACGATCTCAACAGGAACGCCATCCGGCAGAAAAGGCATATTCTCTTCCGGAAGGATCCTGGCAACAACCCCCTTGTTTCCGTGACGGCCGGCCATTTTATCACCTTCGGAAATTTTCCTCTTCTGAGCAATATAAGCCCTGACCAGCTGGTTAACGCCCGGGGAAAGTTCGTCCCCGGCCTCCCGGGAAAAAACTTTAACATCCACTATCATTCCGGACTCACCGTGGGGAACCCGCAGGGAAGTATCCCTTACCTCACGGGCCTTTTCACCAAAAATTGCCCTGAGCAGTCTTTCTTCTGCAGTAAGTTCCGTTTCTCCCTTCGGAGTGACTTTGCCTACCAGAATATCCCCGGAGCGTACCTCCGCGCCAATCCTGATAATACCCCTCTCATCCAGATCCTTAAGGGCGTCTTCACCCACATTGGGAATATCCCTTGTTATTTCCTCAGATCCCAGTTTGGTATCCCGGGCCTCCGCTTCATACTCTTCGATGTGTATAGAAGTAAAAACGTCTTCTTTTACCATTTTTTCACTGATCAGAATTGCATCTTCGTAGTTATATCCTTCCCATGGCATAAAAGCTACCAGAATATTTCTACCAAGAGCGATTTCCCCTTGATCCGTACAGGGCCCATCAGCAATAACCTCACCTGAGACAACAAACTGACCTTTTCTAACAATAGGTCTCTGGTTCATACAGGTTCCCTGGTTAGAGCGCTTGAACTTCTGCATCTTGTAAACATCGCAGCCTTTGCGGTTATACAAGACACCCTTTTCCATAAAAACTTCCCTGGTCCGGCCATCAAGGATCTTGTTTGGCCCGTCCGGATCATCCTGCCTCCTGATCATAATCTCCGTGCTGGATACATATACAACCTCGCCTGCGTTCCCGGCTATAACCATAACCCCGGAATCGAGGGCGGTTTTATGTTCCATTCCAGTCCCTATCAAAGGAGCCTGGGTCTGAACAAGGGGAACCGCCTGACGCTGCATGTTGGAACCCATGAGGGCCCTGTTGGCATCATCATTCTCAAGAAAAGGAATTAAAGCAGTAGCCACACTGACGAGCTGTTTCGGCGAAACATCCATATAATCCACATCTGAAGGCGGGAGCAAAAGGGTTTCATGCCGGTAACGGCAGGTAACCCGTGTGGCTAAAAAATGCCCGCTTTCATCCAACAGAGCGTTGGCCTGGGCAACAGTATATTCGTCTTCATCATCAGCCGTAAGGTAGACCACTTCTTTAGTAACCAAACCATTCTCTTTATCCACACGGCGGTAAGGAGTTTCAATAAAACCAAATTCATTAATACGGGCAAAGCTGCTTAGTGAACCGATTAGCCCAATATTAGGTCCCTCAGGTGTCTCAATGGGACACATTCTTCCATAATGGGAGTGATGGACGTCCCTAACTTCAAAACCTGCCCGTTCCCGGCTTAATCCGCCTGGTCCCAGTGCACTGAGACGTCGTTTATGAGTAAGCTCCGCAAGGGGATTTGTCTGGTCCATAAACTGAGAAAGCTGGCTGCTGCCAAAGAACTCTTTAATTGAAGCAATTACGGGCCTGATATTGATAAGTGCCTGGGGAGTTACTGCCTCCACATCCTGAATGGTCATTCTTTCCCGAACAACCCTTTCCATCCTGGAGAGGCCGATACGAAACTGGTTTTGTAAAAGTTCGCCCACGCTTCGCAGACGCCTGTTCCCAAGGTGGTCAATATCATCAGTATTGCCAAGACCATCCATAAGATTTAAGAGATAGCCCACCGTAGCAACAATATCATCCCTGGTCATCTGCTTAATCTGAACAGGTACATCCCCGTTACTGAGTATAGTACAGGGTTTACCTTCCTGATTATTGATCTTTATTCTATTAATACGTCTTTCTTTGATCTGCTTAAAAAGCTTGTCATCAACCACTGTATCCTTGGAAGCTAAAATCTCACCGCTATCGGGATCAACAAAATCTTCTGCCAGGACATGCTGAACAAGCCGTCCTCTTAAGGAAAGCTTCTTATTGACCTTATAGCGTCCTACCTTGGCAAAATCGTAACGTTTAGGATCGAAAAACAGCGACTCAAAAAGATTGCGGGCATTCTCTACATTCAGAGGTTCGCCGGGCCTGAGACGTTTATATACTTCCAGTAACCCATCGTCCTGTGAATCTGTATGATCTTTTTCCAGGGTATTAAGAATTCGGGCATCCCCATCATACAGTTCCATAAGTTCATTAACACTGCCATATCCAATCGCCCGCAGAAGAACAGTTACAGGGATCTTACGGGTACGATCAACTTTTACCCAAATTACGTCGTTGACGTCCGCTTCGAATTCCAGCCAGGCTCCCCTGTTCGGAATAATCGTGCCGGAATAAAGATTTTTTCCATTAAATAGCTGACTGTTAAAATAAACTCCCGGGGAACGCACCAACTGGCTGACAATAACCCGCTCAGCCCCGTTAATAACGAAGGTTCCGTTATGAGTCATGAGGGGAAAATCCCCCATAAAAACCTCCTGCTCCTTAACTTCCCCGGTCTCACGGTTCACAAGCCTGATGCGTACCTTCAAAGGTACCGCGTAAGTAGCATCCCTTTCCTTGCATTCATCCACTGCGTACTTTGGCTCTCCCAGAGAATAATCGATAAACTCCAGCACCAGGTTCTGTGTAAAATCTTTAATTGGCGATATGTCTTGAAAAACTTCACGTAACCCTTCATCCAAAAACCATCTGTACGAGCTTTTTTGAATTTCAACAAGATCAGGAAGGTCTAAAATTTCATTAATTCGGGTATAAGTTCTCCTTTTCCTTTTACCCGATTCGACCTCCTTAAACATAAAAAAATCACTCCCCCGGTTTATTTTTGGTACAGGGAAACAAAATTTAATAATAACCTAATATAATAAGGTAAACAAACAAATAATAATCACAGGAAATAATATTAAAAACACCAATAAGGAAAATAAAGAATGCCGCATTTACCTAGTTTTAACAATAAAACAAGGAATTATTCACATCATCGGCGACATCTTAATATTTTCCCCTATAAATGTTATCATCTATGTACAGCTGAGCAAAATATAAACGGGCATGTTTACGCATTTTGTAATAATATCATATTTGGCAAAGAGAGTCAAGGCTTCCAGAAATATTTTTTTATAAATAAAAATCCTCCCCGGGAGGAGGACAGTAAGCGCTTTATAATTTGCATGCTCGGCAGGTATTTCCGGTCTATTTAATTTCGACACTAGCCCCTGCTTCCACAAGTTTCTCTTTAACGGCGTCAGCTTCCTCTTTGCTCACTTTTTCCTTCACAGCATTTGGTGCCTCATCAACTAATGCTTTGGCTTCTTTTAAACCCAGACCGGTAAGCTCACGAACAACCTTGATAACCTGAATTTTCTTTTCCCCTGCAGCGGTTAAGACAACATCAAACTCAGTTTGCTCTTCCTCGGCAACTTCTTCTGCTGCAGGTGCTCCAGGAGCTGCCATGGCAGCCGGCGCTGCTGCGCTGACACCAAATTCCTCTTCGAAAACCTTAATTAATTCTGCAAGTTCTAACACTGTCATTCCCTTTACAATTTCAAGTACTTCCTGAACCTTGGACATAGTTATTTCCTCCTTTTAATATACTAAAGTGAACTTTCCTTCTTCTCTTTAACTGCACTAAGCACATACACTAAATTTCTAATATTACCGTTTAAAACATTTAACAGGCCTGCGATAGGAGCCTGAAAGCACCCAAGAGTTCTTGCCAGAAGAACCTCTTTAGAAGGAAGTTCTGAAATACGGCGCAGTTCACTTTCATTCAGAACATTCTTCTCCAGGGCGCCCCCTTTAATTGTAAGGTTTTCGTTTTCTTTGGCGAACTTCACCAACAATTTTACAGGTAAAACCGGGTCATCATAACCGTAAGCAATTGCTGTTGGGCCGTCCAGATATTGCACAAGATTATCAAGTCCAACATCTCTGACTGCCAAACGGGTAAGTGTGTTTTTAACTACCCTGTACTTGACCCCTTCTTCCCTCAGGATGCGGCGCAAACTGCTTATCTGAGCTACAGTTAAGCCCCTGTAATCCGTTAAGACAATAACTCTTGAATTATCAAGATCATCTTTGATTTGCTCTACTTTTAACTCTTTCTGCCTGCGGATTCCCAAATATCTCACCTCCTCATTTTAGGAAAAGTACTGCCAAAAAATCAAAAAACCTTCCCGCAGATAACAGGAAGGCTATAGTAAATAAAACCCTCGTTTACCTCGGCAGGCGGCACAGCCATTAAGTAAAAACACCTGCTTCTGCGGTATCACTCAAACTTATTTTTTTTAAATTTAGCTGAACTGGTTTACTACGCTCGGCCCAGGGCTGCTGCTCTCTGGGAATTAATTTTAATTCCCGGGCTCATTGTAGCACTGATCGTTATGTTTTTCAGATACTGTCCCTTCGCTGCTGAAGGTTTGGCTTTAATCAACACTTCTATCACGGCATAAAAGTTTTCCAGTAGTTGTTCTACTGAAAAAGATGCTTTCCCCAAAGGAGCATGAATATTGCCAGCCTTATCAGTACGGTATTCCACTTTTCCGGCTTTAATTTCAGCAAGTGCCCGGCTTACATCAAAGGTAACGGTCCCTGTTTTCGGGTTCGGCATTAAACCCCTTGGCCCCAAAACCCGACCTAATTTTCCTACCACACTCATCATATCAGGAGTTGCCACCGCAACATCAAAATCCAGCCAACCTCCCTGGATCTTTTCTGCAAGGTCTTCACCACCGACTAGATCTGCTCCGGCCTCTTCGGCCTCTGTCATTTTCTCGCCCTTGGCAAATACTATGACCTTAAGTTCCTTACCTGTTCCATTAGGTAAAACCACTGCGCCTCTGACCTGCTGATCTGCATGCTTGGGATTAACTCCCAACTTAACGGACAATTCCACAGTTTGATCGAAAGAAGCAGTGGAAATTTCTTTTAAGAGTTCAAAAGCCTCTGACGGATCATACTGGCGGGTGCGGTCTACCTTCTTTTTAGCTTCAAGATAGTTTTTTCCATGCTTACTCATTTTTCCTTTACCTCCTTGTGGTTCAAACGAAATAATATTTCTCCCACGATTTTAGACAAATTATCCTTCCACTACAACGCCCATGCTGCGGGCAGTTCCCTCAATAATCTTTACAGCAGCTTCCAGATCCACAGCATTCAGATCTTCCAACTTCTGCTGAGCGATTTCCCTGACCTTATCCCGGGAAATTGTTGCTACCTTTACTTTATTCGGTTGCCCTGAACCCTTTTCAATATTAAGGGCTTTTTTTAACAGCACCGCAGCGGGAGGTGTTTTCGTAATAAAGCTAAAAGAGCGATCCTCAAAAACCTTAATTTCCACAGGGATAATCAGTCCCATATCCGCTGCCGTTTTTTCGTTAAACTCTTTACAGAAAGCCATTATATTAACACCGTGCTGCCCTAAAGCAGGTCCCACAGGTGGCGCCGGGTTCGCTTTACCGGCAGGTATTTGCAATTTTATCATACTGAGAATTTTTTTAGCCTTGGCCATAATTTAATGCACCCCCTCTCTTTCAAAAAACAACCAAACGTTATAGCTGCTCAACCTGTTCAAAATTAAGCTCAACAGGAGTTTCCCGTCCAAACATGGAAACCCTCAACTTTAGTTTTCCTCTTTCAGCATGAATCTCTTCAATAGCGCCAATAAAATTATTAAAGGGCCCACTGATAACCCGCACTTGTTCTTTCAACGTAAATCCGTGTTTAGGCGTTGCTTCATCCATGCCCATCTGTCTGAGGATATTATCTATCTCTTTTTCGCTTAGAGGAATAGGTTTTGAACCCGGGCCTACAAATCCCGTTACCCCCGGTGTATTGCGTACAACAAACCAGGAATCATCTTCCATGACCATCTCCACCAGAACGTAACCTGGAAAAACCTTGCGCATAATTGTTTTTTTCTGTCCGTTTTTTATTTCAACTACTTTTTCCATAGGAATTAAAACCCTGAAGATCTTGTCCTGCATCTCCATAGATTCAACACGCTTATCCAGATTAGTCTTAACCTTGTTTTCGTATCCCGCGTAAGTATGAATTACATACCAGCTTTTCTCGCCCATAAAAGGAGGAAGCTTAGTCTGCTTCCCGCTATTCCTCCTTACCACTTAGTATTATCAAATTAAAATCTTTAAAACTGCAGTAAACCCAGCATCAAGAATCCAGAAGAAAACACCGAATACGACAATTACTATAATAACAATACTTGAAAAAACCATCAGCTCTCTTCTGCTTGGCCAATTAACCTTTTTCAGCTCTATTTTAACATCATGAAAGAAACGCTGTAATCTCTTGCCATAAGCAGCCATTTTTTCAATTCTCCCCTTAATACTCCCAAATAAGAGAAATTCCCCCGCTACCGTCCGTATAACTATTTTGTCTCTTTATGCAGGGTATGAGAACCACAACTGGGACAATATTTTTTAAACTCAATACGATCTGGATTAGTCTTTTTATTTTTGGTAGTGGAATAATTTCTTTCTTTACAATCTGTACATGCTATTATTACCTTTACACGCATTTGAAAATGCACTCCCTTTGCCTCTTTATTACCACGAAACTCAATTTACCACAGTTTATTAACAATGTCAACATAAAACAAAGGGTGGATGTTGGAGATAAGGGGTCAAATTAATATTATAACCATCCAACCAATAACTTATACCTCGTTCTTAACTGCAAAAAACCGGAGCATAGTGCCCCGGATTTCTGTTAACAACCGCCTGGCAATAAAACCTTTATAATCCTATTTGATGATCGTAACTTTGCGATTACGATCCTAACTAGGCAATACCAGTGACCACACCTGCACCTACGGTACGGCCCCCTTCACGAATGGCAAAACGAAGTCCTTCTTCTAAGGCAATAGGTGTAATTAGCTGGATTTCCATGTTTATGTTATCCCCGGGCATAACCATTTCCA
>JAUSPO010000195.1 GCA_030656575.1 Bacillota bacterium
TGAAATGAGTAGTAGAACTAAAAACAGGGCTGAAAGTGTAAAAAGACAACAGTAAATTTACTTCAGCTTCCTTATATTCATTTTTATGTAAATCTTCTCTAAAACGCTATGGAAATATATGGGTTCATGAATTCGCCGTGCAACATGCTCTCAGGCATCTTGACACTATCCGCCTTTTCTGTTAAGATGAAATTTGAAAATAACATGCCGAAGTGGTGGAATGGCAGACGCGCTGGACTCAAAATCCAGTGTACGAGAGTACGTGCGGGTTCGAGTCCCGCCTTCGGCACCATTTAAAAAATTAATGGTTCAGGGTTTTATCCTTGAACCATTTTGTTTTTGGCAGAGCCACAGATGTTTCGTGGCAAAACCACGGGCAAAGCCACGGGAACGTTTCGCTTGGCTCAGCATTGGCTATTGGCTCGTCCACGATTACTGCCGGCTTTTTCTCAAATCTGCAAGTAGTCCGTCTGCCGAATCAAACAAAGGATCCATCAATAATTTCATTTCATTACTAACCATTGTTTCATCGATATTTTTTTCTACCATCGAAATGCGCAGTCCCTTTTTTATTTCATCCTGTAAGGCTTTGCCTAATTTATGAACAGCATCTTCTTCTTTCAAATAATCCTTGGCAATGTGCATATGCATGAGCAGCTGACCGATCACAAGTTCTAGCAACAACTGTGCCGGGGATGCAGCTCCAAAATGTGTATAATAAATGTTTTGAACTTCACTGCGCGCTAACCTGTAAAGGTTTTGCAGCATTAATTCTCCATTAAAATCAGGACCAGGAGTAGCCGGGCGTGCTACAGGATGATTCAGCAGTTTAGAGAGATGGGGAGCATATACACCAGCCGTATCTCCACTAAATATCCCCTTCGTTTTATGATCAAAGAAACATACATGATGCCTGGCATGACCCGGTGTCTCCCATACCTCAATTGTTCTCCCGCCCAGTGAGATTATTTCCCCTTCCAAAACTGAGCGAATTCTTCCCTCTGGAACAGGTAATACTTCTCCATATTCTTGCATTTTCTTCTCTCCATACACGGCCCTGGATCCTTCTATCAACCTGGTCGGATCGACTAAATGCCTCTCTCCTACAGGATGTGCCCATATTTGGGCATCTTTAAAATAGCGGGATACAACCCCCAAACCACCTGCATGATCCACGTGTATATGAGTAACACCTATATGTTTAACCTGTTGAGGGGATATTCCGATAATATTTGCAGCATCAAAAAGCCTTTCTGCAGAACTGGCCGGCCCTGTCTCGATGAGCATCCATCCGCTTTTGCCTTCACCTTTTATATAGTACCCTGCCGTCCAACCCGGGATACCCCTTTCTTCCAGGTCCACCTGCCAAATATCACCTTTTAATTCAATTATTTTTTCCAACATTATCACCTGTTCCTTAAGATCCGTGTCCTTCAGCACATTTTTAATACCAGAAAATATTATATCATATTAAGTTGCAAACAGAACACTCCTTTACGATAACCCTCTGTTTTCCAGAATTATTTTAATTTTTAAAAGGGTATTCTTATTTCTTTGAAGAAATAAATAATTATCTTTAATGACAAAGTGTGACAAAGGAGGCGGCTTACTGTTGAAAGGGAAAATAATAGTATTTCTGCAATTTATATTGATCATGATCCTGCTAGTTGTAAACATCGAGATATTTTTGCAAAATAGAGCACTAAGCTCCACATTTCAAAGGCCGCCTAAAGATACGATAATTAAAGAAATTACTCACTTTTCTCCCATATTAGATGATTACCCCCAGTTTGTCAGCCCAGTTAAACCCGATAGAAAATTTTTTGGCACCCCATTTGTTTTAGATTATAACGGAAATCTGGAAGTTATTGCCTGGTATTATTCTTACCTTGCAGGAGGGGTTATTGAATCAAAGAATCTGTTAAATATAGAAAAGACAGCAATTATTGTTGTCCATTCTGATACAATTCACAACCTCAATCTTGACAGTGATTTCCAATTGGGGGAAAGAGGCCAGGTTTATCTCGATCACATAAAAATAGTAATAAATCCTTTCTTGCTTCACTATGGGAATAAAGTCAAACTAGTAGCTTATTCAATGCAGGATTACATGGAAATGACAGGCGTTTTTAATGTGGCTGAAAGAGATGTGTTTTTCTATGATAAATATGGTTATGAATCCTTTAAAAAATTTCTTAAGAGTAACGAGATAACAAATATACTGTTATGCGGTTACACGACTGATGCAAGTTTCAATGATACTATGTCAGGATATGAAAATTTAAGAAAAGACTTCAACGTATTTATTGTGGGGGATGCTACACTGTCAGATTTTCCAGCCTCGATGTGCCCCGCAGGTCCGACAAGTATTGCTTTGGCAAATGCTGCTTTAGATAATTTAATAACACAGGTATCGTGGATAAAAGAAACAAAATAAATAGGCCGTAGAAGAAGTGAATCTGCTTCACTTTCCCCGGCCTGCAATAGAACTGAGCATAACTGAGAGGTTAACCTATAAAGACGTGATCAGATCCCTTTAAACTGAAATATTAGAGGACGAATTTTCTCTTGCTACCTATACCTCTTCTTACACCAAGACCCAATCTTGTGCAGGTAGATAAGTAATCCTTTCTTTCGTCTTTCTCAGATATAGTTCTTTTGACGGGCAAAATACAATAACCTCGCCCTTTTCCCGTTATTGAGCCTAAACCAACAGGACCCATTCCATCAAAACCCGGCATTTTAAAACGCCTCCCCTTTATCTATATCATACTCTATATTTTAATTATGAAATTATGTTTATTGTAACAACATAATGAACATATGTCAATTATTTTTTTGGGCATTATAAATATAGAAAGTAATAAGTGTACTCGTTTCAGCAAGGCTGAAACATCGGGGAATCAGGTGGAGTATACACAAAGAAAAATATTGGGGGTAATGTGATTGAAGGATTATACTAAAAAAAATGATAAAAAGGGAATTTGGAGTGAAGACGGACAGGTGCGGGTCTCATTATCCGGCGTTCTTAATCTGGCAGGACTCTCCTCAGACTTGCAAAAGAAAGGCTATTTTCTGGCCAATGACCCGTGGGATGTAGATTCACAGGGTTGGGGCAAAGATCAGGATCTGGAGGGTTATTATCCATATTGGGTTTACAGGGATGGAGATAGATGGGTGTTTGCCTTTACTCCAGAAGGTTATCATACAGAAAACGATAAAAATGAAACATTTACAAATGAAAAGAAAACAAAGGAAGTGATCGATCACTGGGTAACCTATCTGCAGGACTGGATTAGTATAGGAGTGAAGTAATGCGGCATTACGCATTACTTCTTATTTTTGGAAAGACGTCTGCTTTTCTGAGCCAAGCGAAACGTCGCCGTGGCTTGAATTGTTTTAAAGCATTTGCATGGTTTTTTCATTTGGTTCGAAGAGGCGGTTGTATGTTTCCATGGCAAAACGGTCTGTCATACCTGAAAGATAGTCACAGATTACTTTTTTCTTTGCTCCATCCGTTGTGCCTTCCTTATACTTTTGTTGGGTAACCCAGGGTAATAGCTGCGGCTTATTTATGAAAGCTTCAAATAGTTCGCGAATAATTTTTTTACCTTTTTCAACCATAATTAAAACATTAGGATGCTGGTAAACACGGGCGTAGAGGACTTTTCTAAGCTTATCAAAATCATCTTTAAGTTCAGGATCTATGGATACTACCGGATGGAGACTTCTGATATCATCAGAACATTGCGGCTTATTTTCTTTTAACTCCTTCTCTGTATAATTTATAATATTTATAGTTAATTCTTCGATTAGATTTCTAATAAATAGCTTTTTGCGAATCTCAAACTCGTTTCCCCGTACTTTTTGTAGCTCCAACTTTTCCAGGTGCTTGTCCACGACTTTGATCTCTTCCTCAAATAGATCTGCCACACTGATTAAGCCTACGTTAAGAGCATCATCGAGGTCATGTGTACAAAAAGCAACGGGGTCTGCCCAGTTTACTATTTGGGTTTCCAGGGCGGGGCTTTTGTGTACCTTAAACTCATCCTTTATAATAGGATGATCATAATATGTTGTATGCCTGGCCAGGCCCTCTCTCGTTTCATAACACAAGTTAAGCCCCGGAAAATGGAGATATCGTTTTTCAAGTAGATCAACGATACGCATGCTCTGGTCATTATGGTCAAAACCTCCATGACTTTTCATCAGTAGGTTTAACTCCTCTTCGCCACCATGGCCAAAAGGAGCATGTCCCAGGTCATGGGCCAGGGAAATTGCTTCCACAAGATCCTCGTTAACCCCTAAAACACGTGCTATAGTCCGGGCATGCTGCATTACCTCCAGAGTATGCGTTAAGCGCGTCCTGTAGAAGTCTGCCTCGTGAGTAACATAAACCTGCGTTTTATACTGCATGCGCCGGAAAGCGGTAGAGTAAAGGATGCGATCCCGGTCCCGCTGGAAGGCTGTCCTGAATTTATCTTCATTTTCACTATACCTTCTCCCCTTGGATGTGGAAGAAGTACAGGCATAAGGCCTGAGGTGCTTTTCCAAATTTCATTCCCCCCTCTGTTTATTTACGCGCCCGATACGCTAAGTCCTTCTATAGAAAATATTTTTTGCAGGAATTAAATGTTTTTTATGCCTCAAAAAAAACGCCCCCGTCAATATTGGAGGACATATTTTACAGTACAACTCTAGCTCACCTGATTAGCAGGATGGCAATGATAACGAGAACCGCTGCTGCAAGCGTTTTCAAAGTCGGCACTTCCTGAAACCAGACGTATGAAAAAAATGCGACGTTCAGGAAATTTGCAATCCACACGTAAATATTCAAATGCCAGATATTGTTGATCTCACGATAGCTTATATTGAAGACATAGTTAATACCGTAATTGGCAATAAAAAAAGCGGGGATCATCAAAAGGGTATAAAAAAAGAGCACCTTTGGATTGGGTGGAAGATTTTTTACCTGATAGTAATTAACATTAGTGAGTATGGCAAAAAGGGGTAAAAAATACAGAATAATTTTAAACAACTTTTCACTCCTGACGGCAAATTATGTTCTCTTACATTCTTTACAAAATATTATATGTTTATTAGCACTACAGCGTACGATTGCTTATTTGTTATTAACCGCTATTGATACGGTGACCTGACAACCGTCCCCAGACACTGTAATTGCTAATTCCTTGCTGTAGTCGGTCTCTTTGTTTCGTTATCTGGAGATTACAGTCATCTCTCCCTCATGATAAACAAAGAAATGGTCATCCTTTTTATTATAGAGAACAGCATGATAAGTCTCTTTTTGCAGCTCTATTAACTCCCTCAGGAATTTCCTTGTCTCATGACTGCTGTCAGCCAGACACCAGAGGGCAAAGGGCGCCTCATAAACGGCCCAATTATTGTCCAGATTCAAGGCTATGAAACTTTTCCCTCCGTAATAGAGGAGATCATATGCCTGGTAAAAAAGAGTCTCATCCAACAGCGCAGGTTCGATGGTTTCCTGGCAGGGGGCTGCTGTGGTACCAAAAATGCGGCAGACAAGAGGCCTTGCTTCATATATACCGCAGTGTTCATGACCGGCTTCTTCCTGAAGGAAAGGACAAAGAAGTGACCCATCATTTTCATCCTGTAAAAGTCCTACCCTCTCCCGGAAAAAGTTTTCTATTTTTTGCGGAGGCCAATTCTTCTCCATGTAAAGCATAATATACGTAAATTCCGTATATGACATTAAAATGGAGCCATAGCAGCACTGCTTGCAGGAAGAGGAACAGTTGTACTCTTCTTTATCTTTCAGCATGCCTTTAACCCTTTCTACCCTTTCCAGGGCAAAAATATTGAGGGGTTCAGGCCTTTGGAAAATACCATTCAGGGTAGAAAAATCATAACCAAGACTCTTATTCATCTAAACCACCTATCTTTAAGCAAAGTTTTAATGACCTATTCAAACGGCTTCTGAAAAATGAGAATATATTCATGGGTTTTATTAACGCGAAAAACATAGGGGAATCCTAAGGGACGCAAATTGTTGTACTCCGCCCTGCGATCCCAGATAATGATATCATCCAACAGAAAACCCAGGGAACCCATACGTCGACTTAAGTCCATATGCAGGGGGAAAAACTTATTTTTCTTGCGTATGTCCATAACAATTACTATACAGTAGCTACCCTTTTTTAAAGCGCTGAATACCTCTGAAAAAACTATCTGCAGTTCATCAAGAAACAGTTCATAGTTCTCGATGTTACCCAGATCGCTTTGAGCATCTCCATAGTTGCGCAAAGGCTTATTATCCGCGCTCCTTTTTTCCTTCAATACGTTCCAGTACGGCGGGGACGTCAAACAAAGGTCCACGCTGCAGGAAGAAGCATACTTAAGGAGATGGCGGGCATCATCTTTAACAGCCTCTACCAAGGGTGGGGTTACTTTTTCTTCCGCAAGACGACCGTTAAAGATCTTAAGATAATCTGATGATATTTCCAACCCCAACCCATTTATACCCAGGCGTTGTGCTGTTAGAAGAGTGCTGCCGCTTCCAAGAAAAGGATCCAGAACCATCTGCCCCTTTTCGGCGTAAATCTGCAGCAATCTCTCCACAAGTGATAGAGGAAATAATGCAGGATGCTTCAAGCGTTTCTCCTCTATACTTTTTTTTAGGTCACTCCACACACTTATGCTATATTTTGTCCAGGTTCTGCCATCCAGATTATTTGCCCGCTTTTTTTTAATCAAAGAGTCTCCCCCATCTTTCAACCTTGTCACTGTACTCCTCTTTTAATAATTCTTTGAAAAATTCATATTCCTTCTTTTCGTATAAAATTTCTTACGGAAAGGAAAGTTATATTAATCCAGTAAACTTGTTTCAGCAAAATGGATCATCCTGAAAAAAACTAGGGAGTGTTCAAGATAATGTCCCCTTATATTACTATTATAGAAAATTATGTCTTCCAGGTGCTTTTCTTCTTTATTCTTCTCCTGGAAATTTATGGAGCAACAGTAATCATCTTTTCTTCTAATGCTGTCTTCCTTTATTTTTTAAAGACCAGTAAAGACGGCAAAACCGTCAGACTTACCCTTGCCAGCTACCTTTCTTTCGGGTTGGAACTCTTTCTGGGAGCTGAAATATTACGGACAGTGATTTTCAGGAACATAGAGGAAATAAAGGTTCTTGCTGCTATCATTGTCCTTCGATCTATCCTTACTTTGCTCATATCCTGGGAAATAAAACAGGAACAAAAACACGCACCTGATTAAAAAAATTTAACAGAGAGACAGAATTTGGCACAAAATTGTTAATAGAGAAATTCGCTTGTTTTTTAGACTTTTTTCTAGTAAAATAATCTTAAGAATAAATAGAAAAATGCTTTTAATTTGAAGCGTTTCAATAGTTTTAAAGAAAAATTATTATCTTTTAGAGAGATTTATTTGGGGGAGGGCAGACAGTTGTTATGCAAGTTCGTTATTTTTATGAAATAGACTGCTACAACTTGAACCGTCATGCACGCCTTTATTATCCTTTGACCCACCGGATGGTGGATTACTTCCATAGGTTATTTGCGATCAACTTAAATGACACGTTGGATTCTGCACAAAAAAGTAATACCATAACAGGCAAAATAGTAAACAA
The DNA here is from genome assembly GCA_030656575.1 of Bacillota bacterium. Lineage (GTDB taxonomy): Bacteria > Bacillota > Dethiobacteria > DTU022 > UBA8154 > JAUSPO01. Next base: position 7,631 of record JAUSPO010000195.1, read on the forward strand.
AATTAACTGCGTCAGTCCCGAAAAAATCAACTGGGATCAAAACCTTATGGACGCTTCTTATGTTGTTTTTGATACTGAAACAACTGGTTTGCAGCCTTTTAGAGGAGATAGAATTATTTCCCTTGGGGGTGTTGTGGTGGAAAATGGAGAGATAAGAAAAGACAAGACATATGAACAGCTCATTAACCCTCAGCGCCCAATTCCAACGACAGCCAGCGAAATCACAGGGATAACAACCCCCATGGTAAGCGATAAACCTACGCTTTTTGAAGTACTTCCGGATTTTCTGGACTTTGTGGGGAATAGAATCCTTATTGCTCACAGTGCCACTTTTGATATTGCTTTTTTAAATATCGGATTATGCCAACTGGCGCCAATACGAATCTTAAATCCGGTGATTGATACATACCTGCTTTCTTACAGTATTCTCCCTGATATGATCGAATATTCTCTCGAAAGCCTGGCAAAAAGATATGAAATTAACATCAAGGATAGACACACCGTCCTGGGAGATTCCTTTATGACAGCTGAAGTCTTTTTAAACCTGCTCAAACAATTAACCGAAAAAGGCATTTTCACCCTCAACCAACTGGCAAAATATCTCATAGATAAAAGAAATATGTATTACACCCTTAGTCTTCCTGAACAGCGCTAATTAACAAATCTGAAATGATGCTCCGTAATGCTCTGCAGACGGCTGACCATGATTAAAGCTTCCCTAAGCAGGGAGTACTCCCGGTTAGTTAAATTCTTCGGGGTGATATAATTATCCGCTTCCTCTCCTTTTCTCATTTTTGCCATCGCGTCTCTTATTCTTAGCATCATCAGTGTTTCATAGGCTGAACTTAAATTTTCCAGGTCCTTCTGCTTGAAGATGTTTCTTTTTCCTATTTCATCCAAACGCTCAAAAGTATTCGTAACCAGAAGACCTTCCCGCAGGGCAAAAACTCTCGTACAGTCAACAATATGGACACAGGATGAAGTTTTTAGATTTAATTGATTGCGATGTTCTCCTGAGCGTTCTGTTTGTATTTGCCGGAAGATATTAATAGGCACCCTCTTGGCAAGATTATCCTGTACCAAAAAACTTAGGACTAGGGAAGAATTTCGAAAGTTTCTTACTACAAAGTTGCGTAAAAGATCATAAAGGCTTTTTTTGCCGTAGAGATATCTGAAATCCAGGAAAATTGTCATGAGGCGAACATTCTGAGGCTGCATATCGATCAGCCAACTCTTGATAGTATTACGCCAATCACGAAAAGAGCGGCACCACTCCTCATTATTGGCCATAACCTTACCGTGACAGCGTTCAAAGCCGTACTTTTCCAATCCATCTACAATTTTTTTTCCCAAAACTAAAAAATATTTTTTAACCTCTTCATCCTTATCCTCGCTGACATCTTCATAAATAATTCCATTATCCTGATCCGTTCGGGCATATTGTTCTTTCCTACCGCTGCTTCCCATTGTAATCCAACAGTAACCTACAGGTGGGGCCCCATAACCTTCGACCACCATTGCTCTTTCGCAGATTTCAATGATCTTGCGAGTAATCCGATCGTAAAACTCAGTAATAAGGGAGGTAATTTCTATTACAGTGGCTCTTTCCACCAACAGAGCCTGCAAAACCTGATCAACTTCAGAATGCAGCTTTGATATTTCTTCAATAGTATTTCGAGATTCTATATTGTTAATAATCGCCAGCGAACCTGTTTTTCTCGATTTTATAAGATCACGCATAGCCACTATACCAAGCAACTTGCCATCTTCATCTACTACAATTACATGCTTAATGCGGTGTTTTACCATTAGTAAAAAGGCCTGGTAAGTAAAATCCAGTGGTTTAACTGTTATTAACCCTGTGCTCATTAAATCTCCAGCCGTACGGGAGGCATTCTTTTGAAGATCTACTCCCTGCAGGATTTTAGTGACAAGATCTCCTTCAGTTATGATTCCCAGAGGTCTGTCCTCTTCGGCCACTACTATAGAGCTAACGTCATTTTCATGCATAGCAGAAGCAATCTTCCTAACGTTATCACTGGGGTGGCATGTCACCACACGGGGAACCATAATATCGGATATGCGCTTACTAAAACCCTCATTGCCCCAAACATCATCCTCGTTGTAAAATTTCTGATAGAGAATCCGTAAACGGTCAGAGAGCAGGCGGGTAAAATATGATGCAAAATCAGCGTTTTCCAGAATAATATTTTCGAATATTTCCTGAGGCAAAAGCAAACATTCTGTGTCTTCAAGAGCCTTGGCTGAGGCGGGGTATTCTTCCCCTGAAAAGAAAACTGTCTCACCCATAAATTCAAAAGGCCCTCTGTAACCGGTTACTGTTTCATGACCGTTTTTATCCGTGACCAGGATTTCTGCTTTTCCCTGTATTATCAAAAACAGGACATGTCTCGAAGTTTCCCCCTGTTTCCCAATATAAGTTCCTGCCGGATAGGTTTCTTCACTCAGGGAAGAAGCAATCTTATATAACTGCAGATCCTCAAGTAAATTAAACGGCCGAAACTTTTTTAAGGTTTTTACTTTACCCTGCATACCGGAATCTTGTGCTTTCAAAGTTTTACGCCCCTTTTATTTGTTTCACATAACAACACTGTCTACTTGTTTTTTTCCATTAATTATAATAAAATTTAGGCAGCAGTTAAAAAGTACTTTTCAAACAAGACGGGGGATTAAATATGACAACTGTTTTACCTGTAAAAGGCCTACGTTATTCCACAGCAGCCGGACTGGATTTTCCCGTGATAATAACTCCGCCTTATGATGTTATTTCAAACGAACGGCAGGAAGAATTCTATAAAAAAAGCCCTTATAATGTTATACGACTTGAGTATCCTAAATCCCTGCCGGGAGACGACCACAATACGAATAAATATACACGGGCAGCTGATACTTTTCGTGAATGGATAGAAAAGGGGATTTTGATTGAAGAAGAAGATCCGGCTTTCTACTTATATGAACAGCATTTTAGTTATCATCAAAAAAAATATATACGTAGAGGGATCTTTTGTGGGGTAGGTTTATCTCCTTTTAACGAAGGAAACGTAATTCCACACGAAGAAACCCTGACCAAACCAAAAGCTGACCGATTAGAGCTATTGCGTCACTGTGAGACTAATTTCAGTCCTATTTTCGGACTTTTTAAGGACAAAGAAATGTTTGTAGACAGCCTTACGGAAGAATATAAAAAAAATCAAAAACCGGTCATAGATTTTCAAGATGAAGAAGGAGATCATCATCTGCTCTGGACTGTGGCAGATAAGACCTTTGTTGAAAAAATACAAAGTTTTTTTGCCCATAAAAAAATATACATTGCTGACGGGCACCACCGCTATGAGACAGCTTTACTGTTTTTTGAGGAAAAGAAAGAAAAAGACGAAGACCCGGAAAGTTACGGTCATACTCTAATGGGTCTTGTTAACATCTATGATGAAGGGTTACTTGCTTTTCCCACACATCGCATAGTTTCGCAGAGTAGTATTCAAAGCATCGAACTTATTAATAGACTGGCAGAACATTTCCAACTGGAGGAACATCCGGAACCCGAAAATGAAGAAGAACTGCAGAGATTATTGGGCAATTCTTTAACCGGGGCAGCAGATAAAAACCTGTCAATGGGGCTCTATACTCCTGAAAGAAAACTGTTCATACTTACTGTAAAAGATCTTGAAAAAAAACCTTCCCCCTGGCTGGACATTGTTGTCCTTCAGGACCTTATTCTTTCCAGCATTTTTAAAATAGAGGATGCTGAAAGGAAAAAGGAATCCCACCTTAACTACCTTAGGAACGAATGGGAAGCAAAATTACAGGTAGATCAGGGTCAGGCCCGTTATGTTTTTTTCGTCAACGAACCTCCCTTTGAAACGATCGCACGCTTAGCAGAAGATGGAATCAGAATGCCTCAAAAATCAACATATTTTTTTCCTAAGTTTTTAACAGGCCTGGTTATGCTTCGTCTCGGAACTTAACCGCTGCGATTGACGGTTTAAAGAACCTGATGTTTACTCTACAAATCGCATTGCTGCCAGCGATGCGATTTTGTATTTAAAGAAGGGATTTCCAGTATTGCTTGTGAATGTTACGGACGCTTTCAATAACACCCATTCCAATTCTGGTTCCCGAAGGATTGCTATCCTCCTCGAGGGGTAAATTCCAGCCGGAAATAACATTGAGCACATTATATATAATAGACGCCTGTGCATCAACATTATATCCACCTTCTAAAAATAGCAGCATTTTCCCGCCTGTATGCTTTTCGGCAGCTTCAACCAGCAGTTGGGCTAAACGTGCATAACACTGCAGGGAAAGTTTCATTGACGCCAGGGGATCACCTGCATAGGCATCCTGCCCCGCAGAGATAAGCAGCATTTCAGGTTTATATTCGTCTATTACAGGCAGTAAAATTTCCTCAAAAAGCTGGATATAATCTTCATCGCCACACCCAGGGAGCATTGGTGCATTAATTGTATAGCCAACACCTTCACGTCTTCCTACGTCTCTGAAGCCGCCGGTACCCGGGTATGCAGGGCTCTGGTGGACAGAAAAATATAAAACTTCAGCTTCGTCCTCAAAGATGTGCTGGGTGCTGTTCCCATGGTGAACATCCCAATCGATGATCATGATTCTTTTTAATCCGTACTTTTTCTGTAAAACCCTGGCAGCGATGGCAATATTGTTAAAGATACAAAATCCCATGCCCCTGTTAGGCTCAGCATGGTGTCCCGGAGGCCTGAGAAGTGCAAAAACCCTATCCAATTCACCACTCATAACCCTGTCAACTGCATCAAGACCTCCCTGGACTGCCAGCCTTGCCACCTCGTAAGTTTCGGGTGTCAGATATGTGTCCATATCCAACTGCTTCGAACCATCCAGGCAGGCCCGCTCCACACCTTTAATATAGTCATCTCTGTGGACAAGACCGATAGTTTCCACTGGAGCCTTCTCCTGTGGAACAATAAGTTCAAGTAAGTCCATAACTCCTTTTTCCCGCAATTTTTTCATGGCACCTTCCAGACGTTCCTTACACTCGGGATGATAAAAGTTCGTATGGAGAAGAAAATCATCATGATAGACAATTCCGGTTTTAAGACCCCTCATCTTTTCTGCATACCTCCTTAATTTTATTCTTTTTCAATAGTTTTTTCCTGCAAACTTTTCCACAAAAAAGGATTATGTTTGCGAAGTACTACCGGTTTTCCCCTTTTATTCACAAAAGCGTGAGTTGTTTCACCAACAACCAGCAATTTATTTTTCTCTACTGAAAGTATTTCATATTGAAAAGCAAGCTTGACTTCCTGAAGAACGTTCAACCTGGTGTTAATTTTCAACTCATCATCATACCGTGCCGGATATTTATATTTACAATATGCTTCAATAACAGGTAGAAATATTTCATTTTGCTCCAGATTCTTATAACTCATTCCCAAGCCACGAAAAAATTCGCAACGTCCTACTTCAAACCATATAAAATAGTTTGCATAATAGGCAACCCCCATCTGATCGGTGTCCTTATAGCGTACTCTTATGATCGTCTCATTGTGTTTCACTGTAATCCCCCTAACTTGTCCTATTTTTTAGGAAAGTATTTCTGCCGCCGGGTACGCGCGGGCAAAAATCACAAAATAGTCATTAGACGACCGTGGCACGTCCCTGATAAATCAAACCCCTGGCCGCATCAACAGTAATTATTTGCCCTGAAGTCAGCAATTCGGTAGCCCGGGCAGCTCCCAAAATAACTGGTTTTTCAAGATGCAACCCTACGATAGCAGCATGTGAAGTAAGACCGCCAGCTTCTGTAATAATTGCGCTGGCCTTTTCCATGGCCTGCATATATTCTTTATCTGTATAGTGACACACCAGGATCTGATCTTTTTCTATCTCCAGAGCCTCCCTGGGAGAATGGGCAATATGAACAATACCTGAAACCGCAGCTTTTCCTACACCCTGTCCCTGGATAATTACTTCTCCCACCGTATCAATCCTTAAAAAATTTGTTGTCCCCGGAACACCCACTGGAACTCCTGCCGTAAAAATTACCAGATCTCCGTTTTCAATCATTTTAGCATCCAACGCTACCTTAACAGCAATATTAAAGATTTCATCTGTATGAGGTGTTGGTGGACATAACAGAGGATACACCCCCCAGGTTAACGATAATGCGGCAGCAACCCTCTCAGACGGCGTCACTGCAATAATTGGGGCTTTGGGTTTATATTTGGAAACCATGCGCGCGGTGTGTCCGGACTGAGTAGCCGAAATAATTGCTGAAGCCCCGAGATCCTGTGCAGAACGACAGGTAGCATAGCTAATAGCATCGGTAACAGTATTGTGAATATTAGGCTCGAAGTGTTCCAGTATTTTTTTATATTCCAATGCTTCCTCTGTTCGTTGAGCAATACGCGCCATCGTTTCAACTGACTCTAAGGGGAATAATCCCTGGGCAGTCTCACCGGAAAGCATGATGGCATCAGTACCGTCAAAAATAGCATTGGCAACGTCACTTGCTTCAGCCCTGGTAGGCCTGGGGTGTCTGATCATTGAATCGAGCATCTGGGTCGCCGTTATGACAGGCTTTCCGGCTCGGTTACATGCCGCTATAAACCTTTTTTGAACGAGGGGAACATCTTCGGCCGGAGTTTCCACGCCCAGATCCCCTCTGGCAACCATAATGCCATCCGCTACCTGCAGAATTTCTGAAAAGTTTTCAACTCCTTCATTGCTTTCTATCTTTGCAATTATTTTTACCTCAGACTGATGCATCTCCACCAGATATCTAATTGAAAAAACATCATCAGCCCGGCGGATAAATGAAGCTGCAATAAAATCAACATTTCGCTGTAGGGCAAACTCGATATCTCGCTTATCCGCTGTGGATAAAAAGGGAATATTCAGTGAAACACCGGGAAGGTTGATGCTTTTACGGGAAGAAAGCGTTCCGCCATGAATTACGATGGTTTCTATTTCCGTAGTGGTAACCTTTTCAGCCTTCAGCTCTATGAGCCCGTCGTCGAGTAAAATACGGGCGCCAACGAACAAATTCCCTGGTAAATCTTTATAGCTAACGCTCACTTTACGGCTGTCCCCTTCCACCTCTTCGGTAGTTAGAGTAAAGCGTTCCCCCTCTTTTAATTCAATTGATCCCCCTTTAAAACTTTTTATCCTTATTTCCGGTCCGCGGGTATCAACAAGTATGCCAACTCTTTTTCCCAGCTGCCGGCTTGCTTCACGAACCTTATTAATCCTGGCATCGTGCTCATCTAGTGTTCCGTGGGAAAAATTTAACCTTACTACATCCATACCGCGTAAGATAAGTGCCTTTATAATTTCAAGATCCTCAGATGCAGGGCCAATAGTACATACTATTTTTGTTCGCCTCAAAGTACATCTCCCACCCTGTTAAATTGCGAGTATACTCGCTAAATGATAATCATCCCATGAAAATTCTTTTTTCCTGGCAAACAACTCGTCATAGGGCACAGCTTCTATTCGACCATTACGGGAAACAATCGCCTGGCCGCTGTTATCTTCCAGCAGCAGATCGATGGCCTTAGCTCCCATGCGGCTGGCCAGAATGCGATCAAAAGCCGTAGGAGTCCCCCCCCTTTGCAGGTGTCCCAGGATCATAACACGCACTTCCTGCCTGGTAACCCTTTTAATCTCATCACCTACATAGATGCCCCCACCTGCCCCTTCAGCAACGAGAATGACGCTGTGAAGTTTACCTCTTTTAACTCCTCGCATAAGACGGTTGCATACTTCCTCAAGGTTAAACGGGGTCTCTGGTATAACAATGGACTCTGCTCCCCCGGCAAGACCGGCATGTAATGCTATCTGACCGGAGTTACGACCCATAACTTCAATAATAAAAATTCTTTCATGTGAAGTCGCTGTATCCCTAACCTTGTTTATGGCATCCGTTACCGTATTCACGGCAGTATCAAAACCAATGGTATAGTCAGTAATGGGGATATCGTTGTCAATTGTACCGGGAACCCCCACCGTTGCAATACCTGCCTTTTGGAGGACCTGAGCTCCACGGAAGGAGCCGTCGCCACCAATAACAACGAGCCCTTCTATCTTTTCCTTTTGTAAAAAATTTATAGCTTTCTTTTGTCCTTCTTCTGTAAGAAATTCGGGAGACCTCGCCGTCTGGAGAACAGTGCCGCCCCTATGAATAATATCAGCTACCGAACTTAGCTTCATTGGGAATAACTCTCCCTGTACAAGGCCTAAAAACCCATGTCGTATCCCATAAATTTTAGCTTGATGATAAATACTCTTCCTCACAGCAGCTCGTACTGCGGCATTCATCCCCGGAGCATCTCCTCCGCTGGTCAAAACAGCAAATTTTTTCATATTCTCCCCTCCATCCTGTATTAGCCCAGGTAAAAGTTCACTCTTTTCAGTATTAACGAAGAAAGGTAGTTTAATCCATGAGAAAAAACTTAAATAGTATCTAATTGCTGGATTTTTATACAGTCAGGCCCCATCAGCTTCTCAATACGTAAAAAAAGATCGTCTTTGTCATCTTTTACCCAGCATTCCTGCCCTGTCAAAAGTAATTTTCCATTATTATCAAAATAAAGATATACCGGAGTATTTCCCTGGAAAGAAGTAAGGATATCTTTCAGAGCAACCATTTCCCCAACAGATTTTTCTCCATCAATGCGGATAAAAAGCTGCATGGGTTCAGCAGGTAAAAAAGTAATCTCCCGGGAAATGATCTTAACCTCATCTTCCTCTTTCGGGTCCGTGTGGCCATTAATAATAATTACCCTGTCCTCCACCAACTCCTTCTGATAGCGCTCGTAAAGATCACTGAAAACAACGACTTCAACTTCACCTGTTAGGTCCTCCACTTTCAAAAAAGACATGGGACGACCCTTTTTCGTGTAGATGACCCGCTGCGAACTGATCATTCCGGCGACGGAAACATTCCTTCGCTCCCTCACTTCAGCAAGTTCACCAAGGGTAATCAGACCATGTAAATTTTCCAGTATAAGCTCATATTGTTTCAGCGGGTGTCCGGAGATATAGAGACCCACCATTTCTTTCTCCAGTAATAGTTTCTCCTTAACAGAAAACTCTGGAATTGCAGGCAGTTCATCATCCAAACTGCTGACAGAATCTCCTGATTCACCTAGATAGGAAAACATGGAAATCTGCCCATTTAACTTGTCCTTTTGCAGTTGGTGCCCGGAGTGCATAGCCTTATCCAAAATGCTGAGATATTGAGAACGCGCTCCCCCCAACGAATCAAAAGAACCGCATTTAATCAGACTTTCAAGCACTTTGCGATTACAAGTCCTTAAGTCTACTTTACTGCAAAAGTCATGAAGGCTTGTAAACTTTCCTTCTCTGTTCCTCGTTTCAATAATACCTTCTATAGCAGCTTTGCCTGCATTTTTAACTGCTGCAAGCCCAAAACGAATGCGATTCGAACCGACTACACTGAAATTTATTTCACTTTCATTTACATCAGGCGGTAATATTTCGAGTCCCTGACGACGGCAATCTGCAATGTAAAGTGCCACTTTTTCACTGGTGGACATTACACCTGTCAACAAGGCAGCCATGAATTCCTGTGGGTAGTTTGCTTTTAAATAAGCAGTCTGGTAAGAAATAAGGGCATAGGCAGCAGCATGGGACTTATTAAAGCCATAGGATGCAAATTTAACGATAAGGTCGTAAAGATCATCACCAAGTTTTTTACTAAAGCCCTGCTTTTGTACACCTTCTATAAAGATCAGCCTCTGTTGGTCCAGAATTTCCATCTTCTTTTTACCAATGGCACGGCGCAGTAGATCGGCCTGTCCCAGAGAAAACCCTGCCATCCTGGATGCTACCTCCATAATCTGTTCCTGGTAGACCATGACACCATAGGTTTCCTTCAGAACAGGTTCCAGTTCAGGGTGGAGGTATTTGATCGGCTTTATTCCATGCTTACTCTCTATGAAGACAGGGATTTGCTCCATAGGCCCGGGACGATAAAGGGCTACGACAGCGATAATATCTTCAAACACGCCCGGTTTCAATTCACGCAAAACCGAACGCATTCCACTGCTTTCCAGCTGAAAAACACCTGCTGTTTCACCATGTGACAGCAGGGTAAACGTAGAAGGATCATCAAGAGGAATTAAGTTGAGATCAAGTGCCTCTTCCTTCTTGCATCGAGAATTTATCTGTCTTATTGCCTCGCCCATAATCGTTAGAGTTCGCAGACCCAGGAAATCCATTTTTAACAAACCAAGCTCTTCCAAAGTCCCCATGGGGAACTGGGTAACAACAGCATCATCTGAGGTTTTCTGCAAAGGAACGTGCTCCACAAGGGGTTGACCTGAGATAACCACCCCGGCAGCATGAGTTGATGCATGCCTTGGAAGCCCTTCCACTGCCTTTGATGTATCCAGCAAAAATCGATAACGCTCATCACTTTTGTACAGTTCTTTCAGTTCCGGATTCATTTCCAGAGCCTTTGTAATGGTCATCCCAGGTTCAAAGGGGATCATTTTAACAATACGGTCAGTTTCACTATAGGAAAAATTAAGAGCTCGTCCCACATCGCGAACTGAGAGTCTTGCCGCCATTGTTCCAAAAGTTATAATCTGAGCCACTTTATCTTCACCATATTTTTCCACAACATAACGGATAACTTCATCACGACGTTCGTAACAAAAATCAATATCTATATCAGGCATGGTAACCCTGTCGGGGTTTAAGAACCTTTCAAAAAGTAAACCGTAACGTAAAGGATCGATATTCGTGATAGAAAGGGCATAAGCAACCAGGCTTCCGGCTGCAGAGCCCCGGCCGGGTCCCACAAGGATATCATGTTCGTGAGCAAAGCGGATAAAATCCCATGTAATAAGAAAATACCCTGCGAACCCCATCTCGTTAATTATCCCTAATTCATAATCAAGCCGCTTCTTTATCGCTTCTGTAACTTGAGGATATTTTTTGTTAAGACCATCATAACAAAGCGCTTTCAAGTATTCACCCGCGCTATCATACTCGTCAGGTATTGTATATGGCGGCAGATGCATCTGATCAAAATCAAAATCAAGATCCACTTCATCTGCTATCTTCAGTGTATTTTCAAAAATCTCTGGGGGAAACGAACTAAATTGTTCTCTCATTTCACTTTCTTCTTTAAAATAAAACTCATTTCCCTCAAATTTTAAACGTTTCTGATCATCAACATTTTTCCCTGTCTGAACACAGAGCAGCACATCATGGGCCTCAGCATCACTCCGATCCAGATAATGGACGTCATTAGTGACAACCAGAGGAATTCCTGTCTTTTTACCCAGTTCTAAAAGCATTTTGTTTACTTTCTTTTGATCAGGCAGGCCATGATCCTGCAGCTCAAGATAAAAATTGCCCGGCCCAAAATTATCCCGGTACCAGACAGCCGCCTGCAGAGCTTTTTCTTCTTCCCCTGCCAACAGTAATTCAGGTATTTCACCTGCCACACAAGCGCTTAAAGCAATCAGTCCTTCACTATACTCGCTTAACAACTCCTTATCTACCCTCGGTTTGTAATAAAAACCTTCCAGGTAAGCTGCTGTTACAATTTTCATGAGGTTACGATACCCCTGCATATTTTTGGCCAGAAGGACCAGGTGGTATTTTAAATCATCAACTCTGGCTTCCTTCTGCATCCGACTCCTCGGAGCAACATAAACTTCACAGCCTAAAAGGGGCTTAACTCCCATCTTCTTTGCTGTTTTATAGAATTCTAATACTCCATACATATTGCCATGATCTGTAATAGCTACTGCAGGCATTTTAAGCTGATGAGCTTTCTCTATGATCCTTTTAACACGAGCGGCCCCGTCCAAAAGGCTGTATTCAGTGTGAACATGCAGATGAACAAACAAATATCTTCCTCCATCAAAGCCATATTTTTCATTTTCCCCTTCCATAATATTTCTACTAATTGAGCAAAAATCCTTTCCTCTTTTTTAAAAAAGAGTCCGCCTGTACTGACTGGCCCTTTAAATACATATATATTAATAACTACTATCCGTCAGGAGTCAGGACAAAGGAGAGTTGAGAGGTATGTCCACGATCGAGACTCTGGTAACAACTTTTTTTTATCGCCCTTGGGGTTATTCTTGGATGAAGCCTTTTGGGTTCAATGGCAGGTTTTTTATCCGCAGGAGAGCCACCATTTTACACCCTGGTGGAACTGGCAGAAAAGTTGAAAATATGGGCCCTGGTTAGTGCCTTAGGAGGAACTTTTACGGCATTTAAGGCAATTGAAATCGGTTTTCTCAGCGGTCAGCCCGCAGAAATATTCAAACAGCTTGCCTTAATTACCTGTGCTTTCGGCGGCGCTCATCTTGGTTGCATTATCTTAAAATCCTGTTTTGGAGGAAATTCATTTTGAAACGTTATTCCGCCCTTTTTTTTCTGGGAATACTGCTGGGAATGCTGATCATGCATTCCTTCCAGGGCAGAGAACTTGAAAAACTCTACTGGGAAAAAGAAAACCTTAAGGTAGAACTATATGAAAACAGAGAGCAGATGAAAAAAATGCAGGAATTGCATAAAACATTGCTTCCTTCAGTAGTCAGAGAAATAAAACTGGAAATAAATATAGATGATAATAACTTTGTGGAGCCGGCATTAAGACATGAAATATATGATCTTGTCAAAGGAATTTTAGGACAGGAGGTCCAGGCCTTACCATACCCGCTGGCACTTAACATACTGGACAACCGCATTGTGGAATTAGATAAGAAACGCTACAACCTGGATGTGGAAGCCATTATTTTGGGAGAAACAATGGTCTACTATCTTAAGGCCCAAAAATTGGCGGAAGAAGAATTGCCTTAACGACGAATGTAAAGGCTTTTTAGAAATGCAGCAGCCACAAGTACGCAAAGAGACGTCCAGGCAGTTGCAAAGATGCTATCCAGCGAGTTGAACCCTATCCTGGGAAGATAAAGCATGCCTACTGTTAAAAGAAGACAGGACAATAGAGAACCCAATTCGTCGACTTTCACTTTTAATGACTCCTTTCATTTTATCTCTGCAAAATATAATTTTTATTTGGAAATAATTTGGAAATATCCCCCCCCTTGTTAGTTTTCAAAAATTAGTTTACAATAAGAACAATTATGCAGTAGATCCTGTTTACGGGGGATAGTATGGACGCAGAATTAAAATCTAATATAAAATTGGTATTATTTATCTTCTCTTTTATTTTATGCTTATGGCTTCTTAAAATGCTTTTTCCCGTTATTACCCTTGTAATTATTGCTCTACTGATAGTGTACCTTATAACACCACTGGTAGAAATTCTAAAAAAACTGCATATACCACAGATGGCAGCCGCCGCGATTGTTTTCTCCCTGTTTATGTTAACTATTATTCTTATTTCTTACTTCATACCCCCCATGATTTTTCGTGAAATCAGACAGTTAGCCATCTACGTAGCAACTGACTTTCGCCAATACATTACCTTGATTTTTCAACAGCTCAACCAGATAGATCTGCAATTTGACCTGACCCTATCCCAAACTCTAACTTCCACGATTATTTCCATGGTTGAAAGCATTCCTTCCTACCTCCTGCAGGGAATTAACCGCATCTCTACCCTTAAAATTCCTTTTTTAAGTGAAATATGGTCTCTTCTCGGTCTTTTTTTTCTCATATTTTTTTTACTCTTGGACTTCGAAGGAGTTAAAACGGCAATAGTAAGGCTTTTCCCACCCAAATACCAGAAAGAGGCCGTCCATGTTATCAGTGTGATTGATTCTAAAGCGGGGGCTTACCTGCGTGGCAACCTTATCCGCTGCAGTCTCGTTGGATTGATTACCTACCTTGGACTTTCACTGATGGGCATGCCCTTTGCCCTCATATTGGGTATTATAGCAGGACTATTGAACATCATTTATAATATAGGACCCTTTATGGCAGCAATACCTGCAGTTCTGATCAGTTTTACACCCGGCACTCCCCATACTCTTCTTGTAATTACACTCTATATTTTAATACAGACTCTCGATCCATTTGTTTTCACACCTTTCCTTCTGGGGAAAGCAGTGGATTTGAGGCCAATTACCGTTGTTATCGCCATCCTCTGCGGTGCAAGGCTCATGGGCCTGCTCGGGATCATTATTGCCATTCCCCTCACAGCAATTGTCAAAGTACTCCTCAACCATTACTATCTTCAAAAAATGAATAATGGGCACTGCGTAGAAACAAATATTGCTGCCATTAAAAGACCAGGAAAGCACGGAAACGTTTCTTAGGGTTTAACCGAAAGTTTCGTAAAGAGAAAAGACTCAACTGGAAGCACGGGTGGAAGCACGGGTGGAAGCACGGGGACGGTTCTCTTGCTTCCTTTTGCTTTTTTTGATATACTTAATTATCTAAAAATTAAAATCAGAGGTGCAATGACATGCCACGAATAGCCAGAAGGAAAAGTGAAAGTGGAATATACCACATTATTATAAGAGGTACTAACCGGCAGGAAGTTTTCCATGACGATGAAGACTGCATCCGCTACCTTGATACTATTGCGAGATATAAAACCGAGGTTGGTTTTAGGGTATATGGTTGGTGTTTAATGGGTAACCATATACATCTGCTGCTAAAAGATGGTGAAGAAGAAATAGCAAACATAATGAAACGTATTGGAGTAAGTTTTGTATCCTATTACAACTGTAAATATAATACTACTGGGCATTTGTTTCAAGATAGATTTAAAAGTGAAGCTATAGAACAAGATAAATACTTGTTAACTGTTGTTCGATATATACATCAAAATCCTGTTAAAGCAGGGATTGTTAAACGGCCTGCAGATTGGAAATGGAGCAGTTGTTCGGAGTATTATGGGGAAAATGTTTACCATTCAGAGTTACTCGACAATGAACTCGTATTGGGGTTGTTCTCTGGAAATAGGGATACGGCAATAGAATGGTTCAAAAAATTTAATGAAGCAGAAAATAAAGACATTTGCATGGATGACTCGGGCATAGTGCGGTTAACTGACGAAAAAGCAAGAGAAGAAATAAAAAAAGCTATTTCGCCTTTGGGAATTGTGGAAATAAAAAGCTTGTCTATTAACGAGCGAAAAGAATTATTATCTAGAATTAAAATAATCAAAGGAGTTAGACAGAGGCAGGCAGCCAGAATTCTGGGGATTTCCCAAAACCTGATATTTAAAGCATAGAAGCAGAGGAAGCAGGAGAACCGTCCCTGTGCTTCACCGAGGAAGCAGGAATCGCGGTAGGAACGCCCGTTGCCGGGCGCCCCCCGCACAGATCCGTACTTGAGGAACTACCTCATACGGCTCCTACTTCGGGTATGTGACGTGAAAGCCTTTCGTTTGGGTACGGGTGCCTTACTTTTG
>JAUSPO010000146.1 GCA_030656575.1 Bacillota bacterium
CTGACCCGGGTCGGAACACATGTACAGGTAATGAGTCGAATGATGCACATGGGGGAAGTTCCGGGCAGCCCGGGCCACCTGTTCAGCGTTGACCACTGAAGAGATGTTGGAACCGCAGTGACAAATAAAGACTCCAACGCGTTTCATTTGTTTTCCTCCACATCTTTCTTCCTTGTAGTTACAACAGCGTATTATGCTAATGCTTTCGCTCTTAAAAGAGGACCGGGATTAACAAAATGTTTTTGAATACCCAGTTCTTTAGGCAGGATACCCATAGCAAGCCCCATTAACTCGGTGAAATAAAAAATGGGGATCTTATACTTGGTTTTTCTCTGCCTGTTCACATTTGCCTGCCTCATATCCAGGTTAAGCATACACAGAGGACAGGCCACTGTTATGCAGTCCGCGCCGCTCTCCGCTGCAGCAGCCAGGATATCCCCGATTACGTGAAATCCTGCCTTAGAGTTATAAGTTGAATGGAAAGCTCCGCAGCATTCCACTTTGTGGCTCCAATCAACAGCTGTTCCACCCAGGGCACCAATGATATCATCAATGGAAGAAGGATTCTCCTGATCATCCATGGCCAGCTGCGGGGGGCGTACCAGCAGACAACCGTAATATGAAGCGACACGCAAACCGGTCAGCGGCTTAGTCACCCGGGCTGAAATATTATCCAGGCCGTATCTCTTACCAAAAACCTCTACGCTGGAGAGGACATCATAAGTAGCGTTATATTCCATGTTCAGGACCCGGTTGATTTTTTCTTTCATCTCCGGAGAAGATTTGACCGCCTCCCTGGCCGCTTTCAACTTGTTATAACAGGCCGCACATGATACGGCCACTTCAAGTTTTTCCCGTTCTGCAAGGGCCAGATTCCGTGCGGGCAGAGCAATGGCAAAAAGGTGACCTCTATTATGACTATAAGAAGCGCCACAGCAGTTCCACTGGGGGATTTCCCGCAGTTCGACACCAAGCTTGCGGGCAAGAGCAAGGGTGGACATATTAAATTCAACCCCTGTCGCGCTCAGGGAGCATCCGGGATAATAGGCATATTTCACGAATGGCCACCCTCTCTCTCCATTTCTTTGGTTCTGTCAAAAATTTCTTTAACTGCACCGCCATCAGCAATTTTATGGGGCAGCAGGCTTATTTTTCTATTGAGCAGCATGGCCGGACCCAGCATAATATCTTTAAAAAACTGCCCTGATTTAAGATTGAAACCCATAATCAGGCCCATTTCAAATACCCGGCCGAACTGTCTGACCGACCAGAGAAAAAGATCCCCAAAAAGCTTGATCTGTTTCTCCGGTGCGTGACCGCGCTTAATGGCTTCCAGCCTTAAAGTGTCCATGATACGAGGCAGGTCAACGCTGCGTGGACAGCGGCTATAACAGGTGATACAGTGGGAACACAACCAGATCGTATGAGAATGCAAAATGTCATCAACCATCCCCAACTGAAGCATGCGCATGATCTCCCGGGGCATATAATCCATATCAAAGGCCAAGGGGCATCCGGCTGAACATTTCCCACACTGATAACAGTCTTTCTCATCAACACCGCTCTCCTGGCGAACCATCGCCACGAAACTTCTACTCTCAGTGAAAAGGGTGCTGATATTCACTAAATTAGATTTTTTTACAGTTTTACTGCCCATAGTCTCTACCCTCCAGCCCTGAGGACTCGCCGTAAAAAATAGCAGTTAATTAAAACCTTTTAAATACCTTGCTTATAAACAGATCGGCAATGTTTTCCGCACTCAGCTTTTTATGCTCCACAACATTACTTACCGGTCTTGTTTGCAGAAGTAAGAGGTTATCCTCAGAGGACAAATCCTGATCTACAGCCCATTCCACATCCTGGGGAGCCCCAAAATACTGCTCCAGCTGCAGGGCAAAACGAATTATTCTCTGAAGCTCTTCTCTGGAGAGGCAGGGGTTATTTTGCAGTTCCAACGGAACCTCTTCCTCAGTTGTTCCTTTACTGCTGTAGACAACCCGCTTTGTTTTACAATTAATCGTGGGATCAATATGCATAGTTTGCTTATCAATAACAAAACGATCCGGTGATATATCCCCCCCGACTACGCTCTCACCCAGTCCCCAGTTTCCTTCAACCACGATCTTGTTGCGGTCACCGCTGGTGGGGTGAACGGTAAAGGCAACACCGGACGACTTGGCGTTAACCATCTTTAGAACACCAACACCGATGGGGGATGTAATATCAATCTTTGGTTCAGGCCCTCCCAGGGAAGTCCCCAGGGAAGGCCGAATAAAACTCTGCTGTGTACTCTTTTGAATACGATAAGCAATCGCCTGGGTGGTAAAAGTGCTGGACCAGCAGTGAATAATTTTTTGTATGACATCCTCAACACCCCGAATATTTAAATACGTTTCAAACTGTCCCGGCATGCTCACAGGCCCACTGGAGCGAATTGCTACAGGAACATCTTCTATCCCGCTTTGCTCTTCCACTTCCCGGTAATAGATCCTGATCGTCTCCGCCATATCTTCCGGCATCTGTCTGGAATCGATCAACTTACGTAAAGCTAAACTGATTTTCTGGTATTCGCTGTAGTTTAAAGGACTGAAGAGGTTATACTGTTTTAAATATTCGGTTATTTCCTGGTAAAGCCCTGTTTTATGAAGAAACAAGGTATAAGCATCCACAGAAAGGGCAAATCCTGGCGGTACCGGTAACCCAACATGGGTCATCTCACCTAAATTTGCACACTTTTTGCCAACACTGAGAAACTTCTGCTGCGTCAGCTCATTAAACCTGAACAACCATCGTTTTTCATCCACCAGTCCCACTCCCTTTAATCTTCCAGCAAATATACGACGCCCAAGTTACCGTCAACACGTACACGCTGGCCGTTTCTAATCTGCTTGGTTCCAACAAAAACGTTCATCACCACGGGAATATTGTACTCCCGTCCCACAATGGCGGCATGGGAAAGGCTCGCTCCCCTGTCGACGACGACACCTTTCAGCAGAGAAAAAACAGGCGTCCAGGTCGGATATGTGGCCGGTGCTACCAGCACTTCGCCTTCCTGCACCTTGGCCAGGTCTTCATCGTTTAAAATAACTCTGGCCGGACCTTCTGCCACACCCGGGGAACCGGGGACTCCGTATAAATCAGCTTTTAATTCCGGTCTGGGAACTGGGAAAGAACCAACCACGACCTTCAGGACAATAGGATCGTTGGACTTAATCATCAGCCCCATGGCTTCTTCCATACTGAGAGTGCCGATCATGGGTGGATTATCCTTTTGACACCATTCACCCCACTCACGACGGCGGTCTTCCACAATGGGCTTCAGGTTGCAGTGGGTGGGCATAATAGCCGCCTTACGGATTTCATCAGGGATTATGAAAAGTACATCGTCGACCTCATTAACGGCACCCGCTTCTTTAAAACGCTTTCCCCATTCCATTAGGGCACGGCGCATTAAAGCATGGGTATAAAATTCGTAGAGAATATTATGTTCTTCACTGAAAGAGCTGGACTTTTGAGCCAGTTCCATGATAGTTTTAAACCATTCCCGCTGTTCCGGAAGGATTTTTTCCAGGACTGTCTTCTCCATCTCTTCCCGCTCTTGAACCAGTTTTTTCCGTTCCAGGTCCAGGTCAAACTGAGATCCTTTTTTCACAAAATGACGGATATTAACCAATGCAGGTGTTACATCCTCCACCCAACTTGGCATGTTAAACTCCGACATACGATTGGAACGCCAGCCACGCTCCCAAATAAATTCATTTAATTGCTTCAGCCATTCCTGGGCCTCTTCTCTTGCCTGCAGGGCCGGGAGGTATTCCTTGGGTTGAAGGTCGGTAAAAATATCCTTAAACCCGCCTTCTTCAGCCATACGGGACAGTTCCCACATTCTTTTATCATCCTGGAAGACTTTATTATCAAAGCCCCTCATTAAAGCGTGAAAATCAGAGTGAGTATCATCAATGTTCAACAATTCCTTGCACATATTTTCAAAAAGAATATATACCCCAAAAACCAGGTACATCAAATACATGTGTATTTCCCACATGCGTTTATTCACATCGATAAGGGCATCAAAATGCTCCAAAAGAGCGATATTAGACGCAGTATGGACATCAAAATCTCTCAACACGTCATAACGCTCAATAAGTTCGTTGTTATACGATTCATAAACGCCTTCATAATCCTGGATAAAGGGAATAAGCTGGCGTCTGAATTCCTTTTCCCGGGCTTTTATCTCCTCAGGGTCATCCACAATAAGCAGGGCCAGGTAGCCGCCGCCGTCTTTGAGGCGCCAATCCCACCCTTTACAGGTAGGAAGCGAAAGTTTCTCCGCACCCCACTGCATTCCATGGCGGCAAAAGTTAATCCACGACCATGCAAACATGGGCGTCCACGGGGGAACAGAATGGGTTGCATCCAGGAACCAGGCCTTGTGGTGTTCAAGATCCACCTTCTCATCAAACTCAAAGGGTGTAATATCATACTTCATCGTCATTTCACTCCTTTAGCATTTAATTCATTACTCTGCCGCCATCCACTAACATCGTCTGGCCAGTGATAAAATCACTGTAAGGTGAGGCAAAAAAAGCCACAGCCCCGCAGACGTCCTGAGGAACACCCAGGCGCTGGAGACAGTTTAAAGAAGTATCATATTTACTGACATCTTTAACAATGGTTCGGCTGGCTTCCGTATCCGTAAATCCCGGAGCCACTGCATTAACGGAAATATTATATTGGCCCAGTTCCCTGGCCAGCGCTCTGGTCAACCCAATCACACCTCCTTTCGAGGCAACATAGTGGACAAGGTTGTGGGAACCGGTAAAGAAAACCTCGGAGGCAATATTGACAACTTTCCCCCTTCCAAGTTCCTTCATCTGAGGGAAAAAAGCCTTTGTTGTCAGCCACGGCCCTTTTACATTTACGTTCAGCATCTGGTCCCACTCATCTTCGTTGATCTCCATAAAAGATTTTCTGTCAACACCAAAATAAATAGCTGCGTTATTAATAAGGATCTCCACAGGTCCCATACTCCGATAGACATCCTCGGCCATAGCGCCAACCTGACTGCTGTTAGTCACGTCCACCGCTACAGCTTTGACTTCAATTCCTTCATTTTGCAGTTCCCTTGCGGTCTTTGCCAATACTTCTTCATTTCTTGCACCGATCACGACCCTGGCCCCGTGCAGCCCCAGAAAACGTGCAAATTCTTTCCCAAGGCCTTTTCCACCACCGGTAATTACGGCTACTTTTCCGGAAAAATCAAGTCCTTCTACCTTCATTGTTTCACCCCGATCTATTAAGACTTGGTTTCTTAAAAAGAACGTCCCGCCGTCTCCCAGATCTTCTCTAAACCCAGATCTCCGGCGATAACCTTGAAACAATTATAGCTGCTGCCCCTGCCAATTCCCCCTGCGGAATGAAGATTGGATGAACAAATGTATAAATTGGACACCGGGGTCCTGTAGTTGGATAATTCGGGTATAGGCCTGAACCTGCCCAGTTGGTAAGCATGCATGGCACCTTCCACCCAGCCGCCTTCAATCATATCGGGATGGCGGCAGACAACATCAAGGGGTGTAGTGATAAAGGCTTCAATCAGATTATCCTTTGTCATATTGGGAGCATAATGAACCCATTGCTTGAAAAGTTCATCAACAAACTCTTTCTTTTTCTGCAGCCACTGCCGCTCTGAGAAGAAACGAAATGGCGGTGCAAATTCCTCCACCAAGATACTGTGTTTGCCGGGATGGGCACGCGTCGGGTCCCAGATGCTATCGGGTGCAGTAATGATAAACATTTTACTCGGCCATCCACGGGTAAAGATCTCGGCCTGGTAACGGGTGGCCATGTAATCAGGATCCTTGGGCCCGAAATATAAGCGGGGCTGCGGTCCCAAATCAGGGTTTGTTGCTGCCCCCTTATATTGGGGAAGTTCGTGCAGGGCCACATTACCCCACCAGATCTGAGCACGGTCATAATCTATATTGCGCACTCTATGAGCTACTTTGGAAGAGACGTACTGCTCACCCATCATGCGAAAGACAGTCTGCGGCACCCCCAGATCGCTGACTACAACCTGGGTCGCTCTTGCAGTGGAACCATTTGCCAGTTCCACGCCAACGGCTTTGCCGTTCTCAATAATAATGCGTTCCACCTCGTGATGAACAAAAAACTTGCCTCCCATTTCGCTAAAAGCCCTTTGCAAAGCGTGGCTGATCGTATGGGTCCCGCCCAGCACTATGGAAGCAGATTCCCATGATAAGACCAGCGCCATG
This sequence comes from Bacillota bacterium, assembly GCA_030656575.1. Lineage (GTDB taxonomy): Bacteria > Bacillota > Dethiobacteria > DTU022 > UBA8154 > JAUSPO01. The sequence continues at coordinate 6,276 of JAUSPO010000146.1, forward strand.
GTGTGAATTAAACCATAAAGACCTATTACGTCCCCGGGGAAACAGCCTGTGGAAGTTTCAATAGCACGCATAAACAGCGTCCTTAATTCAGCGCTCTCAAAAAAATCGTAGGCGATCTGTTTTCCCGTCATAAACTGGTGAACCGGTTCCAACCCCGAATCGGGATCAAGGACGAGCCTTTCCAGCGCATCCGGTTCTCCGTAAGGGGTGGGAGGAGTGTAACGATACTCACGAAAAGCTGCCCGCCAGTACTTGATATATTTATCATAGAGCATGCCATAGGCTTCCGCATCACGCTGAGAAAAGTTTTGGATCTGCTTGTATGTTTTATCAAAGTTTTCCTGGCTAAAAGATTCTTTTCCCGTCTCCAGATCAACGGTTAAGCAGGAATAACCGATAAAACTTGTTTCGTCATCAAAAACCATTCCTTCATTTTGGTCGGGGAAAATGTACTGGAGCCCTTTGTCCTTCAACTTAAAATCTGTATAGGCAGGATGTGCCCAGAAACGGGTAAAATGGGCACAGGGGTTCTGGATAAACCCGGGCAGGGGCAGGTCCTCAACACAGGCCCCTCCGCCAATCTCCATCTGCCTTTCAAAGACGGCAGTTTTTAAACCAGCCCTTTGCAAATAACAGGCGATAATCGTTCCATGGTGACCTCCACCGACAACAATGGCATCATAAACTGCATCAGACAATTGGAAAACCTCCTTTTTAGCAATTTCACTATCCTTTTAAAAACAAGATAAACGCCTTAAATAAAAAGACCGGCTTACGCAGAACCATCCACAGCATTTGCCGCAGATCCTTACCTTCTAAAAATGCAGTGATATACCAATGCACAGGCTCTGTCGATTCAATTTTCATACACAGACGATTGGCATTTTCCGGATCCACAAGCAGATCTGTTGTGTGAGCCGTTAGTTCTGTTTTCCCCAATCCGGTTGAACGCATCTTCATTTATAACAACCCCTTTTCAACAGCTTTGGTGATTATCTCCGGTTCCTTCCACCACTTCTCAAAGCCGATTTCTTCCGCAATCGCATTGGCCCCGTTATAAGCAGGCCCGAAAACAACAAGGCCTCCGGAAAAACTGCTGGCACCGCAGAGAAACAGGTTTTTAACAGGTGTAACGTGCCGTGAACAGTACTCGTTAGGGCGGTTATAACCCATCTGCAGCGCATGATACGCCCCCTGCTTGATTGATCCCTGCACCATATCCAGAAACTTATTTTCAATATCAAGAGGTGTTGATACGTAGTGCCATAAAAGGTTGTCATCTCTCAGGTTGGGAACATATTCTTCCAGGGTGCTCATTAAGCGCTCAGCTTGTTCCTGGCGAATGCGGTACCAGTGCTGGGCGCCCTCTGCCAGGTTATACGGCGCATGCTGGGAGATCTGTCCCGTATGCCTCCCCGGGGGGGCCTGACTGGGATCGTTGACACTGGGGAAAGTGCAGTTGAATGCTCCGCTGGTTAGTTTCCCTGCTCTAACCTGATCCCAATGGGCGATAAGCTCCTCATCCGTTTCTGCTCCAATCAGGTAGATAAAAGCATTATCAAGGTCGGGATTCTGATCGGCAGCCTTAAAATGCGGACGTTTTTCCAGGGCCATATGCACACCGAAAAGACTCATATCTTCCCATTTGTAGTCATTTATTCGCGTGATAAAATCTTTCTCCAGGTTTTCTTTCCCCACATAGTCAAAGAAAGTCTGATAGGGGTTAAGGGTGCTGGCTACATAGTTGGCATTATAGATGGTACCATTTTCCAGTTCCACTCCTTTGGCCACATTATTTTCCACAATAATGCGCTTAATGATCTGGCTGCCCAGAATCATTCCACCGTTATCGTAGACACATTTACTTAATACGTGGCTGAGACGGTGTGAACCCCCTATGCACTGGTAATAGTTGGCAGCCCGGTTAATCATGAGAGGGACAAGAAAACTTACCCCCTCCAGATTATAGTCCAAACCCCACTTGCAGGCTGCGTAAAGGATCAGGGCCTTTACATGTTCGTTTTCAAAAAGTTCATCCACGATCTCTTTGGGCGTTCTTCCCGTGTGGTCCTGAATTTCCCTCCCCACCTGAGTGCTCTGCATCTTTAACAAGTGTTCAAATGCGGGTTCCGCCCGAACATAGGTCGCCGGCGCCAAAAAATCATCCACATATGCTTTGTAACGATGGAACATTTCCCGATACGACTCGCTATCACGCTGTGAAAACTGGGCAATAGACCGGCAGGTTCTTTCCACATCACTATAAATACAAAGACTTCGGCCATCTTTCAGAGGCATGGCCATCACAGGCTCCGGGCGGATAAAACGCAAACCGTATTTTTCATACAGTTCCAGATCGGCAAAAACGGGTGCATAATCCACCATAGCATGGAAGACCGCATGGGTACTGTGCAGAAAACCGGGTAAGGTAACCTGCTCGGTTTGCAAGCCCCCTCCAATCTCCACCCTGCGTTCCAAAATCAGAACTTTTTGTCCGGCCTTGGCAAGGTAGCCGCCCAGTGTAAGGCCATTGGGTCCTGCCCCAATGATAATGCAATCGTAATTACTCATTTTGATAGAAAAGCCTCCTCTCACAAATGCTAAACTTCCTGACTCGTGATGATTATAAAATGAATATAATAAAGGCGAAATATTCACAGTAGGTAAATATATTATAAAATTTGGTCTATAGTAGCTATGATTACAAACCCTTTACGCTGCAGAGCAGCGATTTTAAGGGATTCGAAGAGATAACAGGATCCCGCTGTTCGTTGGAAGTCAGGAAATTTATATTGGCCCTTCCTTCCCATCCATGAACTCCAAATACAGTACCGGGAGGCACTGCTGCTGTGATCCTAACGCACATCCGACAGCTTCCCCGAAGAGAACTGATCTCTATACTCTGGCCGTCAGCCAAGCCTAACCATGCAGCCGTTTCAGGGTGGATCTCTGCCATGGGTTCTATCTCTTTTTCACGTAAACTATCGGACCAGCGAAAGGAAGAATTAACATAATACGTTGATTTAAAACTGGAAAAGATTAATGGGTAAGACGATAACAATTCCGGGGAGCTTAAGGGGCTTTCCTGCGGCTCACTATAACAGGGAAGCGGTGAGAGTCCTTCCTTTTGCAGGATTGCAGAAAAAAGTTCCACCTTTGTGGTGGGAGTTTTTAAGACTCCTGAAGAGCGAGTTGAATTTGACAAGGTGAGCAGCCCTTCCTCACCAAAATCTTTTAGGGTCAGGCCCAGCGGCTGCAAACGTTCATTAAAACTTTCCTCTACACACCCCATCCAAAATTCTTTCTGAAGGCCCATTTCGTTTGCCAGGGCAAAAACCAGTTCTGTATCCGTCTTTGTGTTTCGGAATTTAGGCAAAGGCCTGTTTAATAGAAGCCCTTTGGGCATATCAGCATAATAGTTATCATTAAGTGCAGGATCATAAAGAAGCAGTTCCAGGCCTTCAGATGCGAAAGCAGCCGGAAAAACAAGATCGGCCCATTTTGCTGTTTCAGTCAAAATAAAATCGCTTACTGTGATAAAATCAAGTTTCGTGAGGGCTTTTTGCACCATTTCGGCCTGAGCAAGGGTGACAAATGGGTTACCTTTTGTGACGACCAATGCCCTGGGACTTTCACGGTGTGATTCGTGCAATCGCTGGATGAAGGTAGGTGCGGCTGCTGTATGCTTGAAACGGCATAATAGAGGGTATTCATTCTTTCCAATCTGCTGCTGCCGCTTTACTTCAGGAAGGGACTCAGAACGGGAAATGTCCCCCAGCGGTGAAGGGGAAAGTAAGGTGTTGCCTCCTTTCACATTAAGGTTTCCGCTAACAGCCATCAGGCTCAGGATAGCCCGTATTGACTGGAAACTATTGGTATGCTGATCCAGTCCGTTACCCATTTCTATACTGGCAGGCTTTTCTATGGCATAGATTCTGGCAGCGGAAATAATATCTTTTTCAGGCAGACCTGTAATACGTGCCGTTTCTGCTGGCGTAAAGACAGAGACTTGTTCCCTCAGCTCCTCAAACCCCACACAGCACTGCTGGATAAAATTTTGATCATATAATCCATCCCTGATGATCACATGCAGGAAACCCAATGCCAGCGCCCCGTCAGTCCCGGGCCGTAAGGGCAGCCATACCTGCGCCATGCGTGCCAGGGAAGTCTGCCTGGGGTCCACGACGATAAACCTGGCTCCTCTTTTTCTGGCTGAAAGCAGTTTGTAAGAAGTACCCTTCGCCGTGGAAAGTTTATTTTTTCCCCATACGATTACGACTTTGCTGTTCTCAACATCGGGGGAAGCTAACGCCCCGAAGGTAATCAATTGGGCATTTTTTCGCGGTTGGGAACAAATATGGGAGCGGGAAAGGAGATTCGGCGTGCCGAATAAATTTAAGAAGCGCAGCAGGTACGGCGGGATAGAACCATACCCCTGGTCCCAGATAAGGGTTTCTGATCCATACTTTAAGCGAAGGTCAAAAAGTTTTTCCCTTAAAATCTCCAGTCCTTCTTTCCAGGAGATTTCCTGCCAGGTATTGCTTCCCCGTTCTCCAACCCTTTTTAAAGGATGCTGCAGCCTCCTGGAGCTGTTTAAAAGCTCCGGCAGGTTCTTTCCTTTAAAACACAGGGAGCCTTTGCTCAAAAAATCCAACCTGCTTACTTTGACCACATTGTGACCTTCCAGATGCAGTAAAACAGGACACTTGCAATCGCATAAAGGGCAAAATGAAGATCGCGTCATGTTCATTCTTCGTATCCCCCATTTATGAAGAAAGTTTAACCGGGTTCTGTTCTGATTGTTCTCCGGGGTGTACCCAGGGGCTTCTCCAACCTGGAACGGCGTTTGAACTCGGCCGCATTACGCCAGACTTCCATAGGAATATCCCATTCGGTCATGCACCGAATTCTCATAACCTCATCTTCTGTTAAACCAAGTTTTTCTGCAATTTCCTGATCAGAGAGCTGATCCTGAGCCACCAAAATGACACTACCGTCTGGGGATGCTTCCCATTTCTGATAAGCAAGTGACAGCTTTAAAACTCTGTCCTTAAAAACATTATATAAGTCCAGAGGAACACAAAAGAGGTCATAAACGGATGTTCCAAAGGAATCTCCCGCTAATCCACTGTCTTTTCTGCTTTTTTCAAGTATTACTTCTGAATAATCCTGACTACTCATTTGCAGCACCTTCCCTGCTTTTTAAAAATGATTTAAATGCCTTCCTGTTTACAGGACATACGCGCATACATTCTATACATCTACCCCAAATCCCACGTCCCGGAGGATCCTCTGCATATTGTCTCGCCTGTCCAATGGCCAGAAACTTTCTTTTCTCAGGGTCTTCTTCCTTAATGATTTCTGATAGCAATCGCAAATATGCTGCATTCATGGTTGTAAGAGCACGAGTGGCACATAACTGACGATAGTAGATAACATCCTGGAGCCGGGACCCATTGATTGTCCCTTCAATAGCGCTGCAGGCGTCCATACAGGGTGTCGTTTTTTTCTTATTCCACATTTTTATGCAGCTGCTGTGGGGACAAACAGGTTTACTTAACAGGCCGTCAGGCGTTAACTCCATCGTCGTTACAACCGCAGAAAACCCCAGAAGTCCAAACTTTTTGTTTAAAATAATCCCGCCTGCCATAGACCGGCTGCCCAGACCCGCGTATTCGGCAAGCACTTTCAGGCTCAGACTTACATTCATGCCGGTATCAGTCATATGTGCGTTGTAAACGATGGACGGGTATCCCTGTTTTTCCTCCAGATAGCGGGCAAGAACCAGGGGAATTGCATCCCGGGTTCCCATAGCGCTGCGGGATCTGTGCATAACTTCAGTGCTGGACGTCATCCAGGTTCCCGCCGTATAACGACGTGCTCCGATTGTAATAACACTTTTTGCCCCGGCTAAAAGGTCCCCTGGGCGGTGTCCCCGGGGTGCGCTTTTGTTGATATCCTTAACAGAAGCAATGCCTGCCACATCGGCACCCCTCTGTAGGGCTATTTGTTTTATTTTCTCTTCCACAGCAACACCTATCATAGTACACCCCATTCAGTGAAACTGTTTATCTATTGGAAATCACAAAACTTCAGCCCTTGACACATAATTAACTAAAACCAATAATTTCCACCAACCTGGGAAAGCCCTGCAGCAGGCAAAGTTCAATTTCCCGGGCGCTGGCCTGCACATATTGATCACTGTAACAGACAAAATGCGGGTCAGCAGGGTCATGTTCCGGTTTATAATAGCTCTCCTCCAACAACAGGTGGCCGTCTTGTCCGGCCAGTTCACGCAGAGTGAACACCTTTTCAGAGAGCTCGGGAAACCTCTCCTGCAGAGCCTGCTTCTGTTCATTTTCCATGGCGATAACCAGTGAAGCTGCTCCTGCAAGGGCTGAGGTGAATTCCTGCGATAAATAGTTTTCCACTTCCCAGCCACTTTTTTGCAGATAAGAAGTGGTCGTCGAATATGGGGCAACACCATAAAACTCATCCAAATTCTTCGTGCATCCAAAAGAAGAAATGAGTTTGCTGTAATAATTCCAATACTCGTCTGCCATAATCCCTGCAGATTTTACTTCCACCTCATTTTCCAAATGACGTTCTTTTAACAAATGCTGCAGAAAAAACTCAGCAATGATACTCCTGCAGCGATTAGCTGTACAAATCGTTATAATAGTTTTTTTCAACAGGATCACTCCATTTCATTTGATGAGCTGCTTCTCAGATTGGAACGATCTTACTGCATTACAAAAGTTGTTGTTTAGTATAGTTAAAGATTCGAAGCAGTTTTTTGAGGCTGAAGATGTTGAAGGAATTTCTCAACGATTTTTTGGGCAAATACGGGGTTATTCAAGGGAGCATCCACTGTGGTAAGGTTAATATGATTATAATTAATATGTCTTTGAAGCTCTTCCAGAAAGCAGGTATCCGCTTCCAGGTCATAAAGGGGCGAATCCTTTTCGCTTAAAGATGACCACCCCCGCAGGGGTATAACAATTTCAACCGGACCGTTTGCATATTGAAGTTTTTCTGCAAACATCCGTGCAATCTCTTTTAGTTCATCTCTGTCCGTTCTCGCCTGAACCCGGTAGGCATCGGGAATAAACAGCTTACGCTCTGCCAGACGCCGGTTTATCCATAAAAGATCCCCCTTTTCCTTTCTTTCGAGCGGCCCACAGCTGATCATGTCAAAGCCACATGGCGTTACAACTTGTGGTATTCCATTTTTACCCGCGGCCTCCAGGCGTTTTTTCCCGGCAGCCCTATTTCCTCCCAACAACTCCTCTGAAAGCCCTGCAGGTACAATATCCAAAACTCCTATGTACAACCCCTGCTCAATAGCCTCATCCATGGCCCTGTCTCCAATCCCCTGGGCGTGGTAAGCAATGACTTCGAATCCCTTTTTCTCCAAAGCATGACGAATATAATTACAGCAATAATCTGAGAATTTAAATTCGCTCATTGCTACGCGAGAGGAGGTGTTAGCAGTTTTTAATAAATCAGCGCTTAACGAGGAAGCGTTTACCATCCCGGCCATACATCCTGCAGCTCTTGACAGGATATCTCTGACCAAAGTATTTGTACCGCTAATATCTACAACCGAGTGAAAAAGAACCAAATCCTTTGTCCCAAAATAACGGCCCGCATATTCCGGCATGGCTGCTGTGCTGGAAACAGCTAATTTCGGTAAACCAAAGGGGAGACTGTGCATAATCGTTGTAATCATTGTCGTTCCACTGGCACCCCCGATACCGATTACACCACCCAGCCTTTCCTCTTTTAATAAATCGGTCAGGATCCTTATTGCTCCTTTAATCATCATCAGGGACCCCCAGGCCGTATCCCTGCTTTGCTGAATCTGCAGCAAATTTCCTTCAGCAGCGCAAGCAACCTGCGCAGCACTAATATCCGGGCTAAAGGCGGGATCTCCCCCGGTACTCAGATCCAAAATCATGGTTTTGCACCCAAACTGCTGTATCTGAGCCTGTAAAAGCTTCAGCTCATCTCCCTTTGTATCCAGGGTACCAATAATTACTACCATCGATTCGGGCATTACTGATCATCCCCAATAATTTTATCCAAACCCAAAACCTTAATCCTTTCAAAACCAGGCACCCCTTCATTGGAGTACTCCAGGTAGTCATAATATTCGGCTAAGAGTTTATCCAAAGATTGAATTACCTGTCCTGAGGAAAACCCTGCTTCCCGCAGCGGTTCTTTGAAGAACCTTTTTGGCAGTTGATCCCGGCTGCCCTCTGACTCTTCCCGCAAGTTAAAGAGCCTTTCCAGGGTTATGATTCTCTCCCCTATTTTTTCCCACTCTCCTGTATCCCCCAGTTCTTCCCAGCCTGTCGCCCCCATGATTAGCTGGGAAAGCAGAGAATCATCCATTCCAGACATACCAAAGGTACAGCAAATAAGCACCTCTTCAAAAGCCTGGCGGATCTGAACTTGGGCTACCATCTGCCCTTTTCCTTCCTCGGTCCAGCCAAAACCGTCTTTAGCTCCGTAAATTTCAGGCCTGGGCCTTCCATACATATGGTTGCCTCCAATATTTGAAGTGGCATAACTAAGTCCGTACCCTTTTATAGCCCTGGGATCATATGCGGGAAGCTCTGAACCTTTAACATGCATGGCAATCTCTTCCGCTCCATTGCCAATAATCTCCGCTGCTTTGCGCACACCCTTTCCTAACAGAGACCCTATCCCCTCAGCAATGGCAATTTGGCGAATCAAAGCATGAATAGCATCTACATTACCCCATTCGAGGTCAATTCCCCCCAATTGTTCTCTGGAAAGAATACCTCTTTGCAGCAGTTCACATGCAAAACCAATCACATTACCGGCACTGATGGTATCCAGACCAAGCTCATCACACAGGTGGTCAAAGGCAATTATCGCTGCCGGATCCGTATTGCCCACCTGTCCTCCAAAAGCCCAGATCGTTTCATATTCCGGCCCTTCGCTCTCATACCCCTGAAACTTACCTGTTGGCACGCGGTAAACCTGACCACATTTTGTCATACAATGGAAACATCCTTTATTGCGGACTTTGAATTCTTGAAAACTTTGGGCAAACAGATTTTCCACTCCATCCAGCTTCCCCGATTGGAAGTTGCGTACAGGATACATTCCCAACTCAACGGCCATCTCCACCATAAAAGACGTACCTTCCCTGGAAAGAGCTTTTCGGCGTGAATTCCCCTTTAAACGGGTAATCTGCTCACTCAGCATTTCTTTAAACATTTGGGGCTTAGCCAGAGGGAGCCGCTTGGGAGCAATATCCAATACAATAGCCTTTAAATTTTTACTTCCCATAACAGTACCTACACCGCAGCGGGCTGCTGCCCTTTTTTGATGCAAAATTGCTGAAAAAAGAACCTGTCTTTCGCCTGCCGGTCCGATAGTGGCAATTTTTGCTTGTTTACCATATCGCTCCTGCAATTTTTTTTCAGTATTTCCCGTAGTGAGGCCCCATAGCTCTTTTCCTTCCCGCACTTCCACTTTCTCTTTGGAGATATACAGATAACTGGGCTGATCAGCTTTTCCTTCAATAATCAACAGTTCAATCTCAGCAAACCTTAAATATGCTCCAAAGGAGCCACCGATCACTGACCTTCCAATTAAACCAGTAAGGGGACTTTTGGTAAGAACCACCCAACGGGACAGCCCCTGTGCCCCTGTCCCTGCCAGTAAACCCGGAGCCATGAATATCTTGTTTTCACTGCTTAAAGGATCTACTTTTGCTTTAACCTCATTATAAAGATAAGCCGCAGCCAATCCGCGCCCGCCATACATTAATTCCATGAACGTAGAGTTTACCGCTTCCAGAGTCACTGCTTTTGTAGAAAGGTTTATTCTTAATACATGTCCGGGTAAATAAGACAATCCAGCTCACCTCAATTCAGATAAAAATGTCTTAAATAATCATTTATCACGTTAGCAGAACATAGAAGTAATATAAATGTATAAAATAGATAAAAAATTTCAATTTATTGGCCTATTTCAGCCAACTGTTATAAAAAGGAAAGTTTTAGTTGTTTGAATTCGGTATTTATGTTAATATATTTTAAATATAGTTAATATTATCTATATTTTTTTAACTTAACCGCATTGAAGGGGGTGATAAAAATATCTACATCCAACGATCTGGGTACTTATAAAGTTAATGTACATTGCACCAACTTAAGCGCTTCAGAAGAAGTAGAAAATAAGCAAGGTTATGATATCGACTTTCTTTCCAACGAGGGGACCATTAACCTGCTTGGAACAAGAAGGATAATGTTTCCAGCTGATGCCTTCGGCCACCTGCGTAAAGAGTTGATTTTTTCCTTGGGGGAAGAGATTGCAAGACAAATTATTTTCCGCTTCGGGTATGAATGCGGGGCCAATGATGCCATTCCGATTGCAGAAACAATAAAAAACAGGGATATTAGTATTTTGCTGGGACCGTTTTTTCACTGTATAGAAGGTATTGTACTCGCTAAAAACCAGCTCTTGGAGTTCTCAAAAGACGGCACCTTAGAAAAAATGAGTGGGAGTTGGTTTAACTCTTACGAGGTGGAACAGCATCTTAAATATCACGGATTAGCCCGGGAAGCAGCTTGCTGGAGCCTAACCGGGTATGCTTCCGGGTTTGCATCTTGCGTATTTAATGAAGAACTTCTCTGTATTGAAACTGAATGTGCCGCAACAGGATCTTCTTCATCTTGTACCTATGAAATTCGTCCGGTAAGTCAATGGCCCCCTGAAGTTAAGAACCGCTGGTTTTTTGAAGATTATACAGCCCACGTTAAAAAAGATCTCTCCAACTTATTGGCAGAAGAACGGGAAAGAGACTTCCAACGGAGATTACTTCAAGATTGTTTTGGTCAACTGTACAGACAAGGGGAAGAAAAATTGCTTTTAAGAAAGCTCATTTATTATGCTCACAGACTCGTAAAAGCCAGATACACTGCCCTTTTTCACATCGGAACGGAAAGACAAATAGTCCTTGAGGAGTATGTAGGCAATGAATCCATTTTTACGCAAAGGTACAATTCCCTCATTAAAGCTCTGGTAGACAAAGCCCTCCATTTTGGCGATTCCTTTATACAATCAGAAACAGATCCTCAGATAGGCGTTTTACGTTTTTTGTCCGTTCCAGTGACCGTTGAAAAAACAATTGCCAATGTAATGGTCATCATTACAGATAACAAAATTAATAACGAAACCATAGAAAAGCTCAAATTGCTGACATACTTTTCAGGAACAAAATTAGAACAATTACATATAACCGAAGAATTGTCTCACTTAAAACAAAAAACATCAGCCATGAAAAAGGAACAGGATTATCTTCAGGAGACTATGGATGAGCTTTCTATTATCTCTGGAAAAACTGAAGAATTCTTAGATTGCATTTTACAGGGGCAGGGGATTTTGTCAATCGTACGAAAACTGGGAGAAATAACCCAAACGTACATGGTGATCACTGATGAAAGTGAAAATATTATTATTTCTAACTTAAACAAAGAGCGGGCAGAAAACCTACTACAGCGGATGCGTAAAAAAAATAATGAAACGAATAATCATATTTATATACCCCTTCAGGCTGCAAAAAAAAAGTTAGGTGATTTATGGGCTGTTGAAAGACATCAACCATTGGATAAAAAGCAAAAAGCCATACTGGAAAAAGGAGCTAGAATTATTTCCCTGGAGCTATTAAAGGAGCAGGAAGCCCAACTTCAATACCGCTTTAATTTTTTTGATTTGCTTTTATCAGGAAAATATACCGGTACAGAAGTTTTGATCACACAAGCAAACAAGGTGGGTTTTTGCCTGGACGGTATTTACCAATTAATTGGTTTATCAATTGAAAGCTTTGATACTAAAAATGAAATGCATACTTCCTGGGAACTTCTCTATCATCACGTTAGAACATTTATTAAATCCCGGACATCCAGCAGTAAAGTTTTAATGTTTGATAAAGTTCTTATTATCTTTTTAAGCTTTACCGATAAGTACTGGGAAAAAAAGGAAATAAATGGACTGCTAAACCAGCTCTTAAAATCCCTAAAGGACACTTTTACCAAGCAGGGTATTTATATGGTCGCAGGAAGAATTTGCAGAAATAATTTAAACCATTACCCTGTAGCTTATCGGGAAATAAGATCGTGTATAAGTATTATGAGCAACCTTAAACAGCGGGATAGAGTGGTAGATATTGAAAATTTAGGGGTTCTATCCATTCTTTTTGAGGTCGAACAAGACAAGCTGGTAGATTTTGTTAACCATATTCTTGGGCCCCTGGTCGAATATGATGAAAAATATGGATCCGAATTGATAATGACCTTAAGCAAATTTGTTAAGAATAATTTCAATATACAATCCACTGCCAGAAACAGCTTTATAAGCTCCAGCACCTTAAAATACCGGCTTAAAAAAATAAGGGAATTTATGGGCTTTGATCTGGACGACCCCGAAGTACGTCTCAGCCTTCAGCTTGCCTTAAAATTAACTGAGTATTAATTATGGTTTTACTATTGACTGTTTTGGACAACAATTCATTTTTTTTTAACCCATTCTATCTGTTCTTGACTGTTTTTAAATATGGTAAAAATAATTATACTTTTATCCTTTCCTAAATAATGAAAAAGAAAGGTCGGGGAGAATAAATGAAGTACAGTATTACTCCTTTTGAGTTCAACGAGGAACTGGACCTACAACATCATAAAGCATGGTTTCTGGATCCCACACATGCGGTCCCTCCATGGACACCCATGGTCGCCTGGTTCTGGATAAATTACTGTCGTCACGGCATGCAGTGGGCAGCGGAAAAATTGCCTTTGCCAAACTGTAAAGGTTGGGATTGGCGATTAAAAGACGGATGTGGCTACCTTACAATGTTAATTGTGGATGATCCCAAAGAGATCTGGAAAAGAGAAATTGAATTTAAGAAAAACCTTCTTCCTTTTATCGAAAATTATGATAAAGAGTGGCTTGGTTTTATAAAAGAGATGCTCAGCCGTTATGAAGAAATTCAAATTTTTGAAGAAAAGACCGCCTCTAACATTGAACTGTTAGAACATTTTGAGAAAACATTAGAGTTAAATAAAAGAATGTGGGAAATTCATTTTTACATGATGTATGTCGTATTCGGTGTTTTTATCCTTTTTGAAAGTATGTGCAAAGAACTCCTGGGCATAGATGATACTCATTCTGATTTTCATACGCTCATAAGAGGTTTCGATAATAAAGTCTTTCAAGTGGATAAAAAAATCTGGGAGTTTTCCCGCCAGGCGCGTAAAGCAGGTTTAAGTAACCTCTTTGTAACTGTTGACCCGAAGGATTACTGCGAAGCTTTAGACAAGACAGCAGAAGGAAAAAAATGGCTGGGTGAGTTTAAAAGGTTTTTACAGGAAAGCGGTTGGCAGGCCAACCGCAAATCCTTTGAATTTAACCTGCCTCTTTGGGTCGAGGACCCTACTCCTGCATTGGTTTACGTAAAGCTTTACCTGCAAAAAAAAGAAGAACAATTCGTCCTGGATAAAGAAAGGGAAAAACTAGCTCTGGAACGCACGGCCACAGAAAAAAAACTTTTGGAAAAAATTCCTCTTTCCAAAAGGAAATGGTTTACAGAAGTTATGAAGCTGGCCCAAAAATCAAGCGCATTTAGCGAGGAACACAACGTCTATCTTGATCTCTACACCCATGCCTTACTGAGGAAAGTCCTAATGGAATGGGGAAAAAGGTTAAAAGAAGCAGGTTCCATTTCACAGGTTGATGATATCCTCTTTTTAATTCCCGACGAGATTCGTAAAGCTGCAGTACAGCCAACTCACTGCAATTTAAAACCTATCGTCAAGGAACGGCAGCAGGAGTGGGCAAAGTGGTGTGACCAGGAAAAACTGCCCATGATCTCTACTATCAACACAGCGGAAGCTATGGATCTAATGCTGAAATCCAATGATCCAATCGTGCTAAAGGTTGTCGTAGGCTCTTTTCCCGTTCCCAAACCTGACCTAAAAGCTGATCTTTACGGAGTGCCCGGTGCACCCGGAATTGCTGAAGGTCCCGCCAGGGTCGTAAGGACTGACGAAGACCTCGCCGAAATAAAAGAGAACGAGATTATGGTGGCCCCTTCCACTTATCCAAGCTGGACACCTGCATTTTCCCTTCTAAAAGGTGTTATCGTTGATAGAGGAGCAAGTCTATCCCAGGCTGCTATCGTTGGCAGGGAATATAACATACCTGTGGTCTTAAACGTTTTTGAGGGGAGCAAACGAATTAAAACAGGCCAACGGGTTTGTGTGGATGGCAATATGGGGGTAGTATACATCCTGGAAAAATAAAAGTTTATTAAGAACCTTTTTAACCAGTGGCTTACTGAAGGAGACAGATATGGAGAAATTATGTAAGAAGCTATTTGATCTGGCCAGACCTTATCTATCGGTAAGAAGCAACCAGGAGCATACTGAAGCATCTTTTTCGTTTGCCAAAGAACTTCAAAAACAATTGGGGGGAAGCCAAGAGATCATTTTTCCCGCAATTATTCTTCACGATGTTGGTTGGAGTGCAGTTCCAGAGGAACTGCACCTGCAAGCTTTTGGCCCAAAAAACGTAGATTTAAAGATTAATCGTATTCATGAAGTTAAAGGGGCAAAAATTGCAGAAAAGCTCTTACAAGAAGTACCTTTGGGAAATCAAGAAAGAGAAGAAATATGCCGTATCATAAAAAATCATGATTCAGGCAAAAATCCACTCACCTTAGAAGAAAAAATTGTCAAAGACGCCGATAAATTATTTCGTTTTTCTCCAAGAGGATTTTCTATCGATGCAGAAAGATTTGGTATTAATCCCCAGGAATACTGGCATATTCTAAATGATTTCAAAGAACTTTGGTTCTTTAATGAGTTAGGTAAAACATTTGCTGTTAGGGGATTAGAAAAAGTCCAAGACCAGATGCTTAAATGAAACGTGGGGCTGCCCCTATTTTATATACTTTGGGACAGCCCCACTCCGAATAGTCATGGCAGTGTTTAATTCACGGGAATCTCCAAGATCGTATTATACGATTCTGTGAAAGTAATCCTTTCAATGAGCAGGACAAGTTCCTCACCTGTTCCCGGGAAATGCAATGTCCGGGTATGTCGTATTCCACCTTCAGGCAGCTTATCGTAATCATCCGTAACAGTTTTCTCCAGTTCGATCCTGCTCCCGTCAACCATCAGCAAAACTCTTGTAAGGACCGTACTTTCGTCAGTTGTGATAGTGACGAAGGTGCTTCCATTTAATTCATAAACATCATTTATCTCCAGATGCTGGCCAAGGATTTCCATGACCCGGTTCTGATGAAGAAGATTAACCTCCTCGTTTACATCTCGGTCAACGGAAATACTCTCTATTTGGATGCGAAGTGATTGCAAATCCGAAGGAAGAGCGTCAAACGACTGCTCAAAGGTTTTGCCTCTTGTATCTGTACTCATCCTACCCCCCTGCTGTTTTATCACTTCGTGATCATTGGCGATTAGCTTTATATTAAGGTTATTCATCATGAGCCGCTCTCCACTGAGCTGATCTTTTGCCAGTTCCAAAATGTTTTGTATGGATCCGTAAATAACGGTCCGAGTGGGCGAGGCTAGAATAGAATCAAATTTTACCTTTGTATGCTCAAGCTCAACGGTTTGATTGATCTTCTTTTTCAAAGTAGTCCCCATCGCCTTTTCCCTGTCCAACTTAAAGGATATTACCCCCTCCTCCATGGTGCCGCCATCTAATAAGAGAAATCTAAAATGCAGCGTTCGTTCAAGGAAGAAGGGAGGCTCAAAGCTCATCAGCCATTTTATCCGGGTATTGTCTTCATTCGATTCCCCCTGCCCGCCTCTCATTATGTAGCGACCGAAAAATCCATTAAATTGGATATGATGATGAATATTCATTGAATTGACCTCACCCTTCGGATCATGAACCGTATAAAACGCAAGGAGTTGGCTTTCGTCAAGCATAATGCCGTCCAATGTAACAGATACGCCATTATCAAAAGTATGGCTTTTTTCGATTAGCTGCCCTTTACCCAACTCATTTAACTCTCTTAAAGTACCGGTCATCACCTGGTCATAGCCGATTAATTTCTTGCCGTAGAAGGCCAGCGTATTAAAGTTATATCCCACAAGGAACACAACCAGACAAACAGCGGCGGCCTTTGCCATCCAGTTATGGCTTCTCCGTCTTACAGGTTTCCGTTCCTTCAATGCCCGGGATAATCTTGCTTCCAGCTCTTCCGGCACTGCCATCTCATCCAAAACCTTTTTCCTCTCTCTTAGCATGCTTTCAATCTTTTCCATTAGCCTTCACCTCCCAGGGATTCTTTTAGCTTTTTAAGGCCGGTGGAAAGGCGGGATTTCACCGTTCCAAGCGGTATTTTTAAAATACGGGATATGGCTTCATAATCTAAATCGAGGAAATAGCGAAGCCGGATCACTTCCTGATGTTTCTCATGTAATTGCCCTAAAACCGTTTCTAATAAAAGGTGATCTTCCCTTTGTTTATAATTACTTTCATAAGGTTCTTCTTCAAGAGAATCGTACAAAATGATTTTATTTCTGTTTCTTAATCGCCTTTTACAGCAATTAGCCAAAATGGTTTTGCTCCAGAAGTGGAAGGCATCTACTTTTTTTAACTGGTGTATTTTTTCATATAAAATAACGATCATATCTTCCACGGCATCCAGGGCATCTTCTTTATTGCTTAAAAATGCGTAAGCAAGTTTATAATATCCCTGATTTTGCTGCATAATCAATTCTACCAGTGCATCTTTATCTCCCTGCTTTGCCTTCTTAACCAACAGCTCTGTTTCCACACAATCACCTCACTACTCTCTATATATAAGAGTATCATGGTCAGAGAAAAGTTCAACAGGGAGCTAAAAAAACAGCTCCCTGAATTTCGCCCAATTATGGACATTTTGGTCATATTGTCTTATAATATAATTAACAAATTTAGGTGGTGAGCCAAATGACCTTTTTAGAAGAAAAATCTATCAGTAAAGCAAAGCAAGACTTTCCAAATATCGTCCGTCAAGCAGCAAATGGTTTTGAAATTATTACAACCAATTTTAAGAGTTCTAACTCTGGTAAAGTTTCTATCATCTCTACAGAACTTTTCGAAGAAATACTGGATAGAGCCTATAAATTCTATCCTGTAATTGAAAAAGACCCTGATGGCAACGGTTACACTATTTCCATAGAGGAGCTATTAATTCACGGAGATGCTCCAACTTTGTTCAATGCATTAAAAGATCTTGCCGAAAACTTAATGGAGTATGCTCAAGACTATCTTACAAGAATTGATTTCTTCAGACAAATTGAAAACAGAAAACATCATTATCCATACCTCCGTAGAATTGCTAAACATAAAGATATTAATCAAGTTATGGAGGTAATAGCCGAATGCCATACCGATTTACAACAGGCCATATTAAGACAATCGCAAAAAGGCTAGGACTCCAGAAAATAAATGCAAAAAAGTGGAATGGCGCTGACATTGAAGGTCACTTTTGGCAAACCTACATCCATGATCATGGAGACGGCACTCAAATCTTGCCGGGAACTGCAAAACAGCAAGCCAAACAAATGGGGTTCAAGGATTTGGAAGATATGTATGATTTCCTGGTTAATTCTAAAAAAAAAAGATAAAGGGAAAGCTGGTGACGGCCCTATTGACGCATCAGGGATTCACCGTGAAATGGAATAATAGTTGCTTATGGCTCCCTTTCTGTCTGATTTCCGGAAGGAACCGATGCAATATAAATCCCATCTTCGTCTTTCTCAATAAGAATTGTAAAGTTATACTTTTTCAAATACCTTCACCTCAGTGTTATTATATCACAGCATCTCTGTGAACAGCCTCTTTTATCTTGGTTTTTCTTTTGGGTTTAAGACCCCCACCTCTAAGCGTAGCGTAGGTGGGACTTTTCAATCAGGTGGAGTAGACTCTCCACCTGATTCCCTGATGTTTCAGCTTTGCTGAAACGAATTCACTTTACGCAATTGCTTTTCCGTACGCGGGCGTGGTGTGCTTTTACCACATCTTTTATAACCCTGCGCCTGCATGCTTCCACGCACTTGCCGCAATCATCACACTTGCTGCTATGGACCACAGCCAGATTATCTTCAACAACAATGGCATCCCGGGGGCAGGCCCTGACACAGGCTTTATCCCCGGTACAGCCCACCTCACAGACTTGACGCACGATCTTCCCCTTGTCCCTGGAGTTGCAGGGAACGTATTTGCCAATACGGTCAGCATCCACAATTCGTATAATATTTCATGGGCAGGCTTTCACACAGATACTGCAACCGGTACAGCGCTCCAGGTCAACAACCGGCAGCCCGTTGGCACCCATATGCAGCGCATCAAAGGGACAACTATCTGCACAGGTGCCCAATCCCTGGCAACCGTAAGTACAAGCCTTAAAACCACCACCGTATGCCATGGCCGCCTTGCAATCCCTGACGCCATGGTATTTAAATTTGGTCGGAGCCACATCCTCGCTTCCCAGACAGTAAACATCCGCAACCTTTTTCGCTTTGGAGGCGGCAGAATCAACACCCATAACCTCACATATGCTTTCAGCCACCCCTTTTCCACAGGGAGCACAACTGCTTACGTCAACATTACCGGCCACAATATTTTCCGCAAATTTGTAGCAGCCGGGGAAACCGCAGGCTCCGCAGTTAGCCCCTGGCAGAAGATCACATATTATTTCCACGCGGGTATCTTCTTCAACAGCGAAGTAATTAGCAGCAGCGGCCAACAGGCCGCCGAACACCAACCCCATGCCGCCAATAAATATTAAAGCCATAAATAAATCCATATTCACTCAACCTCCCTGCCTGCCATACGGCGAAGGGCAAGCATCATTACTTCCCAGGAGTCCGCCAGCGTTCCATCAAAATCGAAGATAATGGCTTTGAACATAACATATCTCCCTTAGTATTGCATCAACATCAAAAAATTTCCTGACAGGTTCCTTTTACCTTCCCTTTTGCAATGCCAGACTTTTTCTTTCCGGCCTTCGTCTTGCCATACCTTTCCTCCTCAAAATTTCAAGTTCTAAGCAGACACGGGGACGTTTCTCCCGTCCGGATACTCCTGGCAACCTACCATTTGGTGCTCTCACTTATTTAAATTGTGGTCAGTTAATATTGACCACTATCCTGTATAGTAGCCTCATGTTAACAAAACTTCAAGGCTCCCCGTTAAAAGCAGCCGTCATTTCCTTCAGCCACACCAGCGCTTCTGCATTGTTCTTCCAGGCCGCCCGGGCCTCTTTTGCATACAAAACCGCTTCTTCCTCACTCCCGTGACTGTAACTGGCAGGCAGTCGGTAAGGAACCCATTTTTCGCCCAGTAGATAAGGAGGCACATAAGAGTTTTCGGCAAGGGCTTCCCGTAAACGGCCATCTTTCCACGGATCACCAGTGCGAAAAGCCCACAGGGCCTCGCTGTAAACCATAAAGCAGGACGCCTCGTCTCCGTGTTCTTCGATAAATTCGGCAAACTCTGCGTCCCTGCCCCCTTCCAGAAGAGAGCAAGCCAGGAGATACCTTATCCCCTGGTTATCACCGGGGTTTAAACGTAACAGCTCATAGAATAACTCAATCGCCTGTTCCAGATCTCCCATCTCCCAGTAGCAGCGAGCCAAACCTTCCAGTGAGCGCATATAAGGCCTTGCCTCAATTACGTTCCAAAAATTCCCTTCGTTTTCCCAAAAGAAAAGCTCCCCCAAAGAAAGCTCAGCTGCCGTAATCCCCTTTTTAAACAAAAACAATTTCTCCTGCAGATCACGACTTTCCCAGGCAAGTAAGTTATAGGCATCTGCGCAATAGAGAGATATACTTAATGCCTTACAAGCCATTCCAATCAAATCCTGCCGGTAGTCTTTATTCCAAGCTTCGAAGACGTAATCCTGCGCTTTATCCAGCTTCTCAGGATCATACTTAACATCGCTTATGGGTTCGTCAAAAAAAGTTCGCAAGGGCGGCCTCTCTGCAGGATATTGTTGGGGTGATTCAGAGCGCAGCATCAGGCTGCCGGGAGTTTCCTCCCCGGGCTCAGGAAAATACTGCTTAAATTCATGGTAAGGGCCAACAGCCCTGGGGTGACCCTGAGGGAGATTTTCCCGCCATTTGAGAATCTTGTCCTCACCGCTGTAAGGCTGCAGTTTATAGCGGTAGACTTTCTTTTTGAGACGCCGCAACGCCTCCAGTGACTGTATGGATAATTGGCCGAGATAAAAGGCAATATTGTCCTCAAGTTCCTTGATAATGTGTATGCCGGAAGCAAAACCGCTGCTTGGATGGATAACCTCCACGCCCAGTCCCCTTAACCCTGCGGAAAGCCCCGGCAGCGAAATTAGCTTGGGCACAGAGATTACTTCAGGCATACCATGGAAGTGATCGTCTTCCTTCTCCGCGCACCAGGCATAATGTAAAAAATCCGCCAGGGGTATCAAAGAACTGGAAACAGCAACCTCATAAAAAAAGTTGCCACTGAAACGGTCCAGCAGCACATAATAGACCAGATGTCTCTTTTTCGACTTCCAGACGTTTGCCGTACTTACCTGCAATGGCTTCTCCTGGTACTTAAACAAACCATTCTTCTGGAGGTAAAAATGTTTGGAAACAGAGACCAAAAGCTGCTGCAACTGATTAGAGCATACTATATGACCGGACATAACAAATACCCCCTCCTTCACTTCCGATTTTTTACATCATCCGGTAATCATATTCATCAATCCAATCTTCAAATTCATCCTCAGTCGTGTCAAAATATGATTTCAGCCGCTGCGCAAACCACTCTTTATCCTTGCAGGTCTCTTTAATTTCTCGCAAACAGTCCTTACCAATAAACCCTCTTTTTTGTAGGAATGTATAGAAGTCAGCAATAGCCCGTAGAAACTTGTTCATTTCCGTAACCTTTGGCGACATAAATTTCCTTATGTACCAGTTGCCTAAAAATGTTTTTATTGCATAATCATCGACGTTGCGGATATCCTCTGCAGCATCGTAATAGACAAACAGAAAATCCATGACAAAAAAAACCGCCATGTTAGTCTTTTGACCAGCTATTTCCTCTTTAAGACCCTTTTCTTCTTTCAAGTATTTAAAAAAAGCATCAAACAAAACACTGGACTGTTCCCACTGTTCTTTTTTCCAATCATCGCAATCATCAATATTGAGACGTTCAAAACATGTTTCGCCGATATCTGCCAACATAAACACCTCCGTAATTAATTCTTCCCGGGTGCAGAACGCTACCCGACGATACTGCTGAATAAATCAATGCAAGTTCCCGACCATGAAGCTCGTTCCTTTGAGTGGAAATCAATTTGCCATTCTATTACCTGCCTGCCAGCCGGCTATGTGTGTCAAACCCGGGAAATCCTCTGTCCGTGTCTCCCTCACCCATCTCCCGGGCATACCCTTTGCCGTGGCAACCAGGGAGAAGTGGCACATGGCAATCCCCATATCTATGTTCTGAATGCGAACTTTGCCCAACGCCCGGTTGAAAAAACGGTTTTCCTGCAGGTAGAGATGAAAACGCCCTTCCCGGTCTTTAATAATCCGCCAGGGCTGGCGGTTGCTGGCGGAAGGTCCCAGGCGTACCGCCCCCAGGGCATCCCGGTAGATCCCTGCCTCTGCTTCCGCCAGGGGGCTCTTTCCGTCCGCGGCAAAAAAGAGTTCGCCCCAGGGTTTGCGCCAGCGAGAACCGGCCCCCTTTTTCATCATCCTCTCGATCACACTTTTCTTAGCCGCAGCATAGCCAATGGGGGAGATGGCTGGCAGCAGTTCGCCCTCCGATAACTCCATCTGCCGCGCAAAAGAACTCCTGCGGAATGTCCCCGCAAGCCAGCAACTACCCAATCCCAGAACGGTAGCCTCCAGGATGATCCGCTCCATGCAGAAACCCAGGTCTTCCATACCGCCCGCTCCCTCAGATACAGCCCCCAGTAAATAGAGGCCCGCACCCCGGATCACTCCGTAAGTTCCCAGCTGGCGAAGCTCGTCCCGGCTCACTTTCCCCAGGTCCAGCAGGCGAAAACGCACAGCGTTTCCCAAGGGACCAACCCCGTTTTCTTTCATGCACTCTTCCAGCCAGGAACGGGCCGCTTCATCAACCGGACTAGCCTCATCGTAGGTGCGAATGGATTCCCGTTTCTTTATTATCTCCATGGAATTTTCCATATCTGTTTCCTCCTTTCCGTTACCTTCTTCATCTCTCCCGAAATTATTCAATAATAACCCTACAATGCATATTGGAGTTCCCTGATTACTTTCCATTTTTTTTGCATCCCCGTCTTCTTCGGGCATTCCAAGATACACATTAATTTCCTCTAATCTATCCAAAACATCGTCCCGGTTTTCAATCCATCTATTTTAAGCGCCTTTTCCAAAAAATGGATTGCCCTGTCGCTGTTCTTATGCTCCTTTTCTGCAAAATGCCAGTATTCATCCGACCAGCCGATCCAGCCCCACCCCCAGGTCAGGGTTTCCTGCAGATATTGGCTAAATAACCGGTCACCCTCATCTCTTTTGCCAAGCCTAAAATAATTCATCCAAATGAATCAAGACCCTGAGTTCCCGGTTTAGAAATATTTAACCTCATCCCAAAAGGTTAGACGACTAACATCTTCTCCAGATATTTATTAAAATGTTTCGAAATTATTCAAATAAAGCAGTTCATCTATCTTTTTCTTCATCCGAAAACTGTATTGCCTTTTTTCAAGCAACTGCAAAAGCGGTTCCTTAACCATTTCCACCGGACATCTGCCTAATATGTTAAGTATCTCTGTATATAACTGTCTCGTTGTGTTATTGGATGGCGTCCTACTGAGTTCATTAATAAATGCACTTATTGTTCTTATCTCAGGATCCTTTTGCGCAAGAGCATTTACTACTTTCACCCTAATATGTACATCCTGCAGGCTGTCTGCAGAGGGCAATTCATTGTAATAATTTAGCAAACCTTCATAAGCATTATTATTACCCATGACGATATATGCTGAAAGCGATGTTACTGCCTTTTCAAATTTTGCACTATCTGAACTATCCAGCTGTTTAACAATTCCATCGACGTTTTGGCTTTTTAAAGTCTCCCTCATCAATATCCCATTAATGTCATCTTCATCGAATATTTCAATAATCTCTGCTTCCTCAAAATCTGAGCATGCAGCTTTCCCCCCATCAAACCTTTTTTCAAGATACAAATCGTAACAGCAGGCAAAGCTTGAACTTTCCATAATACCTTCAATAAAGGGCTCAAATAGTTCATCTCTCAGGCAGACGCCTAAACCTGTTTCAAAATCTTCTGTACCAGAAAAATAATAATTGCAATAAAAACAAATCCTATCCTGTTCCATATTATCACCCCTGGCATCTCATTGTTTTGTTAAGCCAACTCTTGCTATTATAGGCATATTTACATGAAAAAAGCGTAGTCTTTCACAGTCAATAATTTATATTGTGTCCCAAAATTATCCAGAAGACAACCACTTTCGTTATGCAACAATCTCTTTCGGGCTGCGCAATGTTTCCAACTATATGGAAACGTTAAAGGAGAGCTGGCGGGTTTTATGGCAGACATGGGTATGGCAGACATGGGGACGTTTCTCCCGTCCGGTCATCCTGACAATCTACGATTCTGGCATTATCCCCGTAATTAATTCTTCCCAGCCGAACGGTACATCCCCGGCAAACTTCGCGCAACTAATTATAAAGCAAAATAATGCCCGTACTCCTCGTTTAAACAATAAGATTCCCAATCTATCATTCCAGATAACATCAAGGCTGTCCATCAGCTATTTCTAATATTTCCTCCGGAGTGTGTGCAATATAATTAGGGTTCCCGTTTTCCAGCATGGTTGGGGAGTCAAAACCCCAGGTGACAGCCAAAACCTTGATGCCGGCAGATTTGCAAGCTTCAATATCCCGCAGTTCATCCCCCACATAGAGAACATCTTCCTTGGATAAACCTTGTTTTTGCAGCAATTTTAACATGGTGCGATGTTTGCCGAAAAGACCCGGCGATGAATTGATACTGACAAACACGTCCATATCATTGGTCTTAAGAAAGTTGCCAATAACTTCCCGGGTGTTGGTGGAGAGGACGTAGAGCTCAAAACCCCTTTCTGCTAAAAAAAGAAGCATTTCACGTACACCAGGAAAGGGGCGAAGGGAATCCTGTTCTTCCACGAAGGTCTTTTTGATCTCCCTTATTAATAAAGGAATCTTGTAAATAGGCAGTCCCATTTTTTTAAATCTGTCCTTAATGGGAAGTATTTTTAATTCTTCCAATTCCTTTCGGCCAAGTACAGGATAATCATACCTGCCTGCCATACGGCGAAGGGCAAGCATCATTACTTCCGAGGAGTCCGCCAGCGTTCCATCAAAATCGAAGATTATGGCTTTGAACATAACATCTCTCCTTTAGTATTGCATCAACAATAAAAAATTTGGTCGGCAGCAGGGATACTGATACCGTTCATATCTTTTGCGGCGGGCCGTATACCACGCCAAACTGCTCCACCCTCACCTGCCTGATGCGCTCATCCTCCAGCGGCTTGTCATCCTGGTCCGTGGTTACTGCCACAATCCTGTCCACTTTATCCATTCCTTCAATCACAGTTCCAAAAACGGCGTATTTTCCGTCCAGGTCCGGCCTTTCCGCAACGGTTATGAAAAACTGGGAACCGGCAGTGTCAGGCAATTGGGATCTGGCCATGGAAATAACCCCCCGCCCGTGCACCAGCTCATTCGCATGACCGTTAGCGGCAAACTCCCCCCTGATGGCATATCCAGGCCCACCGAAGCCCGTCCCTTCAGGACATCCTCCCTGGATCATAAATCCGGGGATAACCCGGTGAAAGGTAAGTCCGTCATAATACCCTGCTTCTGCCAGAGCAATAAAATTTTTAACGGTGTTGGGGGCGTTTACAGGATCCAGCTCCACCTTGATCAGAGCACCGGTTTCCATTTCTATTGTAACCACAGGTTTCGGCTTATCCGCGTAATCTTCTCCGCTCGTAATCTCTCCTGCATTATTGCTTGTGTCCCCACCCCTGAGCAATAAACTCACAGCCAAAATCAGCACTATGATTAAAATAGCGATCGGAACAAATCTGAAAATGCCGCTCTTTTGTCTCACAGGTTCCTTTACCTTCCCTTTTTGCATGCCGGTCTTTTTCTTTCCGCCCTTCTTCTTAGTCATACCTTCTCTCCTCTCCAGCTAGAATTATAGATCAAAATATTGCCCGTACTCCTTCTTAAAAAGCTTAAACTCATCCCTGTAATGTTTTTTCAGCCGCTCAAATATTTCAAACAAAACGGGACAGACAGCGCAGTTTTCAACAAGAGCGATTAACCTCGTCCATACTTCCTTTTTTTCAGTAAAAGGGTATTCCTTGCAGCCCAAAGGCATGCACTCATCAATGGAGCAGCCCTTTTCCGTTAAAAACGGGCATGGCTTTTGCTTAACAACAAAGCCTCCATCTGTTTCATCAACATTAAGATATTACTTGTCTTTAAACTCTTCATCAGTTAAACCCAGCTTCTTTGCTATGGCACCAATTTCATCATCCTCAACCTTCGCCGCAATTACTTTGCAGCAGTTTGAACACGCCACACAGTCGTATCCGGCAAACAACTCCCGGTGCAGGCCGTTCACAATCCTGTCCACCTCATCTTCATCCTGCCCCTTCAAAAAGGACCGCAACATCCAATTATCCTTCTCCACTTTGGCAAATGACTTTTTTAGCATTTTTGGTGACAGCATCAATAATAACCTCCCAACAAAACCAAATCTAAACTCACATCAAATTTTCCGCTTCCGGAAAACTTATGGTCAGATATACATTCTTAATTATCATTAAGTTATCCTGCTGAATACTTCTCCGGTCCCCGGAAAACTTCTCTAATATGCCAGGCAATATAATTATCTTTTGGTTTATATTGGGGACGTTCCGGCGACACCCAACAGCCATTCTATCTTCGCTTTTGCACCCTAAACATCGGCTTTTTGTATTCGTGTTATAATTCGGGCAAAGTACGCAAGAAAGCCCACATATTCCGATTTCAGGGTATTCTATTTCCATGGCTGCTCCTCTCATCATATTATTATCCTTCTGCAACCAGACTTTTTTACGATTCATTTTCACCAAATGTATCTTTAATCCGAAAAATATTATCCGTAACGTCAAATATCATCGCTAATAAAGCGGCTCTGATCCACATCCCGTTTCTTACTTGGCGCCAGTACATTGCCCGTGGATCATTGTCAACCTTAGAAGAAATTTCCTGTCTTCGGGGCAATGGATGCATTACGATGGCATGGGGCTGCAAAAAGCTCATATTTTCTTTTGTTAATGAGTAACCCTGAACATTAATACTCTTTTTATCCCCACCATCTTTATCGTCCCATTCATCCTGCAAGCGCGTCATATAAAATGCATCCGCATCAGACAAGACACTGCTAAAATCTTCCGTCAATTTGTAAGAAACACCATGCTGATCCAGATAAACAGGAACAGGCCTATTGGAATTATTGAGAACGTGGGCAATATGTTGGGCAAAATCTGCTTGATGATGACGCATAATAATGACATCATAATATGACGAAAAAGTGCGAACAGTGTCTGCTTCAGATTCTCCCTTCACCTCCGAAGATGTGTTGGTATCCCTCACATCTGCAGTCTTCATCCCGAGAATCTGACATGCAGACTGAAAGGATAAAAAGGTCCGGGTTGATGGTTGAACAAAATAGAGCATTGCTCTTTTATCTTGGTTTTTCTTTTGGGTTTAAGACCCCCACCTCTAAGCGTAGCGTAGGTGGGACTTTTCAATCAGGTGGAGTAGACTCTCCACCTGAT
>JAUSPO010000152.1 GCA_030656575.1 Bacillota bacterium
GGTGTGTCCCCATACCGCTTGAAAAATGACTTCCCCGGCGGAAAACTGCCGTCCAGGTCGTCGCCGGGCCTGCAGTATTACGACATTTGTGCGGACACGTGGGCAGGAAAAACGAGGACAGGTGATTTTTATTAAAACAAAAAAAAAGCAAAAAGATGTTTTAGTCGAAAAAAATTGGGTAAGGGATTGGAACCGTCTTCGACAACCAAAACCTCCTCTTCTAAAGAATATACTTTATGCATTCTTTTTTGGGGGCCTGATTAGCGTTATAGGACAATTAATTCTTGGAATGTATATTTCTTTTGGAGTGCCACAGGAACAGGCGGGAAATCCTACAGTAGCAACAATTATATTAATTGCAGCGCTTCTTACAGGGTTTGGTGTATTTGATGATATTGCAAAGGTTGCAGGGGCAGGGATTGCAATTCCGGTAACTGGATTTGCCAATTCCGTAGCCTCTATGGCGATTGAATTTAGAAGAGAAGGCTTGGTTTTGGGGACAGGATCAAAGATGTTTTCACTTGCCGGCTCTGTAATAGTTTTCGGAGTAGTAACGGCATTCATGATAGGAATTATTTCTGCTTTGCTTTAAACATATTAACACTGCGCCACAGGGATAGTTCCATCTTTTCCCTGGTTTTTTTATGCCAGTCCATTCACTCATTGTTAAGGGATAATAATAAGTCTTGGTTGTTAAGGAGGTATTCAAGCGTTTGCAAACCTATGCTGAAAAAAAAATAGGAAGACAAAGTGTTATTTTAGAAAAGGATATTATGCTCGTTTCTGCGGCAGCAGTTGCTGGCCCAAAAGAGAGTTTGGGTCCTTTGTCCGATGCTTTTGATCGACATTATTCTGATACCATCCTTAAAGAGAAAAGTTTTGAAAGGGCAGAGCGCCATATGCTCGAAGAAGCTTGCCACCTTGCGGTTGGAAAAGCTGGTATCTATCCTGAAGATATTGACTATTTTATCGCCGGGGATCTTCTAAATCAGGTTATTACTGCTTCTTTTTGTGCCAGAGGTCTTGCTATTCCTTACCTGGGAATTTACGGCGCTTGTTCAACCCTTGCAGAAGGCCTATCCCTGGGAACAATGATTATAGAAGGCGGTTTCGCAAAACATATTCTTATTGCTACATCCAGTCACAATAGCGGCGCTGAGAGACAGTATCGTTACCCAACTGAATACGGATATCAGAGGCCCGGTTATGCCCAGTGGACAGTCACAGGTGCCGGTGCTGTTGTCTTGGGAGCTGCAGGAGAAGGCCCGCGCGTGGAATCGATTACTACGGGAAAAGTAGTAGATGCTGGTATTAAAGATCCCTTCGACCTGGGTGTGGCTATGGCTCCTGCAGCGGCTGACACAATCTACAACCATTTTCTGGACCTGGAAAGGGAGCCTTCATATTACAACCTGATCCTAACAGGAGATCTGGGGGGCATTGGTATGAAATTAAATGAAGATATTTTAGCAAGCAAGGGGTTTAATATTCAACATAACTATGCTGATTGCGGAACTTTACTATATTATCCACACCAGAAAGTAGATGCAGGAGCAAGCGGGTGTGCTTCTTCAGCACTAGTTTTTCTGGGACATTTTTATAAACAGATGATGAAAAAAGAATTACGAAAGGTTTTGCTTGTTGCTACCGGTGCTCTTCACAGTCCGACAACATTTTGCCAACAGGAAACAATTCCCGGTATCGCCCATGCCGTTTCTCTCGAAATATAATCAAGGAAAGAGGTGTAAATATAATTGGGTACCTATCTTACTGCTTTTGTGGTTGGCGGCCTTATCTGCGTGATTGGACAGCTGCTTTTTGATTTGACTCCCTACACGCCGGGTCATATTCTTTCAGGATTTACCGTAGGAGGAGGTATTTTAGGAGGGCTTGGGCTTTATGACAGGCTCATAGATTTCGCTGGCGCTGGCGCCCTATTACCCATATCAAGCTTTGGCAATGCTCTCGTAAAAGGTGCTATGGCCGAAGCATCCCGCTCGGGGATTTTAGGCGTCCTAACGGGTATGTTTGAATTGACATCCACGGGTATTACATCCGCAATTATTTTTGGGTTTTTCATGGCACTAATTTTCAAACCAAAAGGATAGCAGTGAAAAGATAGTATTCAGGAGTCAGGAGACAGTAGTCAGAATGGGAGCCGGCGATACATTTGTAGACTTGCGTAAAGGACTGCCTGACCGATAGAAGCTTGAATAAGCTTACGTAGTTAAACTCGTCTGAACTAATAGTAATTAAAGAACAGAGGTATTTATGACGTTTAAAGCAAAGAAACCAGTGTCACAAAAAATAGAGGAGAATATTGAATATTCCCGTACGAAACTTGGTATTGACGTAAGTTTTGATGTTCTTATACGTGAATTTAAAGTTGGGCGTAAAAAGGCAGCTTTTATTTTTATAGACGGGTTTACAAATTCAGAACTTATGACACTTATTATGCAAACCCTGATGAGTGCCAAACAGGATGACATTGTTCCCAATACGTTTGAAAAGATTACATCCAGGTTTCTTCCTTTTGGGGATGTGTCTTCTGAAGACGACCTTGATATGGCTCTCGATCAGGTTTTGGCAGGTCCACTTGCTTTTTTTATTGATGGTGAAGATAAAGTTATTCTCATAGATATCAGGGAATACCCGGCCAGGCAGCCTGAAGAACCTGATATTGAAAAAGTAACTCGCGGCTCAAGAGACGGGTTTGTGGAGACGTTAATATTTAATGTTACGCTGATTAGAAGAAGATTGAGGGATCCCAACCTTAGAGTTGAAGCGATCACAATTGGCAGCCGTTCCCTGACAGATGTGGCGCTGGTATATATAGAAGATATTGTCAATCCGGAAATCCTTGAAAGGATTCGGGGCAGGCTTTTAAAAATAGATGTCGATGGTCTTCCTATGGCAGAAAAATCTGTTGAGGAGTTTATTACTGAGGGGTTCTGGAATCCCTTTCCTGAAGTGCGTTATACGGAAAGGCCTGATGTGACTGCCGTGCATCTTTTGGAAGGACACGTTTGTATTATTGTAGATACGTCGCCCTCTGTGATGATTGCGCCGGTTACTTATTTTCATCATATCCAGCACGCAGAAGAGTTTCGTCACAACCCCATAGTAGGCATGTATATCCGCTGGGTCAGGCTGCTGGGTCTTTTTATCTCTGTGCTTTTAATTCCTATCTGGTTACTGCTTGCGGAATATCAGGAAATGCTACCTGAAGTTATACAGTTTATCGGGCCAAAGGATGATTTTACCGTTCCACTTTTTTTACAATTTATTATTGCCAATATCGGTCTGGATTTGATTCGAATGGCCAGCATTCACGTCCCTTCTCCACTTGCAACAGCGCTTGGTCTGGTAGCAGCACTGCTAATCGGTGACATCGCTATAACTGTTGGTTTATTTGTGCCCGAGGTTTTACTCTATGTTGGACTTGTGGCTATTGGAATTTTTTCCACACCAAGTTGGGAACTCAGCATGGCAAACAGATTGGTACACCTATTTTTACTCCTGGTCACGGGTTTATTCAGCATCTATGGTTTTGTGATCGGTATAATTATTGTCACAGTAAAACTTGTATTAATCCGTTCTTTTGGTGTCCCTTATATGTGGCCATTAATCCCGTTTAACGGTTCATCTCTCTTAAATGTATTATTAAGAAAACCGGTTCCTATCAAAGGGTTCAGGCCCAGTTTTTTACGAACAGAAGACACTGATACTTCACCGCCGGGAGAAAAGTGAATTAGTTCAACAAATACATATAAATGTAAATGTAAAATATTCCCTGGCAATTACCATTATATCCCTGGCATTTGCCAATTATTCCCTGGAATATACGATTAAAATCCTGGGAGTTAACATAATAACGGAGTAAGCAAGGAGGTTTATTATGGGAGTTAGGGTGGGGATCCCAAGGGCTCTTTTATATTACGATTATTTTCTCCTTTGGAGCACATTTTTAGAAAATATGGGCGTTGAAGTAGTCGTTTCACAGAAAACAAATAAAAAGATCGTAAATAATGGAATTAAAAGCGCAGTGGATGATACCTGTTTGCCAGTAAAAGTTTTTTTAGGGCATGTTCTTGACTTGAATGCGAAAAAGGTTGACTATATTTTCCTTCCGCGCTATATCAGTGTAGAACCGCGAAGATTCATGTGCCCTAAACTAATGGGCCTTCCTGACATGGTTAAACAGCTTCTTCCGGGGATCCCGCCGACCCTTGTGGTTGATATTGATGCGAGAAAAAACGGGGGTGACCTGCCTGTGGAAATATTTAGGCTGGGAAGATTATTTACGTTTAATCCCTGGAAAATACGTCTTGCCTATAAGACAGCGATTGCAAAACAAAAAGAATTTAAAAAAAGAATTATCCAGGGACTTACACCGGAGCAGATTTTTTTGGAAAAAAACGTGATTCAACGTAAAAATACTATTTTGGAGGATATAAACAGGCCGGAAAGCAATGATTTAAAAATAGGTCTGCTGGGCCATGGTTATAATCTTTTTGATAATTATATTAACATGAATATTCAGGGCAAATTAAAAGAAATGGACGTGCAAGTTCTAACAAGCAAAATGTTTAAAGAAGCAGAGATGAACAGCGGTCTGAAAAGACTGCAGAAAGATATTTTCTGGACTTTTGGACGGGAAACGATAGGTTCTGCTTTCTATCTACTGCAGAACAAAATAGTCCATGGCGTGATTCTTCTTGTTTCTTTTGCCTGTGGACCTGATTCTATAATTATGGATATTGTTGAAAGGGCTTATAAAAGGGAGGGAGTACCCTGCCTTACCCTGATTCTCGATGAACACTCTGGTGAAGGTGGAGTAATTACCCGGCTTGAAGCCTTTATCGAAATGTTAAAATGGAGGGAACAAGGGGATGAAAGTTACCTTTCCTCACATGGGGAATCTTTGGATTGCCCTGAAAGCCCTATTTGAGAAACTGGGGCATGAAGTAATTACTCCTCCACCTATAACGAAAAAAACAATTGATCTCGGAGTTCGTTATTCTCCGGAATTTGCCTGTTTGCCGTTAAAAGTAAATGTTGGCAACTTTATTGAAGGTCTTGAAAATGGTGCAGATACTGTGATCATGATGGGGGGGTCTGGACCCTGCCGTTTTGGTTATTACGGCCAGGTGGAAAGGGAAATCCTAAATGACCTGGGATACTCATTTAATATTATTATTGTAGACCCCCCTGAAGGGGACTGGAAAAATTTTCTCCGGACGCTGGGGCCTCTTGGAAACAACTGTAACTGGAAAGAAGTAGTGAATGCGCTTCTATTAGCCTGGAGCAAAATAAAGGCTCTGGATCATATCCACCGTGCTTTTTTAAAGTCCCAGCATTATGAATCCAGTACTGCTTGTTCTTGTTATGAAGATATCATCAAAAAGA
The DNA here is from genome assembly GCA_030656575.1 of Bacillota bacterium. GTDB lineage: Bacteria > Bacillota > Dethiobacteria > DTU022 > UBA8154 > JAUSPO01. The sequence continues at coordinate 5,410 of JAUSPO010000152.1, forward strand.
TTGATATCGCCATGGACCGAAAAGAATTAAGAAAGATTACGCTTCAAGGTGCTGGGGAACTAATGTTATTAACTGAAACAGAGCATGTTGAACAAATCAAAATTGGTATCGTGGGTGAAGTCTTTATGATGTGGGAGCCCTATGTTAACCTTGATCTGGAGAAAACTCTGGGAAGCATGGGGGTTGAAGTGGTCAGGAGCGCATATATTTCTGACTGGATCAATGAAAACATTCTTTACAACCCAAGCTGTATTTTAAGGAAAATGAGGTTTAAAAGAGCAGCGAAACCTTATCTTAGCAGTTTTGTAGGAGGGCATGGCTGGGAGTCCGTAGGTGAAACCATTCTGTTTGCTGAAAGAAAGTTTGATGGAATTATCCATGTCCTTCCTTTTACATGTATGCCGGAAATCATTGCCCAGAGTATTCTGGGCAGTGTAAGCAGGGATTATAAAATTCCTATCCTTACTCTTTCTTTGGATGAACATTCCGGGCAGGCCGGTTTTTTAACAAGGGTGGAGGCATTCATTGACATGGTAAGAGAGAAGAAAAGGGCGATTGTCTGATTTTGAAGTTATTTTGTATTCTGTTATTTTATGGTATAATCAAGTTAAGCTTTGGACAAGTTGATTACAATAAAATTTAAAAGGGTTTTAACCTTATGAATGACCTTACTCAGCTGATTAATAGTGCTCTTTCCAAAGAATTACATGCTTTGATTTACTTATTAGGGTACCAAGCCCAAAAGGGCTCTTTTAAGGTGTACGCAGTAGGCGGCTTTGTAAGGGATCTTTTATTGGGAAAAGAAAATCGTGATATTGATCTGGTCGTGGATGGGAATGCTGTAGAATTTGCAAAAAGTATGCTTCCTGCCCTTCCTGGCCGCTTGCAATCTTACGAAAGATTTGGAACTGCTAAGCTCTTATTATCAAACGGAATAGTATTTGATATGGTTACGGCGAGGACAGAATTTTATTCTGCTCCCGGTGCTCTGCCGACTGTGGAGCAGTCAACCCTGAAGAATGATCTATTCAGGAGAGATTTTACGATAAATACTATGGCCTGCGCATTAAATCCTGAAGGATTTGGTAAGCTTTATGATTATTTTGGAGGCATGGATGACTTAGAAAAGGGTATTATTCGGGTTTTGTATAATCTGAGCTTCGTGGATGACCCTTTAAGGATTCTCCGTGCAGTCCGTTTTGAGCAAAGGTTTGATTTTACTATTGACGAAGATTCTCTTTCTTTGTTGCATAAAGCAAGAAGGGGGAGGCTTCTGGAAAAAGTCAGCAAAGAACGGCTTTATAAAGAAACAAGGTTGTTTTTTAGGGAACCTTTGCCAGGAAAAGTTCTTACTCGCCTGGAAGAACTAAAGTTATTCAACTCTATTTTTCCAAGGTTAATTTTTGACCGGGAGACAAAGGAAAGAATTGGGCGTTTAGACCTGCTCCTTCCTGTTTTTGGCATAGAGAGATCTGAGCATATTTTAGATAACCTTGTCCTTTACCTTTCTGCTCTTTTCTACGAATTGTCTGAGCATGATCTTGGGTATTTTTTTTACCTGATGCGTCTGAAGAAAACTGAACGATTGAAGATAGTAAACATCCTGAGCAGTCTTCCTGAAATTCTGCCTCAGATACGTACTCCATATATAAAACGATCACATCTTTATTCTCTTCTTGAGAAATTGCCCCCGGAAGGGCTCGCTCTGATCATCTGCCTGGAAGATGACATAGTGGTCAGCGAGCATGTCATCTATTACTGGGAACACCTTTCCGGCAGGAAGCCTTTCATAACCGGAAAAGACCTACTTGAGGCAGGTATGATGCCTGGTCCTCTCATTAACCAGATATTGACGAGACTGCAGGATGCTGTCCTTGACGGTAAGGTTTATGGAAGAGAAGAAGAACTTGAATTTGTAACATATTTACTGGAAAATAATAGCTTGATAGGAAGAGCAGTGAAAGGGGACCGATAATGTTTTCTATTCCATCTGGTTTGGATTTACTGGCACTTATACCAGCTTTGCTGATTGCCTTAACTTTTCATGAGTATGCCCATGCGAGAATGGCATATTTCTGGGGTGATCCTACCGCCAAGAATGAGGGAAGGCTGACTTTAAACCCTCTGTCACACCTTGATCCTATTGGATTACTTATGCTTATGATAGTTCGTTTTGGATGGGCAAAACCTGTTCCCATTAATCCCTTTAACTTCAGGGATCGCAGGAAGGGTCTTTTTTGGGTTTCCTTAGCCGGACCGGGAATGAACTTATTACTGGGTTTTATTGCAACATTTATATTGATTATTTATGGAAGAACGGGAACTCTATTAAGCAGTGTATTGTTCAATTTAATAATTATTAATGTTTTCCTCGCTGTTTTTAATATGGTACCGCTGCCACCTCTTGATGGTTCAAAAATACTTTCTGCCCTTCTTCCTTCCCGGTGCCTGCAATTATATCATTCTATCGAACCATATGGTCCTTTTATTTTAATTCTGCTTTTGATATTTGGTGGTCTGCGTCTTTTTTTGGTGCCCATAGCTTATCTAATTATTGATATATATCAAACTCTGGTTATAACTATTGTGAGTGTTTTTTTGTAGTAATAAATCTGGATTGAATATTGAAGGAGTTGAGGCTGATTGTCTGAAAAAAAAGGAACAATTCTTAGCGGTATGCGCCCCACTGGAAAACTTCACATGGGAAATATGTTTGGCGCTCTTGATAACTGGGTAAAGCTCCAGGATGAATATGATTGTTTTTTCTGTGTTGTGGACTGGCATGCCCTGACTACATCATACGAAGAAACCGGCAATATTAAGGATAGCATCAATGAAATGGTCCTGGACTGGCTGAGCTGTGGAATAGATCCTGAAAAAGCAGTTATTTTCAAGCAGTCTGATGTTAAAGCACATGCTGAACTGCACCTGCTTCTTTCCATGCTAACGCCGTTGTCCTGGCTTGAGAGGATTCCAACATATAAAGAACAGCTGAAACAGATAGAAGGGCGCAACCTGGCAACTTACGGTTTTTTAGGATACCCTCTTTTACAGGCTGCTGACATACTTCTCTATAAAGCTAATGCTGTTCCTGTTGGTGAAGACCAGGCTCCACATATTGAGTTTACACGGGAGATTGCCCGCAGGGTCAATTATCTGTATGGTCAAACTATCTTTCCTGAACCTGCTACCATACTGAATGAGTATAAAATAGTGCCGGGTCTTGACAACCGTAAAATGAGTAAGAGCTATGACAACGTCATTGAGATCTCCATACACCCGGAGGAAATCCCCGGTCGGGTAAGAATGATGATTACTGACCCCGGCCGGATCAGAAAAAATGACCCGGGTAACCCTGAAATTTGCAGTATCTTTGCTTTTCATCGTATTTTTAACCCGCCTGGTTTAGGTAATATCGAAGTATCCTGCAGAGGGGGAGAAATAGGATGTGTTGAATGCAAAAAGGACCTTTCCTCCTGGATACAAAAATATTTAGAACCTGTTTACAGTAAACGGCGGGAACTGGAGAAAGACCCTCAAAAAATAAGACATATTCTTGAAGAAGGCAAAAAGAAAGCCGAAAAAGTGGCAGAGGGCACTATGGAAGAAATTCGCTCTGCTATGGGACTTGGCTAAATAAATTTCTGGGGGAAGACTCTTGAACACTATGCTCAGGAATAAAGAAGTCGAGACAGACCATTACCATGTTAAACTTCCCATTTTTGAGGGTCCTTTTGATCTTCTATTTCACCTGGTAAAGAAAGAGGAATTGGATATCTGGGAAATTTCCCTTTCCAGGATTACCGATCAGTATCTGCAATATCTCCAGTCCATGAAAAATTTCAATATGGACGTGGCTGGTGATTTTTTAGTGATGGCCGCATCTCTGCTTCATCTTAAATCACGTATGCTGCTGCCCCGGCCAGCTTCTTTTCTCCAGGAATTTGAGGAGGACGCTCTTTTTTTTGGCTCTAAAGAGGACTTGGTCCGCTGTCTTCTGGAATACAGCCGCATCAAGTCTGCAGCTTCGATCTTCAAAGAAAGGGAACTGCAGCAGATAAGGATCTTTTTACGTTCCCCTGATCGGCCACAAAGGGTTGTTATTATCAACAGGCAATGCAGTCTTTACCCTTATAATTTAGACAGCTTAAAGCAGGCCTTTCAACAATTGAAAGATAGGAAGATAAGTAAAAACAAAAAGGAAGAATTTGTTACCTTTAACCAAGAATTCTCTTTTGGTAAGAAAATAAGGCAAATTATATCTATCATAAGAAAATATTCTTCAATTCATTATTATATTGACGATTTTCTCGTTAAGAGGGAAAGAAATGAGCTGGTCGTGACTTTTTTTGCGCTTCTGGAGCTGGCCAGGCGTGGAAGACTCTCTCTCAGGCAGGAAACATTGTTCGGGAAAATACGAATATCTAAAGCTTCAGAGCAGGGAAGAAAAGGTTAATTTACCCGTGTCTCCAGGAAAGTAACCTCGTTTCAGCCAAGGCTAAAACATCGGGGGAATCAGGTGGAGAGTCTACTCCACCTGATTGAAGAATTCCACCTACGCTATGCTTAGAAGGTGGGGTCTATACTCAAAAAAAGATAAATTAAATGTAAGGCTGACCCGGAGGTAGATTATGCAAGCAGGCAAAAAAACAACAATCATGGCCATCATTGAAGCTGCGCTTTTTTTAAGTGCGGAACCTTTATCCCTGGAAAAACTTAGTCAGATCTGTCAGGTTTCTGTTAACGAAATAAAAGATTCCCTTAATAAGATGAAATTGAACTTGGAAAATGAAGAAAGAGGCCTTGTCTTATTGGAAACCCCGGGGGGATTTCAACTGGGAACGAGACCAGAGGCGGCAGCTTTTGTTGAAACACTGTTTGAAGAAGATTATTTCAGCACACCTTTGTCACAGGCGGCTCTGGAAACCCTTGCGATTATAGCTTTAAAACAGCCTGTTACAAGGGTGGAGATCGAAAAGCTTCGCGGTGTCCAGGCTGAAGGAGTAATTGAAAACTTACTAAAAAGAGGATTAATAGAAATTAAGGGGCGTAAAGAAGGACTGGGGAGGCCTTTTCTTTATGGAATTACAGATGAATTTATTCAGTATTTCGGTCTGAAAAACCCGGAGGAACTTGAAAACCTCAGGAAAGACCTGGACAGCTGATACTGTATTTGGTTCTTACGCATCGAGCGGTATATGAAGACTAATAAGCCATCTTTTTAGGCATTATCCAAGTTAACAAAATAAGCATATTTTAAACGCTCATAAGGAATAATGCGAACTCAAACAGTTCAGAGTAACGATTGATGAGTAAGAGCCCTGTATTTTCCTAAAATTGGAGAAACTAAATAGAAAGAATGACGCAAAAGCAGGTGTTTGCATGTTAAATACTTTGTTATGTTCTTTCTATTTTTGGTTTCTCTTTTTATTTGTAATACTATTTCCTTTCTTTTTGCCGTTGTGGATACGAATATCATTTCATAATTTGCGGAAAGATAATAGTGTTTCTTTGGAATTGGAGATAAATCTTTTTAAAAAAATTAATCTATTTTCGTTTAAGAAACCTTTAACACCAACGGTAAACGATGAAAGCTTGAAGAATCTTTTCAGGTATCTGCCTCGATTAAGGGAGATAATTCACCAAAGAAAGCTTTACAGGGTAAGTTTTCGCAAACTTTATTATATATTTTACCGGTTTGCTTCTTCCTTTTCATGGCAAAGAATGGATATCTTTTGCAAACTAGGTACCGGGGATCCTGCAGCTACAGGAATACTGATAGGTTCTCTACGTTTCTTTGCAAGTGTTATTTCATCGCGTATTTACAGAAATTTGCCTTTCCCTGGGAACAAGCCCAGAATTTTAATCTATCCGTCTTTTGTAAAAAGGGAATTTAATATTTATACATCCCTTGAAATCAAGTCCAGTGGAGCAAAAATCTTAACTCATCTTTTTATAATAGTATTGATGCTTATTAAAGAAATCATTAGCAAAAATTTTTGGAGGTGGATCAGAAATGGCGGATCATCCTATTCAAGGTTTAATGATCACAGCGATGGAAAATTTGAAAGAGATGGTTGATGTTAACAAGGTAGTGGGTGATGCGGTAGAAACTCCTGATGGACATATTATTATCCCCGTTTCAAGAGTGACTTTTGGTTTTGTCGCCGGGGGATCAGAGTTTGATTTTAGTGAAGATAAAGAAAAAACATCATCAGGTCATCAAAACAACCTACCTTTCGGCGGAGGAAGCGGGGGCGGGGTTTCTATCCAACCCATGGCTTTTTTGGTAGTAGGCCCGGGGGAAGTGAGGTTATTACCTGTTGACCGAAACGCAGTTTTAGACAGGCTAGTGGATCTTGCCCCCCAGGTAATTCAACAAATTCAAAATATTATAAAGCCTGAGCAAAATGCAGGGATGAATGTGAAACTATAAAAACTACCAGGAGTCAGGAGTCAGGAGTCAGGATAAGATATAAAGGCGAGACTTAGGAGTTTGAATAGGGATTTATTCAAGAACAAGATTACTCAAGTTAGTAAAAACAGGGCTTTTTAAAAGCCTTTTTTTCATTTCATAAATAATACGATTAAAGAATAAACTTATGAAGAGGACTTCTGGACAGGAGGACTAAAATGCTTAAAAAAGCTTCTTTTTTTGTTATTTTTTTGTTACTATGTCTTTTAACTTTTTCAGCGGTAGGGGCTCAACCTCCTTTACCTGCAGTTTCCGCAGAAGCAGCAGTTCTAATCGACTGGAACAGTGGGAGAATTTTATATGCCCATAACCCGCATCTGGTGAAACCTATGGCCAGCACAACAAAAATAATGACAGCTATCATTGCACTTGAAAGAGGTGTCATGAACGACGAAGTTGTAACGAGCCCAAAAGCAGCAAATACAGGTGGTTCTTCTATTTGGTTGGAAGAAGGAGAGGTAAAAAAATTAGAAGAGTTAATCCTGGGGTTGATGCTGCGTTCGGGAAACGATGCTGCCGTAGCAATTGCCGAACATATTTCCGGAAGTGTCGAAGCCTTTGCTGAGCTGATGACTCAGAGAGCAAGAGAATTAGGAGCCATGAATACTTCTTTCAAAAATCCTCATGGCCTGCACCATCCAGATCATTATACCACCGCTTACGATTTTGCCATTATTGCTGCTCATGCCATGGGGATCAAAGATTTTCGCCGCATAGTTGCCACTCCCAGTGTAACAATTTCCTGGCCCGGGCACCCCTGGAATCGTATTTTGCACAACCAGAACAAATTGTTTAATCTATATGTAGGCGCTGAGGGGATAAAAACGGGGTGGACTACACCTGCCGGACGGTGTTTTGTAGGATCTGCCGAGCGTGGTGGAAGAAGGATTATCTCAGTAGTTCTAAATGCACCTGATATATGGGAAGATACTGTGACTTTGCTAAATTTTGGATTTGAAAATTTTACATATGAAACTCTATTGAAGGAAGGCCAGAATTTAAAATCAGTAGTTGTGATCGAGGGTGAAAGTGGTAAGGCAGAAGCTTTTGCAGGTGAAGACTTTTACTATCCTTTAAATACTGGGGAGAAAGATAAAGTTACATACCGTTTTCTGGTAGATGAACCTTTAGAGGCACCTTTAAGGAAAGGCGAAAGAATCGGAGAATTGGAGATTTATTTTGAGCGGGAGTTGGTGGGGGTTTTGGATCTGGTCAGCGGTAATGATATTAAAAGGAACACTCTTTGGAATCGGATGAAGTCGTTCTTCGGGAGGAGAGAATAGTGTGGTAAACCTGCTTTGGGGTTTTATGATTATAGCTGCCATTCTTGTTGCAGCTATAAACGGGAAGATTGAGATTATTACCCCGATTATCTTCGGCTCTGCAGAAAAGGCTGTTGCCATTGCCATAAGTTTAATAAGCATAATGGCATTCTGGCTGGGGATTATGAAAATAATTGAAAAATCAGGATTTATTCATATTATTATTTTCTTCCTAAAACCTGTGGCTTACTGGTTATTCCCTGGTATTCCCCGTAACCACCGGGCTATGAATGCCATGCTCATGAATATGAGCGCCAATCTATTGGGTATGGGTAATGCTGCAACGCCTTTCGGGATTAAAGCCATGGAAGAAATGCAAAAACTAAATAAGAACCCTGATACTGCTACAGACGACATGTGTACTTTTTTGGCAATTAATACTGCAAGCCTCACCCTGATACCAACTACAGTGCTCGCTATCAGGGCTGCGACTGGAGCCCAAAATCCTACGGATATTATTGGTACAACTATAATAGCCACTTTATGTTCGACAACAGTGGCTGTTTTAAGCGATCGGTGTTTCCGCTTCTATAACCGCCTAAAAAATAAAAGAGTTTTTTCCAACAATAGAAACGTAAATAATAGCCGTTAATATATGATTTAATTGAAATTTTTTGCCTGATCTGCCTGAAAAGAGATGGGATATTATGAACATTTTTTCCGTTTTAAACATTATTTCCATTTATATTGTACCCTGCCTCATTTTATTGGCACTTCTTTTTGCTTACTTCCGGGGGGTCAAAGTGTTTGAGACATTCGTTGAAGGTGCAAAAGAGGGCTTTGGAATGTCCGTCAGGCTGATCCCTTTTCTTGTGGGTATGATGGTAGCTATAGGTTTATTCCGCGACAGCGGTGCCATGGAACTTATTACCGGTGCCATTGCGCCAATTCTAAGTTGGTTTGGTATCCCCTCTGAAATTCTTCCCCTTGCTTTTATGCGTCCTGTATCCGGGAGCAGTGCACTGGCGATTACGGCGGAAATTATGAACTCTCATGGTCCGGATTCACTGCTGGGGCGTATGGCATCTACCATGCAGGGAAGTACTGATACAACACTTTTTGTCCTAACAGTATATTTTGGCGCAGTTGGTATTAAAAAAACCCGTTATGCTTTAACTGTAGGGCTGCTGGCAGATCTGGCAGGTATTCTTGCTGCTATTTTCATATGCAATATGGTTTTTGGGTAATAATTGTAATATACTTGAAATGAACTTTATATAAATAACCCAATTATGGAGTGATTAGTTGTATATGAGCGGTTTAATGAGACTGCAAAAGTTTTTGTCGTCTGGAGGCATTGCATCCAGAAGGGCTGCGGAAAAGCTTATCAGCGAGGGAAGGATAAAAGTAAATGAGAAGGTGGTGACTGAACCTGGAACTAAAGTAGATCCTCTGAGCGATAAAGTGGAAGTGGACAATCTTCCTGTTACTATTCTTAAAAAGAAAAAATATTTTCTATTAAATAAACCCAGTGGCTATTTAACTACCGTCAAAGATCCTTATAAAAGACCCACGGTGATGGATTTAATTCCTAAAAAATTTCAGGAAGGTCTTTTTCCGGTTGGCAGACTGGATCTGGATACGGAAGGCCTCCTTCTTATGACAAATGACGGCGAGATGGCTTTTCGTCTTACTCATCCCCGTTATGAGATTGAGAAAGAATACCTTGCACAAGTAAAAGGTACTCCTTCAAAAGATGATTTATATTTATTAAGAACAGGAGTAGTATTAGAAGAAGGTAAAACAGCCCCTGCCAAAGTAGAGATCCTTTCATCGGGCGATAAAATGTCACTATTAAGGATAATTATTCATGAGGGAAAGAAACGGCAGATAAAACGAATTTGTGCTGCAGTAGGACATCCTGTTGTCTTTCTGAAAAGAAATTCTTATGCCTTTTTGAACCTTGGAAATTTAAAACCCGGTCTTTATCGATCACTGACAGAAGAAGAAGTTCAAAAACTTTACAGATTGCTGAAACTTCCTTAAATCAGTAGTCAGTAGTCAGTAGTCAGAATAAAAGAACTGGCGAAAACATTTGAAGGTCTGTTGAATGCTGGACTCCTGACTCCTGAATACCAGAATTTTTTACTTATACTCCATTGTATAGCAGGAAATATTTACTCTTTCTCGAATTAAATCTACATTGGTAGGTTAGAATAGATAAGGAAAGGTTTGGAATAAAGGGGTTTAATATCCAACGGTGAAAAAAGAGGAGGGGTAAAAATGCTGAAATCTGAGCTTAACACGAGAAATAAAGAAGAAAATAAAGAATACACCAGTGAACACCGTAATAACTCAAAGCTAAAATTTAAAGTTAGGTTCGATTATAAAGGAAAACCCAGACCTGCGCGCTTTTTTTTCGGCGGTAAAAAAACAGAAATTGTCGCTCAGGATTTCAGAGATCAGCAGGTTGCCCTTTGGAGAAATGTGCCATTACAAGGTTTACTGGTGGAGAATATGGATTTGGGGGAAATATACAGTGTATACGATGAAGAAATAGACGAGGAGCTTGCCTTTGCTCCCCTTGAGCTGGTCGTTTCTGCGGATTCACTGGAGGATCTACTCCGCTTTATCGTGAGGGATGAGTTCAGGCGCATTGAAATTCTGGAACCTGCCAGCATTCTCCTCACTAACAGGGAAGTGGAGAGACTGCTGTTCAAAATAAATGAGCACATGCAGAACAGATTACTGTACCGGATCAGAGAAATTAATCGCTAAAAGTACTTCTTGACGTTTCCAGCAGCAGTTTAATTTAACGATGTGACGTTAATTAGCATTAAAGCCCCCTTTATTGCATAAAAATATGGTAGAAGGGGGTTTTCTCGATGGATTTTGATAAATGGCTTCAACGTTTTGTAACAAGCGTTGAAAAAATAATATTCCGACTTGCCCTGGTTCTGGTTGTTTTACTTTTCATTGTCCAGGCTTTATTAATGGATGCTGATTCCCGCTTGTTTTTAAGTACAACGGACAAACTGGAAGGCAGTCCTGTTCTTGAAAACATTCAGGATGTAATGGGTAGAAGAGTATCCAATGATCTACCACCTGTTGTCCAGGAAGAAACAGCACTGGTCTTAGAGCTTCTCTCGCCTCCGAATGTAAACACCGAATTGTTTTTATTAGTAAACGGTAGCCCTGTAGCACAGCTTGGAGAAGCAAATATTTATGTAACAGTGAAAGCAGGAGATATGCTGGAATTGACAGGTAGTGTCCCTGGGGATATTCCTGCTGTTGTGAGAGTGGTAAATGTGCACGGAAAACTTAAAACGCCGGAAAAAGGGCACGAAGTGACGACCTTTGGAGAAAATGAACTTTTAGCCTGGATTATACCCTAAATTAGATCTTAGGGTTGTCAAAAGAACTATAATAGTATATTATTGCTTATGGAGGATTTTCTTTCTCTATGAGGTGGTAATAAAATTGCAAGGTGTGCGTGTAATTAAAGGGGCAGACATTTAACCGGATTTTTTTGTGGTGTTCTCCATGTTGTTGTATGTTTAAGGCACAACAGATGGAACATCTAAGATATCCGGCTATTTATTTTAAGGCATAAGAGTAGTATCTAAAGAACTGCATCGGGGTGGAAATACATGCAAATAGCCATTGATGGCCCTGCAGGTGCCGGAAAAAGCAGTGTAGCCAAGGAAGTTGCCCGCCGGATGAACTTAAATTGTTTGGATACGGGAGCAATGTATCGGGCCGTTACCTTAAAAGCGTTAAAAGAAGGTATTGATGTCCACGACGGCAAGCGGATGGGTAAACTTGCAAAAGATTGTAAATTGTCGGTAGAGTATAATGAAAATGAGGGAACTTTAATTTTTTTAGATGGGGAAGACGTTACTGGGGAGATTCGTTCATCCAGGGTTAATCAGCATGTTTCAATTGTTGCCAGTTCGCCTGAACTTAGAAAAGAGCTTGTATACCTTCAAAGAAGAGTCGCTGATGAAAGCGGTGGGATTGTTATGGAGGGTCGGGATATTGGAACTGATGTTCTAACAGGCGCGGATTTCAAGTTTTTTCTGTACGCAAGTATTGAAGAGCGTGCAAAAAGACGCTGGCTTGAAATGAAATCCAAGGGAACTGATGTGGATTTTAACGAACTGTTAGAGGAAATTGCCACCAGAGACCGCCTGGACGAGGAGAGGAAAGCATCGCCGCTTAAAGTTGCTGCTGGAGCAAAGGTTATCGATACGACGAACTATTCCCTGGAAGAAGCAATTAGTGCAGTGCTGGACTTTATTAAACAGAACTCCGAAGAGGGCCAGTAAAATGATCTATACAGTTATCAGAATGGTCTTTAAAATCTTTTTTAAATTATTTTATCGTAGTAAATATTATGGACTTGAAAATCTGCCTTCCCAGGGGCCGTATATAATATGTTCGAATCATACCAGCTGGTTTGATCCTCCAGTGGTGACAACTATTGGACCATGGAGACACAGGGTATCTTTTATGGCCAAAGAGGAACTATTTAAAATTTTTATCATAGGTTTTGTAATCAGAAGGGCGGGTGCTTTCCCTGTTAAAAGAAACACGGCAGACAGAAAAGCTATCAAGCATGCCCTGGATGTTCTTTCTAATGGCGGTATATTGGGTCTTTTTCCGGAAGGTACAAGGATTAGAGCGGGTGAACTAGGAGAGCCTCAACAAGGAGCAGCTATGATTGCTTTAAAGAGTAATAGTCCTGTTCTGCCTGTTGCCATTATATGGTCAGGTATCTTCAGGCCGGTGAAGGTTAGAGTAGGCTCTTTATTATATTTTAAGGATGAGGGTAAAATAAAGTCAAAGAATCTGGAACAGGTTAGTAGAAAAATCATGGATGAGATCAGGAATCTTTTATAGAAAATCAGGGAGGCAGTTTTTTGGAGGTAATTTTTGCTGAACATGGCGGTTTTTGCAGGGGGGTAAAGAATGCACTTGATATTACACTTCGTGAAGTGTCTGCCGGGAAAAAGGTAACCACCCTGGGGCCTCTCGTGCACAATGATAAAGTAACAGATTTTTTGTCCTCAATAGGAGTAACGTTTGCCGCCAAACCAGATGAACTGGGAGGCGGGACGGTAGTTATACGCACGCACGGAGCTTCACCAGATCTCTTGGAATTCCTTCAAGGGAATAAAGATTTAGAGATAATAGATGCCACCTGCCCATTTGTCAGCCGTGTACAGTTACTGGCAAACAGTTATGCACAAAAAGAATATCATGTCCTTATTTATGGGGACATCCATCATCCTGAAGTACAAGCTCTGATAGGTTGGGCAGGAAAAATGGTTACTATAATTGATCCTGAATCAGGGATTCCTAATAATATAACATCTTCTTCAAAGACAGTATTTATTTCACAAACAACGCAGCGTGAGGAAAAATTTTCAGAAGCAGCTGAAGCACTTAAAAAGATTTGCCCGGAGTTAGAGATCCATAATACAATTTGTAAAGCGACAATGCTTAGACAGGAAGCTGCTGCCAATTTGGCTTCAAGGGTAGACTTAATGCTTGTAGTAGGAGATGCTCAAAGTTCAAATACACGCAAGCTAACACAGGTCTGCCGTGAAATAGCAAAAACCTATCAAATTACAGGAGCCGGGGATATTTCCGGGGATTGGTTGGTGGGTATAAAAAAAGTGGGGGTGACAGCCGGAGCTTCAACTCCACCGTGGACGATAAAGGAGGTTATGGTCAAGATGGAAAATGGTAATTTAGAAGCCAGAACAGATGATGTATCAACCGAAAAAGAAGGGAAAGAATACCAGCCGGGTGATGTTATAACCGGTAAAGTAGTTTCGATTCAGGATGACCAGGTTTTGCTTGATATCGGTCAGAAATCTGAAGCAGTTCTTCCTAAGGGTGAGGTTTTTCTGGAGGGAGAAGCTGTGCTAAAAGATAAATTTTCTGAAGGAGAAGATCTTGATCTTTTAGTTTTGAAAATTGACCAGGAGGACGACAATATAATTGTCTCCATAAAACGCCTGGAGAGGGAAAGGCGTTGGAAAGAGCTGGAAGAAGCTGTGGAGTCAGGTTTGACTATGCAGGGGAAAGTAAAAGAAGTAGTTCCCGCGGGCATAATCATTGACTTGAGCAGCGGGATTGAAGGTTTTATGCCAGGTTCTCTCGTTGATGTTCGATATATCCCTGATTTTCAAACATTTTTAAATCAGGACTTTTCTTTTAAAGTTATAGAGTTAAATCGGGAACGGGATAAAGTAATATTATCCAGGAAGCAAATGCTGAAAGAAGATATGGAGCAGCAAAAGAAAGAGACCATTGAAGGTTTAAACGTAGGCCAGATCATGACCGGTACTGTGAAAAGGTTGACTGATTTTGGAGCATTCGTGGATGTGGGAGGAATAGATGGGTTGGTGCATATCTCTGAGGTTTCATGGCAGAGAGTAGAGCATCCCCAGGATGTGTTAAAGGTGGGCGAGCAGGTAGATGTAAAGGTTCTGGAAGTAATCCCTGAAAGAGAAAGAATAAGCCTGAGTATCAGACAAGCACTTCCTGATCCCTGGTCCAAAATGAGTAATGAATTCCAAGTTGGTGAAAATATTAAGGGTAAGGTAACAAGAATTGTCAATTTTGGGGCCTTTGTAGAGATTATGCCTGGAGTTGAAGGGTTGGTTCATATCTCACAAATGGCTGACTTTCATGTTAAACATCCCTCTGAAATTATTAAAGAGGGAGAAGAGGTAGAAGCTAAAATCCTTGATATAAATATTGATAACAAAAGGATCAGCCTGAGTATAAAAAAAGCACGTCCTGCACCCAAGGATTATTCCGCACATAACGTTCAGGCAGAGGCAGAGAACCAAAATGTAACACTTGGAGATATTTTTGGAGGCCTTTTTAAGGACAAAAATAATAGCACTGAAGACGAGGAATAAGTAACCTTTCTTGAAATAAAGTAAAGTAAAGTAAAGTAAAGTAAAGTAAAATTCAAACCGGCCTTTTTAAAGAGGCCGGTTTTTTGTATGGAGGGTTAGGCTTAAATTATTCGTAACTACTCAGATAAAAGACAAGTGAAGCTTGGGGACGGGAAAAAGGTAAGGGGACACACCTCTTGCAGAGGAATGTCCCCATGCAATGTCACCGTAGCGTAGGCGAAGACTTGGGGACATTCATAGGGGACATTCCCCGCAGGGGTGTGTCCCCATACCACT
>JAUSPO010000155.1 GCA_030656575.1 Bacillota bacterium
GGTGTGAGTTTTTAAATTAAACCTCTCGTTTTATTCACAATTAATAAGGGAAATAATAGCAGCAATTTGACAGTTATTCAGAATAATTCAGGTCAATAAAAATAATTAGCAAAAAAAACAACGCCTTTTGACAGCTGTCAACTGTGTGGCCAGAAATTAAATGCCGACGGTAATTTGGAAAATATCCCAACAATTTACACCTTCCCGTTCTAATCTCCATTATACCACAAACAGGGCTCCATTCTGTCAAAGGCAGATCTTAACTGATTTAAAAACCTCAGGGTCAAAATATATTATACTCTTGTTCCGCTTCCACCTATCGAACCGGATGCTCCAAGCAAAAAACCAGAGTCGTAGATAATCCCAATATTATTGGTTATAAATGAGCCTGCTAATAGAAGCGGACCAACAACAAAACGAGACATTATTTTGCATCCCTTACAGCATGCTAAACAATCGTATTCCTTGCGTAATGCTAAAGCAAACAAATATTGCAATAATCGTGGGAATAACAGCAGCTAGTATAGTCCACTTTAAACTGCCCGTCTCTTTTCGTATGGTCAGAAGCGTTGTTCCACAAGGGTAGTGCAATAAAGAAAATAACATGAAATTTAGTGCTGTTAATAATGTCCAGTTTTGCGACAATAACAGCTCACGAAAAGCAAGAAGGCTGTCAAATTCCAGCATGGAACCAGCGGATAGATAGCCCATAACCATAATCGGCACCACAATTTCATTTGCCGGCAGGCCGAGGATAAATGCCAGAATGATTATTCCATCCAAGCCGATAGCACAACCAAAGGGATCTAACCAGCCTGCAACATGGCCGATGATAGAAAGATCGCCAATATAGATGTTAGCAAATATCCAGGTCAGAGCACCTGCGGGTGCTGCCACTACAACCGCACGAGATAATACGAATGCTGTACGGTCAAACAGGGAACGAACAATAACCGGAATTATCTGAGGCTTGCGGTATGGTGGTAATTCCAGAGTAAATGATGATGGTTCGCCTTTCAAAAGTGTTCTTGAAAGCAGCCATGAGACGGCGAGTGTCACACTAATACCGACTAAAATCATTAAAACTACCATACCAGAAGCAGCCAAAGTACCGTATGCAGAAAAAACTCCTCCTGCAAGAAAGATCATGGAAATTGCAATCAGTGATGGAAAACGGCCATTGCATGGAACAAAGTTGTTGGTTAAAATGGCAATTAACCGCTCCCTTGGCGAGTCGATGATACGTGCAGCAATAACTCCGGCAGCGTTACAACCAAAACCCATGGACATGGTTAAAGCTTGTTTCCCATGTGCTCCTACCTTTTTAAATGCATGATCAAGGTTAAAGGCTACACGCGGAAGGTAACCGAGATCTTCCAGGAGGGTAAAGATTGGAAAGAAAATTGCCATCGGAGGCAGCATTACTGACACAACCCAAGCCAAGCAGCGATACATTCCCAGGACGGCCACTCCGTGCAGCCAGACGGGAGCTCCAGCCCTAATAAATATTGAGCTTAACCAATCCTCAATACCGAAGAGCAAGTTGGCTAACAGCTCAGATGGTACATTAGCCCCGCTTATTGTAATCCAGAAAACTGCTCCAAGGAGAGCTAGCATCAATGGATAACCGAATATACGTGATGTGATAATATTATCAACTTTTCGATCCCAATCTGTTCTTTCATTTGAGTAGGTTACAACAGTAAATGCCAATATTTCGGCTTCACTATAAATATGTGAGACAACCTGATCACGGACACTTTCACCTTGTAAATACCCATATTCACCTGCTTTTTTTACAATTTGGTTAAGTTTCGTAAATTGCGTAGACTGTGTCAAGACGCGAAATCCTCCTTAACCAGCTTTTTCTCCAAAAACTTACGGATACCATCAACAACTGTATAGTCACCGTCAATGAGCCGGAGTGCAATCCAACGCCTGTTTATTTGAGGTGGTAGTAGTGAGTCTAGCTCACCTGCCAGCTCCAGTATTGCGGCCTCCAGCTTAGCATCATATACTAAACGCTTGGGATTTAGTTCAATCGCACCGGCGGCAACCAGGTTAATTGTATCTTTTAGTAGTGTTAATCCTTCTCCATTTCGGGCAGCAGTGGGAATTACGGGTACTCCCAGTTTGTTTGCCAATGCTGGCACATCTATCTTAATTTTTTTCCGCCTGGCCTCATCCATTAAATTTAAACAAATAATAGATTTTGGGGTAATCTCCAGTACTTGTAAGGCTAAATTCAAATTACGTTCAAGGCAAGTAGCATCTACAACGACTACTGTCGCATCCGGCTCAGCAAAGCAAATGAAGTCCCTGGCTACCTGCTCTTCAGGAGAGTTAGCAAGTAAAGAATACGTTCCCGGAAGATCCACTAAAGTAATTTGCTTTTGGCCATGCTTATAGTTTCCCAGCGCTTGCACAACCGTCTTGCCAGGCCAATTCCCTGTATGCTGTTTTAGACCCGTCAAAGCGTTAAAGACCGTGCTTTTACCCGTATTGGGGTTACCGGCCAGTGCAATAACATAATCACCTTTTACATTGTAATTAAGATAATCCTCTCTTAGTGCACCTTTCCCTGATGACTGATGCGTTAAACCCATAGTACACCTCCGTAGTTTGTAGTTTATTTACAACGGATTTACAAAAATTTTACTGCTTTCTTCGGAACGTAGAGCAATCACTGTACCCCTGATGATATAGGCAGTAGGGTCGCCTGCCGGGCTGCGGCGAACCGATTCAACTATCGTTCCCGGTACTAATCCCAGATCCAGCATTCGTCTTCTTCCGATTCCTTCGGCTGCCAGGGATGTAACAACGCCGCGCTGCCCCACACATAACGAAACGAGATTACTATTACCGTGCGTTGCGTCCATACTACAATCCTCCTTTATAACTATTTCCTGTTGAACTGCCACAGGCTCAAATTGCATTATGACAGTACATCGGGATAGAGTTTCTGCATTTATCCGTCGGTTCGGTAATGACTCCTACAGAGTTAATGAATAGCCCGACAGACAGTTTGAAAGAAAATAAGAGCACACTGATTAATATCGCAATGAGTGCTGCTTGTTCAGGCTTTAGAGCGATACTCGCTTTTGTCGTAGAAACCCCTCCTTTTCCTGTATTACACTAATAAACTTTCATTTAGGAAATCTTTTGATAGTAGACTATGCGATAGTGAATAAATTGGTGAAACTATTTTTGTAAAGAAAAAACCCGACGATGAATTTTTCGTCGGGCTCTTTTAATCCTCTATGCTATGCCAGAATTCCCAGGCACGGAGTTGGCTAAGGCCGTCCTCGCTTTCGTCAATTTGCCCCTGCTGCAATGCGTGAAAGGATTGCAGCGCCTGAGGATTTAACTCAAAGTAGGTAATAAGGTTATTTATCAGTTGCATGGTTTTCGGAGTAATATAATGTTCAATCCCTTCAACCTGCTCATCAACCCCGGTTTGTGCATTCAGGAGACGTAAAAACTTTTTTAAGGTTGAGTCTCGCCATACCAAGAAGCTGCCGTATTTTTCACCCATTGGGGTCAACGCAATGTTTCGGTATTTTTCGTAATTGATGAAGCCAGCCTCGTCAAGCTTTTGAATCATTTTCGTAATGCTAGATGCCTGAAACTGTAATGCCTCTGACAGATCAACCGCACGGATATATCCTTTTTCTTTAACTAATCGATAAATCATTTCCAGGTAATCTTCCATGCTTTCTGTAAGCAAGATGATTCCCCCTCAACCAGTTTAGCGCAATCTTACACTTTTAGTCTATGCTAACAAATGGTGCGTAATGACACATTTTAGGTGCACTATAAAAGCGAGAGGCTTTTTGTTACGAAAAGTTAATGAACCATTTGAGTCGAAAATTCGTCTAACAATATACAATGAAATTGTAGTTATATTTTACATGTCCCCAATTCATTCTATTTAAATATAAGTATAAAAATTAACAGGCCTTTCAATTTCTGCTTTATTCATTAATAATTTGTGCTAATTATTCTCTTAGTGTCGGTTTTTTGGTAAAAATGTTTTTCAATTTCGTAAAAGGATGTGTTAATCATGAGTACGAGCGCAAAGATTACCGTAGTAATATTATCGCTGGCGCTGACTGCATTTGTAGTGGGTTTTTGCCTGCGTGATAGTGGAGTAATTGAAGTGATTAAACAATATATTGTAGAATGGAGAGCAGACGACCAGGATAAGGTCCCGGATGATAACAATGGAGATATACCAGATAATCAACAGCCTCCGGACGAAGATCCCGACAAACCAGATGATACAGAAGAGCCTGAGCCAGAGCCAGGGCCAGACCCGGACCCACAGCCTGAACCAAAACCTGACCCAAAACCAGATCCAAAACCGGATCCACAGCCGGAACCAAAACCAGATTTAGGTGGTGATAAAAATGATTCTGACAAAGATGACGGTACCTCTACCCCCATTATTTACCCGGGACAGAAACTTATTATCCCCGGCAGCCAGGGAACCAGATTGACTGCCTCCCAGGTTATAACCAGCGGCACTGTGAGCTCCGGAACTAAACAGATC
>JAUSPO010000002.1 GCA_030656575.1 Bacillota bacterium
AGCTGATCTGTATGATCATTGGCTCCAAATAAAGAGGAAATTGAAAGAAAGGGGCGTTAGCCCTGAGGAACGAACGAGGCAGTTAGATTTTCTTAAATACCAGCGGGACGAAATATTAGAGGCTTCTCTCAGTGTGGACGAGGAGGAAAGCCTGAGGCAAAGACTTTTACTTCTGGATAACATGGAAAAGCTGATTTCTGCAATTAACAATGCTTATTCCGAAATATATGGTGGAGAGGCAGATTCAGTATCTGTTCTTGATAAGATAAATAAGAGTAATGAAGAACTCTCTTCTTTGCTAAAGGTTGACCCTGATCTTAACTCATTTACGACTGTTCTGCAGGAGGTAAGCACCGGCTTAACCGAATTAGGGCATGATCTTTATGCATATATGGACAAGCTTACTTATTTTCCCGAGGAGAGACAGGAAATTGAAAATCGTCTGGAATTATATCGTCGTTTGAAATTAAAGTACGGCGCATCTGTAATAGAAATATATTCTTTTTTAGAAAAATGTGATCAGGAAATCATATTATTGGAAAACAGTGAAGAAGAAATGCTGCGCACAGAAAAGGAATACAATGAAATTAAAAAAGAAATTGATCATTGGGGAAGCATATTATCTATAAAAAGAAAAAAAACAGCGGAAAAATTGGAAAAACAAGTAGAGGCATCGCTTAGTGAACTTGATATGCAAAATGCCAGGTTCAATGTTAATTTTTCTCCTAAACAAATAACAGAGCGCAATGGCAAAGAGGATGTTGAGTTTTTATTTTCCGCAAATTTTGGTGAACCGCCTTTGCCCATGTCAAGAATTATTTCTGCTGGAGAAATGGCCAGGGTAATGCTTGCTCTAAAGAGTATTTTGGCGGAACAGGATCGTATTCCAACATTAATCTTCGATGAAATAGATAGTGGTATTGGAGGAAAAACAATTCAAAAAGTTTCAAAAAAAATGGCTCAGCTTAGTGAAAAGCATCAGATAATATGTGTTACCCATAGTCCGCATCTTGCAAGTGCGGCAGACCATCAATACAATATATATAAAGAACTAAATAAGGGACGCACAGCAACAAGAGTTAAATATCTTGATGAAGAAAGAAGAGTTCTGGAAATATCCAGAATGCTCGATGGTTCCACAGGTGAGATTACCATACTCCATGCTCAGGAACTATTAGAAAAGAATAAAAACTTTAAAAAGTAAAAAAAGACAAGAGAACCGTCCCCGTGTCTTTTTTTAAAGAACCAGATGTTTTGCTTCGAACCCTCTTATAAAAAGAGGGTTTTTTATTGTTATTAATCCCAAATAAAACATAGATGTTATGTAAACAACGAGGGATAAAACAGTCTCCCCGGAGGCAATTTAAAGTTGTCTTAAAAACTTCGTAATTAAAGCCACACTTAAATGACATTAAATTTACATCAAATAATCAAACTTCGGGGAGGATGGTTAAAATGAATAACATTAAAAAAAGAAATATATTTTTTACCATAGCATTTATAATAATTCTGCTTGTTTTTATTTTGCCCATGGAAATAAAAATACATCTGGATGAAAATATTCGTCTTTTTGAAGGCCAGGAACATTCTTACCAGGTGAAAGTTCCTCTAGATATATATATAAAAGCTGATAAAGAAGGAATTTTGGATATAAATGGCTCTCCTTTAACCATTGATGAATTCAATAGATTGGGATTTCATAATGATATTTCCCTGCGTGGTCTTTCCAGAGGCAGTGTTAACCTTGAATTTAGTTTATTTAGGGGCCTTATTCCTCTTAAACAGCTAACTGTAAGCGTTCTTCCTGAAATGCAATTGGTTCCGGGAGGACATTCTATTGGGATTAAATTGCATGATGAAGGAGTTATCGTTGTTGGTTATTTTTACCTGGAAAGAGGCGATACTCTTTTTTCTCCGGCAGAGGATGGAGGCATTCTTATTGGTGATGTGATTATTGAAGTTAATGACCAAAATATTAATAATATAGATTCTGCAGCAGATATTATCCAAAGTGAGGCAGTTAAAGGAAATTTAAATTTTACAATCAAACGGAATGGAAAAGTCTCAAAAATAAATGTAACACCATATCTATGCCCCAATACCGGGGATAAGCGTATAGGGTTATATATCAGAGATACGGCTGCAGGTGTGGGTACTTTAAGTTTTTATGACCTACAAGGAGATAGTTATGGCGCTTTGGGCCACATAATTACAGATATTGATTCCAATTCTGCTCTCGAGATAAGTGAAGGTCAGATTGTAAGAGCAGATATAGTAAATATTAAAATGGCTCAGCGTGGTCAACCGGGAGAAAAAGCGGGTATATTCAGAGAAGGTAAAGATATATTGGGAAGTATCGAGAAAAATTGTGACTTTGGTATCTATGGGAAATTAGAAAACATAGGAGAATATAGCACTCCATATCCTGATCCAATACCTCTGGGTCTTGCTTTCCAGGTTGAAACGGGTCCCGCCGAACTTCTAACAGTTGTGGAAGGAAATAAAATCCAAAGTTTTCAAATTGAGATTGAAAGAGCTGCTAATCAAAACAAACCAAGCGATAAAGGAATAATTTTGAGAATTACTGATGAAGATTTATTAAGAGTTACCGGTGGCATTGTCCAGGGAATGAGCGGAAGCCCCATTATTCAAAATGGTCGTCTTGTAGGAGTCGTTACACATGTTTTTATCAATGATCCTACAAGAGGATACGGAATTTATGCAGAATGGATGGTTAAAGAAACAGATATCTTGCCTGTTTCCTAAAGGATCTGATTAAATTACTTTTCTATTAAAAATAATTAAAATAAGGTAAAAATAATTATAAATAAAGCAGGAACTTCCTCCCAAATGTCGAATAATTATACGGAAAGATGAAAAAGAAAAAAGGGGGATATGTTGATGCTAAAAATCTTACTGGCTGATGACAATAGAGAGTTTAATGAACTATTGTCTGAATATCTTTCAAAGGAAGAAGATATGGAGATAACCGGGAGTGCATTTAATGGGAAAGAAGTTCTTGAATTGGTTAAGGAAAAACAACCTGATGTTATTCTTTTAGATATTATAATGCCTCATCTTGACGGAATTGGAGTACTTGAAGAATTAAACAAAATGGAGCTTTCACCAAAGCCTAAGGTAATTATGCTTACTGCATTCGGGCATGAAAATATTACCCAGAGAGCCGTGGAACTTGGGGCTTCTTATTACATACTAAAACCCTTTAACCTGGAAGTATTAGCTGAAAGAATCCGCCAATTAGGGGAAGTGCCGGTCAAAAATGATCGAATTTCATCCCCTCCCATAAAAAATATACCTGTTAAAAAAGAATATACATATATTGAAGAAATCACTCAAATAATTCATGAAATTGGTATACCTGCTCATATTAAAGGATATCTTTATCTGCGTGATGCCATTTCTATGGTGGCAGAAGAGATTGAGCTCCTTGGGTCAATTACTAAAATTTTATATCCTAGAATTGCACAAAAATATGAAACAACTCCAAGCAGAGTTGAGCGTGCAATACGTCATGCTATTGAAGTTGCCTGGGCAAGAAACAATATCGATACTATTAAGAAGTTTTTTGGTTATACAATCAACACTGAAAAAGGTAAACCCACAAATTCTGAGTTTATTGCCCTTGTTGCCGATAGGATTCGTCTAAAAAACAAAAAGTATGAATACAAAGTTCTGTAATATTTCTGAGGAGTCAAAAGTCAGAATAAGAGAACGGACAAAAATGAATACCTTAAAGAGAATCTCAAAAAATTAAAAGCGCTTTTATGCGCTTTTTTTGTTTAAATATATAGAATGAGGTTAAATTAAGTGTAAAGAAAAACAATTAGGTCGGTGAAAATGGAAAAATTTATAAGGGGTATACTGAAAAAAGATTTGAAAACAAAAAATCTCTGTAAAAGACTTCGACCAGGGAATATTGCTCTCATTGCCCACAAGAACCTTGATGAGCTTGCTGCCCAGGAGTTATATGAAAAGGGGATTAAGGCAGTCATCAATGCTCTAAACACTTTCAGCGGTGAATATCCGGCTCAGGGTACCAAATACCTACTGGATAGGGGTGTATATATTCTCGATAATGTGGGTGAAAATTTCTTTTCTCTTGCCACTGAAGGAAAATATATCACAATAGCAGGTAATTCGGTCTTTTGTGGCGTTGATAAATTAGGACAGGGCAGAGTAGTCAGTAAGGATTTTCTTAAAAAAAGATTATTACCTTTGGCAGAAGAAAATTTAAAGCACAAGCTTGATTTATTTATTCAGAACACGCTTGAATATGCCAGAATGGAAAAAGATTTGATTCTTGACAATCTTAGATTACCTGAAATAAAAACTAATTTTTTTGGGAAACATGTTTTAGTAGTAGTAAGAGGAAAAAACTATAAAAAAGACCTGTGGACGATTCGTTCATATATCAAGGAAGAAAAACCTGTTCTTATCGGTGTTGACGGTGGGGGTGATGCGCTTTGTGAAATCGGTTTTTGTCCTGACCTTATTATCGGGGATATGGATAGCGTACAGGACCGGACGTTACAAAAAGCAGGAGAAATTATCGTCCATGCCTATCCCGATGGAAGAGCGCCAGGGTTAGCAAGAATTGCTTCATTAGGGTTGAAAGCAGAATCAATTGCTGCACCAGGAACCAGTGAAGATCTTGCTTTCCTTGTTGCCTATGAAAAAAAGGCTGAACTAATCGTTGCAGTGGGAACACATTCTCACATGATGGATTTTTTGGAGAAGGGTAGAAAAGGGATGGCTTCAACTTTTTTGGTTCGTTTGAAAATAGGAGATAAACTTGTTGATGCCAAGGGACTTGCTCATTTATATCGAGGCGGTATTAGATGGCAGTATTTGTCTATACTACTTGCTGCCGCATTCTTTCCTATTGCAGTTCTTGCTGTTTTATCACCTCTTGTACGCCATTTCTTTTATCTCTTATCATGGAAATTCGGCTTACACTAAACAATTCACAAAGGCGTGTTAATTATGGATCAGCAGAACCATTTATTTTCTTTAATATCTGTGTTTTTAGCCCTTGGAATCGGTATTCTAGTAGGTGCATCAATGGGAGAAAATGCTCTCGTTCTAAATCAAATTGATGTAATTGAAAGTTTAAGAAATGAAATTGTGCGTTACAAAGATGAGATGAACATTCATTTTTCTTCAGTTGAAAAGATTGAGAATGAATTATCTCTCTGGAAAAAGATGGAGAATGAATATTTTAACCCAATGCTTTTGGAGAACAGATTGGAAAGTACCGTGGTAAAAGTATTTGTGCAGGGGGCTCTTCCGGATGGGCTTGATGAATTTCTTTATTTGAGCGGCTGCCAGTATTATAAATTTATTTTTAAGAATAATACTAACTGGGAAAAATTCAATAACCTTGAGGACCCCGGAATCTCCCATGATTTTGAAATCCAAAAGATGTCATCTTCATCTCAGATTAATCCTTTAGTGAATGCGTTAAGAGAGTACCCCGAAAATTCAGGAAGCAATATTCTTAAAAAAATGCAGGATGAAAACATTCTTGAGATAGAAACGGATTTTCTGGTTTTGCCGGTTTCACCTGGCGGGGAATATACTTTACAAATTATTATTACAGGTTCTTTAGAACCCTATTTAAATAACCTTATTGAGGAAGTTGGACGGGAGACGGTTTTTATCCGTGCAGATTTTATTAATGAACAGGAACTTGATACGTTTTATGGAAGAATGCAATTATTGGAAGCAATAGAAAGCAAATTATATGAGTTAATGAGGTGAAAAAAATGCAGATTTCTGCAATAGTCCCGGCCTACAACGAAGAAGGATGGGTAGGAAAAACTGTTGAAGCACTGAAAGAAATTCCAGAGGTTTTTGAAATTATCGTAGTTGATGACGGTTCAACCGATAACACTGCTTTTGAAGCATGGGATGCCGGGGCAACAGTATGCCGTTCTTCTTTTAACCAGGGGAAAAGCCAGGCTTTAAGGGATGGAACCCGCATAGCCAAGGGAGATATTTTCGCATTTGTTGATGCTGATCTGAAAGAAAGCGCCCTTGAAGTGAAAAAGCTTATATCCGCTATTAAGAAAGACGAAGGAGATATGATTATTGCTTCCATCGAATCAACCCAAAAGGCAGGGTTAGGATTGGTAAAATCTCTTGCTTATTGGGGAATTCGATATCATACCGGTAAAATAATGAGCACTCCTCTTTCCGGTCAGCGAGTCTTAAAACGTTCCATGTGGGAATCATTAAAATTTCAGTCGGATGGTTTTGCCTCAGAGGTAGCTCTTACAATTGAAAGTATTAAAAAAGGGTATAGGGTCAAGGAGGTCCCTGTAGATATAAAACATCGTTTCAGGGGAAACGATTATCAGTCTTTTTTCCACAGGGGGAATCAGTTTTTTTCCGTTTTGAAATTATTAATGCAAAATAGCTTTTAGCATGAGATTGGAGGAAATGAGACTATTGATTGTGATGGCAGTACTGGCTCCCCTGTTGGCAAGTTATCTGCTTACTCCATTTTATATTAAATACCAGGAAAAACGAAAAATTACCGCAGTAAATTTTCAGGGCAACAGTGTAGTTACAACGGGCGGTATGGTACTGCTTATGGCATTATTTGCAGCGCTGCCATTTTATTTATATCTACCTGGAAGAGCAGAATCAAATTACTGGCTTCTAATTCTTTTCTATTTAAGTGGAATCACTTTTCTGGGAGCTATCGATGATATTTGGGGAGAAACAAAATATAAAGGCTTTCGGGGCCACCTTAGGAAAATGTGGAGAGGGGAAGGGATCTCCACAGGGATTTACAAGGCAGCAGGTGGATTATTTTTCGCAGTTATAGCATCGGCGTTTACAATTCAAGGGTATGCTCCGTACGAATTGTTTATAAAAGGACTTTTTCTTGCTCTTTTTTCTAATTTTTTTAACTTCCTGGATACGAGGCCTGCCAGGACGGCAAAGGTTTTTTTTACTTTATCCTTAGTTTTTATGCTGTTCCTGAGAGGCCCTTTTTTGATAATTTTTTCACTTTGGGGTGCCCTTTATATTTACCTTTTCTGGGAAATTAAGACTAAGATTATGTTAGGTGATACAGGCGCCTATTTGATTGGTGGGATGCTTGGTTTTTACCTTATAGTGACTTTATCTACTGTTACTTTGCAATATTTTATTATTATACTGTTATTTTTACACTGGTATTGCGAAAAGTTTTCCCTCAACAAGTTAATTGAGGGGATGAATTGAAATGATCAGCACCGAACAGGCTATTGTTAAAAATATTCTCTGGTCAAGAACAGGAATACAATGTCTTGAAGTTTGCCTTGAAGAGAAAAATGAAAAGGCTATTAATTATACTGACCTCACAGGGACTGTTTTCCCCGGAAACAGAGTAATTTTAAATACCACTGCTCTGGAACTGGGTCTGGGAAGCGGTGGCTATCACTTTGTTATGGCAAACTGTGAGCTTGAGTCCAAGCCTTTAAAGCCTGACGGTCATATCATGAAATTACGCTACACCCCTATGCAGCTAAAAATTCAGGTTTATGAAGAAGTTTTAAGTATAATCGACCCCACTGCAGCACTAGATAAATATTTGGGATTAAAAAATATTCCTGTAGTTATTGGTGAACTGCACAGCATGCTTGCACCTTTTGTAATTGCGCTTAAAACATTAATTCCAGATTGCAAAATTGCTTATATCATGACTGATAGCGCTGCCCTTCCATTAGCTTTTAGCAATACTGTACACCGTTTAAAAAAAGAATCTTTTATTGAAGGTTCGGTGACCTGCGGCCATGCATTTGGGGGAGATATAGAAACTGTAAATATTTACACTGCCTTGATGGCTGCAAGAGAGCAATTAGGGGCTGAAATCATTATAACCACT
>JAUSPO010000007.1 GCA_030656575.1 Bacillota bacterium
GTTTCAGCTTTGCTGAAACGAATTCACTGGAAATGTTGTGGGTAAAGCATAGCATGGGGGGAAAGGAAGGGGAGTAATCCCGTCTAGCATACATGTACCGTACGCAAACGATGGCAGCCTTCTACTTCTGCACTTTTACGCTGCCGAACCATGTAATTTTTTCTTGCCAAACACTGCGTGCTCTACGAAGTGCCTTAACTACCTTACTTCAAGTATTTTTCTTCAATGTTTTGAGCAAAAGCAACAATGTCCGGTATGTTTTTATGTACAATCGCATAAACGATCTCCGGGTTTATTTTGATATAATCGTGAACGACCACGTTTCGAAATTGCGCCATTCTTTTTAGCCTGTCTGCTAAATTTGCTGAGATAATCTCGTTTTCTAACAGAACCTGAAAACTATCCTTATAATCCACTGGTTCCCGGAAACCTTCATAAGAAATGATGTGGTTGGCTAGATCAAGGCACGCTTCAATGGCTATTTGTAAGGTTCTTTCCGTATAGCGACGAATAACTTTATTGTCTTTGTACTCTACTAATTTGTGTTTTAATTTGATCTGGTCCAAGTCCTGGAGATACTCTTCAAGATGAACCAAGATCCTTTTGATAACATCTTGTTCGACCATAAATTATCCCTTTCTCTCTCTTAATCTTTTTATAGACTGTCGGTGGTATTGTTCATAGATCGGTAGGTGATCAAAAAATTCTTTCCGGTAGTTAACTTCAAAGGAAACCCTACCATAAGTATCTCGATCAAAAAGTAATATTTTATTTTTCATCACTTGATGAATAAAAAAAAGAGCAGCGCTTCTTAAGTCAACAATATCAGTTTTAGCTTTAATATGATCTTCAAGCTCGTTTGCAATTTGTAGTTTTGCTTCAAATCGCTGGTAATTATCCATGCCTTCGCTAAATAATACAGCCAAGTCCAGATCGCTATCTTTTCGTTCTCTGTTTTTAACCGTTGATCCAAAAAGATAGACAGTAATAATATCTTCTCTTTGCATGAAATATCTTGTTATTTTTTCCAATAAGTCTTTGTGAATCATAGAGATCACCAAACATCTAATTATTTGTTACTAATTCTACCATCGATACAAAATAAAAACAAGCAGTAAAACATGCCTTCCGCTGGGAAATTCTGAAGATGCTTAAAGATGAGGGTAAAATTACTGACCTGGTAATAAAAAATATGCTGAGTTGGTATAACAGTGGGTTCAATGTTTACTGTGGAATACCTGTCAGGCCATCTGATAAAGAAGGACTGGAAAGGCCCACTGGACGCTCGGGTTGCTCTCCAGCATTGCCCTATCCTCCTAGTGGGTAAGAGCCAGAAAATAGTATGTCCAACGTATAGGGGAAAGATCCATTTACACAAAATAATTTACACTCCCTTGGACGGTATGCACCCAATGTAACTTTTCATCAGCTTCTGCTTCAGAGGATAAAACCCTGTCGTGCACATAACCCTTGGCCTTCAGCTGGGGATATACATTCAACCCATCGGTGGTGATAATACTTCCCGTTGATACGGTACGAGTAACGAAGTCAAGGGCGGTTTCCTTATTAACGTGCTCAGTTACTTCTATTTTGGCGTATAGGGGCTTCCCCTCATCAGTGGTTGATACCGCTACGTATGCAGCTATTTTATCCGTTCCCCGGCCTTGCTTGCCATCAGGGCCACCGAAAAAAGCTTCGTCCAGCTGGACAAGGCCGGATAACTGGTACTTGCTGTCACGCTCAGACATAGCCGCTCTGATCTTTTGCAGCATAAGCCAGGCAGTGGGGTAACTGACATCTATGGTTTTCATCAAGGCAAGAGCGGAGTACCCTCTCTTATCAGTTGCCACAAGAAATATGGCCCAAAACCACTTTAAAAGCGGCGTATGAATCTTGTGAAAGACTGTCCCGGCAGTGAGAGAAGCCTGATAATTACTGCCTTTTTTCTTGCGAATGACGGTAAGAAATTCTTCTGCAAGCGGCGTATTGCCAAGCGCTCTTTTGGCATCATCCATCAGCTGGTTTATGCTTTCGGATGTGTCACGTCCATGATTGTTGTTTCTAACAAGTTCAACCGGGGCTACTGATCCCAATACCGATCTACCGTCCGCCATGACAGCTTTAAATGACGTGCTACGGCATCCCGGGAAAACCCTTGCTGCTTTTTCTTGCTGAATCTTTGAATACATCGCGAAATCCTCCAATCGTTTGTCCCCCTTTTAGGTTTGATGTTCCTACTCTATCACACCCAAAAGGAAATATTTCGGTATAAATCCTTACTTCCTTTGCCGAAATCTCTGACATTCGATTGCCGATTTCCCTTACTTTATATGCCGAAAACCCTTACTTTGGTTTGCCGTTTTTTCTGACATTTGCATTGCCGGTACCATCTTCCCGACAGTGACTTCGACAATAGTCATGGTGTCATTGCCGAAGATGTCCACCACCTTGACGGCCAGCTTACGCCGCCCAGGCAGGCATTCGTGAAAGACGCTGGTCAATTCCAGCTTTCGGTCTTTTTTGGTGCGGAAGGATTGCCACTCGTTTTCAAAGATGTAATCACCTGTCCATCTCTCTTCCCACTCGCCATTTTCTTCGTTCTTTACGCGGACGATCTCGCGCTTGTTCTCAAAATTGAAATCCACCGCCCAGTAATCAATCCAGTCCGTCCAGTTCTTGGTCAACACCTCGCGGCTGACGATTCCGTCCTTGTCCTTGCTCACTTTCACGATCTGGCCCTTCTCCACCACTACCTTGCTGGCTTTGTCCTTGAGCGTCGCCTCGGCATGGGCAATGGAATCCTGCGATAAAAAAGCCCCAGGGTACGGGGGCAATAACGAGAAAAATTCCGGATAGATCAATAGGGTCAACACCTGCCTGACCCGGGCATATACTTTAGGCTAAAAATTTTGTATAATAAAAATAAGACATATCAAAGATTCCTTGCTTTACAAAAAAGAGAAGCTAGGGTGAGGCAAAATGAAACCAGTAAAAATTAACAGTGAAGAAATATTAAAGGCCATAAATTCAGGCAATGGCTATATTCAGGTAAATGGGCGTGATTTTTTACTGTTAGAAGTTGAGAAAATAGATGATGTTAATGTATACGAAGTAACAGATCCAGAAGAAGAGAAACAATTATTACAAGCTTTAAACGAAAACAACCCTATCCTATCTGATAAATAAGTAGATTCTATCTTGGGAAATTAAACTGAAAGTAAAATAGAGAAAATCTGCTATTGAATCATTGCTGCAATTGGACGAATGGAGAAAAACCATTGACCTATCGCCTATTGCAAGGTGTCTCAAAGACAAAATCAATGAATATTTTGCCAAGCAAAACTTCTCAGTTTATCTGCCTGGCAGATCAGTTGTTATAAGAAAAAATCCTGTGGATCTTCGAATGGTATTAATATCTATTGGTAAGGGGTTCTTTCAGTTCGTGTTCCCGGACGACCTGCATCCACCACTGCCGGGTCTGCAGCTGCAGGTGCTTTGGGGCATGGGGCATGGGGCATGGCCACTTCAAACTCCTTTGCTAAAAATGTTCACAAAGAGGTCCTTCACTGGTCAACTGCCTGAATCTACATGTATATAATAGCTAAAATACTGCGTAATTGCAAGATATCTCCGCATTTTGGAAACAAAATATCACTTAATTATCATAAATGAATCTTATTCGCTTCTATTGCCAATTTCCTTATACAGAATTCACGGCCTTTTTCGGGACAGATTAACTGTCCCCTTGTTCCATCAGGCATAAGCGATTCTTCTTTTCAATCTCTCTTTTAAGTTTATTGGTCGACTTTCCATCGATTTCTAGGACATAAGGCAATTCATTGCGAATATGATGCCGGATTGTTTTATAGCTTTTTAGTTCCTCTAACAAATATTGATCATCCGTTTCCAGAATAGTCACTGTTCTGATCCGTATTTTCTTACTTTCCCGTTCCCATTCCTGAAGGGTTAAAAGGACGTTCTCCGGGATAGGATTAATGCTGAATTCCTGAAAATAATCAATCAACTCCTGAACCGGTATAGCCTGATCCAGGGCGCTGACGACGGCCTTAAAGGATAGCTTATACACGTTAACCGCACCCTCAGATACCTTTTCAGCAAACCTGTCCAGGAATAGCAGATGGACATCCTGCATCCCACCGGAAACAACTACCACCTCATAATTTGGCTGAATGATTATCCCTGAATTCTCCACTTCTTTTTCCGGCTCTTGATAATCATCGATTACACCCAGAACATAAGCCCCTAATGGCGTTAACCGGAGGTAATTGACGGAGTAATACACTTTCTCACCGTAATCATCGCAATCTTCCTCCACCATTAGATCCACGATTCCCATAACAGAAAGATATTCCAGCAGGATGACCTGCACAAATCTTCCCTCAACTTCATTCCAGCTATGATTCCCGGAAGAATAATACCGTTCGTAATCACTGTAAGTCTCTATTTCTCCTACCAGACTGGTTAAAAATTTTCGGTCAATTTTTCTAATGAAGCGCAGCAGTTCGGATAAATCAACCCAACCATTCACCGGGCATGCGCAAAGGTATTTTAGAACTACATTTCTAGCCCGAGTCAATTTCGGCCGGGAGTCAGTCCTAACCTTGATCTCTCTAATGCGTTCCAACTCAAAGATGCCATCGGCTTCCAAATACTCCTTCAAAAGCATGCGGCACTTACCTGCATGGTTTAACTTTAAAAAATCATTCGCCTTCGGACCAATCTTTAGAACCCCGTCAGCATCCTCAAGAACACATGCGTACAGCAATATCTGGGACAAACCGTAAATCCGAAACGTCTGCTCAATAACCCGGTAATCACTTAAACTATCGGCATCAATTAGCATCTCCTTATTTACCAGCACTTCATTTATTTTTATCATCGAAGCTTTAGCGGGAAGACCGCTGCCTTTAGTGGTTCGTAGTTTAATGCTGTTCGCCAATTTTATGTAATAGATGCAGTCTCTTTCAAAACTCTCTCCAACTGCAATTTTTTCCATCTCTTCATTCTTGTCAAGGGCAGATTCTTTGAGAATTGTATACTTTAATTGCAAAGGTCGAACAAATTTCACTAACACATTATAAATAAGCCTGGGAATTCCATGCCCAATAAAAAAACAGCCGGGCTGAAGAATTCTGCTCAAAAAAATCGATGAATTGATAATATGTAGAACGATGAGGCAAGTTATATTTTGCCAGAATGGCTCGAATATCATCATAGTCAATACTTCCCCGACCCCGGATATACTCCTCCACCAGCTCCTTATCAGCTGGCTTTAACCCGTTCCAGATTTTAATTATATTCCTTTCATCACTTAAATAACTATCTAGCGCCCTGATCACATCCATTTTCCTGTATGAGGCCGCTTTAAGACCGGCTATTTTCAATAGATGGGTCAAAGAATCGAAACGACCCTGTACCGGCAATAAATCTAAACAGTCGACTATTCGAGAAGAGATAGAGAGACTGATCTTCACGAATTAACTTAAGCTTACCGTAACGGCTTACCTGGTCCTCTATATCCTGCCGGACATTCTGAGGTAGATCGAATTTACCGTACTTTTCCAATACAGCCACAATTTCTTCTGCGTTCATACCGCTGGAGGCAGCATTCCACAAGGATAAGGGGGAAATGCGGTAGGTGTGCATGTATTCCGGACTTTTCTCTAATTCAGCAAAGCGGCCCATCTCGTCTCTCACTTCTTCGTACAAATCATTATTCACTTCCACGAGTATGGTCTTATCCCCTTGGACAATAACGGGGTTGTTTGGATTATATGCCATCCCCCTGAATCTCCTTCTAACCATTTATCTGGAGTAATTATACCAGTTTTCTGTTATGGAGGTCAATTGCACAATATGCCATAAGTTTTATAGTATTACATAATATGGTATGAGTTTAAGCTTGACTTAGAAAGTTGGGCAGCACTTCAGCGGTTAGGGAAAAAGGCCTTTTTCGCCAGGAAGAAATAGAGTATCCCGTTCAAGACGGCGATGTAATCAGCTTCCGCTTTAATGTTTAACCAATTTTCTTACCTTCATAATAATTTTTTGCCATAATCAGGAGTTTTTTACCATCACCAGCCATTCTCCCTGGCTGTCTATTGTGGTGCCCACAGGTATAAAACCATAACTCTGGTACAACTGTAGCGCAGCTTTGTTCCAGAGACGCACTTCAAGCTTAATCTTAATTTTCCCCAGCTTTTTCAGAAATAGCATTCCTTTATCCAACAGCTGCCGCGAGAGACCCTGCCCCCGGCAGTCTCTAGTCACGGCCAGAGAAAGGATTTGTGAGCTGTAACTGGGGAAAGAGCGGGAATGTCTCCAAAATGCAAATTTGTTCTTTAGGGCACGGCACGTATTTTTAAAATTTACCCCGTATTCACCCCGCAGGCACCTCTTCGTCCAGCGTAAAACATAGCCCCCAAGCACGGCACGGCGCCATAACAAGGGAAGATGAGGTACAACGACAATATAGCCCACAAGCCTTTCATTTTCTCCTTCCTGCATTGCAACCCAGAACGACTCCGGCTCTTCTTTCAAAAGAAAACCGAAGAAATCCTGAAGGGCGTCACCTGACGGGGAACCACCTTCGAAAAAATGAACGATAGTATCCTCAAAAGATTCCAGAAAAAGACCTACTACTTGAGGTATATTATCAGAACAAGCAGGTTGAACCCTCCATTTCATTCCTCACCTAACCCCCTCTGTCTGACTTCTGTATATAGTTTAATTGCCAGGGAAATGTATTAAATATTCCCGCTTATTCCAGAAAGGATCATCAACTCGGTGATCGTTACAAAAAAATATCCCTGCTCCTTTAAACCCTCAATGGTTGGTCTAAGGGATAGTACCGTACTGAGGCGTTCCCCGCCTTCCGCCCTTAATAAATTTCCGCTGTCATGAAATAGGATAATTTCCCCGTTTGAGACATTTTGCAGGATTCCCCGGGTAATATCCACTTGCCGTAATTCCAGCCAGTCCCTTGAAGAAAGAGACCATAGGACCACAGTATAACCCCTATCTCTAGCTTCATCCATTACCCTGGCATCATACAACCCTCTGGGAGGACGAAAAAGGGAGGGACGCATTCCCGTTGCGCTTATAATCGCCTCCTCCCCCCGCGATATCTCGGTTGAAACACGTCGGGAATTTGCCTGAAGTAAATTGTGATGGTTGTATGTATGGTTGCCAATTTCATGCCCTGCTTCTGCTACCTGGCGGGCAATATGGGGATATCTTTCCACATGCTTACCAACCATAAAAAACGTTGCTTTGACCTCCTGCTCATTTAAAATATCAAGAATATAAGGAGTAAAGCGGGGGTCAGGACCATCATCAAATGTCAGTGCCACAACCTTTATTTCCTCAGGACCTTTTCTGAAAAGCTCCACCTGCATTCCAAATCCCCGGTAAACATAGCGGTTAAGAAAGAAGGCAAGAACCAGCAGAAGCACCAGGGATGAGTATCCTATCTGACGCAAAATCTTTTTGCGGGAAAACGATAATTTTATTTCTCTGTTATGGAAAAACTTCCATCTGGCTTTTCCAAGCATCTGTTCTATTCCATCTTCCAGTTTCTCCAGATTATCTATAAAAACTATTAAGAATACCAAAGAACTAAAGAGAATATATACATCACTTTTCCCCGAAAGATACATAAGTAAGGGTAAAACAAGGAAATATGACACAAATATTTCATCTACAAACCTGCGTTGGAGCAGGTAAAGGGAGAAACCCCAGATACAAAGCAGCAGAAAAAGATCAGGAGCCATAAATAAAAGAACTCCGCTAACCGTTCCATATATTGTTTCCTTTCTCCTTTCCCGGGGGAAAGGAAACAATAGATTCCCCGCCAGCAGTCCAAAAGCAGCAACAATCAGGGACATGGGCGTACCAACAAGGAAAAGAGCAGATAAAGAAATAATTGCTCCCTTAAGAAAGTCAACAAAAAAATACCGGGTCAGCCTTTTGTAGAGAGGCAGATAGGCAACGAGGACTCCTCCCCAGAAAGAGAAAAAGATTAACAAGAAAAAATGTTTCAAAGTAATAGCCTCCTGCTAGAAGTAATTTTATGATACCATATCTAATCTATAAAAAGATAACGTTTTCTTTTAGCAAATACTTCAACCCTCTTTTATAGATATTTTCTATTTCCATAGAGATAGTCTTTTAAACTATAATATTTAAGGATGTCTTTATAATAAAATAATAAATTTTAAAGAGAGGTGTATTTAGTTGAAGGATAAACACGTAATTATTTTGGCAGGAGCGATAACGGGCGCGATTGCCGTCTGCCTGGTGCTCTTGGGTAACCCTGTTAATATGGGTTTTTGTATTGCCTGCTTCCTCCGGGATATTACAGGAGGGCTGGGGCTCCACCGTGCCGCCGTAGTGCAGTACCTGCGGCCGGAGGTAATGGGTTTAGTTCTGGGAGCTTTCGTAAGCGCTCTCTTTTTCCGGGAGTTTAAATCCAGGGGTGGCTCTAACATGGTACTTAGATTTGTCCTTGGCGCTTTCATGATGATGGGTGCCCTTATCTTTCTGGGCTGTCCCCTACGCTTAATACTTAGAATGGCAGGTGGGGATCTAACCGCACTTTTAGCTCTTCCCGGCTACATTTTTGGTATCTGGGTAGGAACCCTTTTCTTAAAGCAGGGTTACACACTGGGGCCTGCACAGGAACAGAACAAATCTAACGCCTTAATCGGTCCTTTCCTGGCTCTGGGATTGCTGCTGCTTGTAATCGCTGCACCCGCATTCATTTTTTTCAGCGCAGAAGGCCCCGGCTCCATGAAAGCACCGCTGTTTATTTCTCTGGGGGCAGGTCTTCTTGTTGGTTTCCTCGCCCAGCGTTCCAGACTCTGCACGATGGGAGCTTTCCGCGACTTGATTCTTTTCAAAGATTTTCATCTTTTCTCCGGTATTGCCGCTCTTTTTGTATTTGCTATTGCAGGAAACATTTTAACCGGATATTTTAACCCCGGTTTTACTGGGCAGCCCGTAGCTCACACCGATATCATCTGGAGTTTCTTTGGTATGGGTATTGTGGGTTTTGCTGCCGTTCTGGCCGGAGGCTGTCCCTTAAGACAGCTCATCCTTACCGGTGAAGGAAATGCTGATGCCACTGCCACTATCCTTGGCACCATTGCCGGTGCAGCTATAATGCATAACTTTGGCTGGGCAGCCAGTCCTCAGGGAGTAGCCCCCGGGGGGCAGGCCATGACCGTTGTTGTCTGGATTTTGTTACTGATTATTGCCTTTGCTGTTACAAGCCAAATGAATAAAACAACAGCGAAAAAGAAAAAGGGAGATTTTACTTCAACTCAGACAGGCTAATTCCCGGTATATCTTTTCGACAAGCCGTATCATAAATGATATACTAATAAAGGAGTGTAGAAAATTATGACAGGTAAATATGTAGACTGTTCCGGTTTATCGTGCCCGGAGCCTGTGATACAAGTAAGGAAGGCCCTGCAGGAACTTGGTGCTAATGAAGTCAAAGTTAAAGTTGACAGCACAGTTGCACGTGATAATGTTGCACGGTCTGGTAAAGCCCTCGGCTGGAATGTGAGAATCACTCCGGAAGATGATTATTTTATGCTTACACTGACAAAATAGTTTTGTTCTCTTCCGGCAATGAAAGGATTAAGCTTCATGGACTTTCACCAACTAAGAATTTTTGTTGAGGTTACAAGGCTGAAGGGTTTTTCACGTGCCGCGGAAAATATCTTTTTAAGTCAACCTACAATCAGTGCCCATATCAAGACTCTCGAAAATGAAATTGGGGCACCTCTTTTTGACCGCAGCCAGCGAGAGCTTCATCTCACCGATGCCGGTAAGATTCTTTTTAAATATGCACAGGAACTTCTGGAGATAAAAGAGGAAGCGTTGTCTGCTATTGAAAAAGAATACAAGATCATCAGCGGGCACCTGGAAATTGCTGCTAGCAGCGTTCCGGGTGCTTATCTTTTGCCAGGATTATTGGCTTCCTTTCACCGCCAGCACCCTGAAATAACTTTCTCCGTGATGATACGGGATACTAAGCAGGTAATCCAAAGTATAAAGGATTATACTTACAGCCTGGGTTTCACAGGAGAACCAGGCACACAGGAAGGATTAGAACAGGTAAAGCTTGTGGAAGACGAACTGATTCTTATTGCTCCGAAGGGAACAAATCTTCCCGTTACAGATCAAAATACTTACCCTCTGCTCACAACACAGCTAAGCTCAATTCTACAGATGCCTTTTATCCTCCGCGAACCCGGTTCTGCAACCCGTAAGGTGTTCGAAAAAACATTAAAAAAACATTCCGGAAAAAACATCACTTTAAATATAATCGGATATATTGAAAGCCTGGATACTATTAAGGAGGCTGTTAAAGCAGGACTGGGCCTTACTGTTATTTCAAAGATAGCTGTGGAGGAAGAACTCAGGGCGGAGATGATAGAAGGCTACAGACTACAGGACCTTCCTATAAAACGGAATTTCTATCTTACCTATCGTAAAAAACGCATCCTGCCTCCCATTAATCAAGCTTTTCTAGAGTTTACTGTTCAATACTTTACAAAAAAAATAGATACTATTCATACCCAGGATGCTTAAGAAGCACGTCGCAAAGGACGTGGATGGTTCCATCGTCTTCCCTTCGGCCTTCGGTACCTCACTTACATGTAACCTGTAGAACATGTTTTTTTAAGAATTAAAGGGAAAGAAGGTATAAATAATGTCTCTTGAGAAGAAAGAAAAAGAACTGGAGAACC
This sequence comes from Bacillota bacterium, assembly GCA_030656575.1. GTDB lineage: Bacteria > Bacillota > Dethiobacteria > DTU022 > UBA8154 > JAUSPO01. The sequence continues at coordinate 10,782 of JAUSPO010000007.1, forward strand.
TTTTAAAGGACCTTGAAAGTGCAGTCATCGCTTTTTCAGGAGGTGTTGACAGCACCTATCTTCTTTATAAAGCTCAACAGGCCTTGGGCGATAATGTTATAGCGGTTACTGCTGTATCAGAAACATACCAGGACTGCGAAAAGGAAAATGCTCAAAAAATAGCCCAAATAATGGGTGTAGAACACTTGATCATCCAGACTTCACAGTTGTCCTGCCCTGAATTCATCTGCAATCCTCCGCAGCGCTGTTATCACTGCAAAAAAGAACTGTTCGTCAGGTTGAAAGAAATAGCCAAAACCCGCTGCTTCGCCTGGGTATGTGAAGGGGCCAATGATGACGACACCAGCGATTTTCGTCCCGGTCTAACTGCGGGCAAGGAAATGGGCGTGCGCAGTCCCCTCATGGAAGTTAAACTGGGAAAAGATGAAATAAGGCAGCTGTCCCAAAAAGCAGGTTTAAGCACCTGGGATATGCCCTCCGCTGCATGTTTATCTTCCAGGATACCATACGGTGAAGTAATCACTCCAGAAAAACTGAGGGTTATTGCCACTGCCGAAAGCTTTCTAAAAACGCTTGGACAAAAAGTCGTCCGCGTTCGCCACCACGGCACAACAGCCCACATAGAGGTAGCCCCCGGCGAAATGCAGGCACTCCTTGAGAGAAAAGAAGAAATAGTAAAATACCTAAAAAACCTGGGTTTTATCTACATTACACTGGATATGGAAGGCTTCCGCAGCGGAAGCATGAACGAAACTCTCAAACCGGAAGAAAAATTCTAAGCCACGGGGAAAGAAAGACACTGGGAAAAGACACGGTAACGGTTCTCAAAGACACGGGGACGGTTCTTCTGTCTATTTTCTCAGCAAAGACACGGGGACGGTTCTTCCAAAGACACGGGGACGGTTCTTCTGTCTATTTTCTCAGGATTTGATTTATCTTATCCTTGTTTAAACCAACAACATCAGCGATCTTCCTAGTTGACAGGTTGGTCTTTGCTCCAAACTCTTTTATCAAACTTTCCATTTGCGGCATCTTCTCTCCTTTTTTTAATCCCTGCTCTATCAACATTTTTTTAAAAAGCTCTCTTGCTGTATCTTCATCCATATCATTATTTTCTTCCTTCAGGTCTAAAAATGTTTCTTCGGACTCTTCTTTCATATATTCTTCAAATTTCTTCAATGCAGTTTTTTTGTCCTCAGAAAAAATACCCAAAATTGTATCTGTATCCACAATTTTCGCAAAACAGTTCTCCTCATTCAGATAGCAACCATAGCTGCTCCACTTATAGTCAGAGGCTTTCTCAACTAGCCCTGCTTTTACCGGATTTTGATGTATGTATCTTGCTAAAGACAATACGTAACTGTCCTGCTCCACTGTCTCACTCTTAAACCTGTCCTGGAATAGATGTCCGACTCTTTTATACTTCTTATTAAAATAAGAGACGTAGCTTACGGTAATACGTTTCATTACATTGGATACGTCCTCGATTCCTTCATTTATCATTAAATGGATATGATTATCCATCAGGCAAAACACATGCAGATAATATCTGTCACCTTGTTTCTTTTCATACATTGTTTGCATGAAGCGCTGTTTATCTTCATTGCTATTAAATATATTCTTTTTCTCATTCCCGCGAACCATAATATGATAATATCCAGTTTCGCTCCTGATCCTTTGATGCCTTGGCATTATTTATCACCCATTATTTAGCATATCAATCGAATGGGTTTTTGTCAAGACAGAAGAACCGTCCCCGCACGGCGAATTCATGAAGACAATAAATGGAAATTAAAGAAATAATGCTGGACAAAATCAAAGCAGTTTGGTAAAATATTGCTCAGAACTGTGTCTGAGGGGGTACATAATGAGCAATGAAAGATACCAAGGAAAGTTTTTTG
>JAUSPO010000020.1 GCA_030656575.1 Bacillota bacterium
GCCTTTCCGACGACGAAGCGGTGGCCGCGCTTGAAGCTGCTGCGAAAACCAAAGCGGAGGCTGGAAGTGATGAATGAAAAAATCACGATCCCCCTTGTTCTTGAACTCGAGGACTTGGTTTACGTCAGCACAGAAGCCGAGCGCCGCGGAATTTCCCTGGACGCCTTAATCACAGAATTTGTAGATCAGGGCATGCGCCAGCTTGCTCTGGTCGCGGCTTGGGAGGAATTCTGCGAAAAAATTATCTTCGATCTTGCTGCTCAGGCCGAGGAAATGGAAACCGCGCTTGACGTCCATGCCGCCCGCCGCCGCAGCCACCGTCGCAGGGGGCGCACATGAAAAGTCGCCACCCGCTCTCGATCCGATTTTCTTCACCGGAAATCGAATGGCTGGAATCCGAATCCAGCCGGCGCCGGCAAACAATTTCAGAAATTCTGCGGCAGGCAGTCAAGCGCGAAATGCAAACCGCTGATCTGCGCGAAGGCTTGCAGGCGCTGGAGGCGCGTTTTGATTTTCTCGAAAAGTCCATTGATCAAATCGGAAATTTGATCGTGTCGGAATCCGAAAAACTGCAAAAAGGAATTGGCCGATGATTTCAAAAAGCTGGTGGTCGAACTGGGGATTTCGCGTACGTGTCGTGTTGGTCTCTTCAATATTTTCCGCCAGCGCAGCGGCGGTTATCCCGGCAGCGAAGTTTCACGAAGAATCGCGGGGCTGGTTCGGATCATGGCTGTATTCAATCATGGCTGTCAAAGCCGGATTGGGCGAGGTCGGAAAAGTCGAAAAGCTCAATTTGCCCCCGGCGCGTTTTCTGGAATCGCTTTGCAATTCAAGCCCGAAATCCTGTGATCTGTATCACGAAAATTCGAAAAAATATTTTGTCACCTACCCGTCAATTGCCGCTGGCGTGGTGTGGCTGATCTTCTTTTCCTTGATTCCTATTGCCCGGATCAGGAAAAAAAGCGACGAAACTCACCGGCGCGGCATGGAAGTTGTTGCAGCCCGGGACCTTGCGAAAATGCTGAAAAAAGAGCCCGCTGATATTTATCTCGGCGGCGTACCGTGGCCGCGAGCACTCGAGACCCGATCACTACTCATGGCCGGATCCCCAGGCAGCGGCAAAACCGTTGCGATCAATACGATCCTTCAGGCGATCCGAAAAAGAGGCGACCGAGCGATCGTCGTCGACGCCGGCGGCGGGTTCGCCGAGCGGTTTGCACGCCAGGGCGACACGCTGATAAACCCGTTTGACCGCCGGTCGGCGGCCTGGAGCCCGTTTGCAGACTGCGATCCTGCAAAACCGTGGGAAATCGAGGCAATGGCCCGCGGTCTGGTGCCGGCCGAGGAAGGGGGCGGATCATCCAAAATATTCGCCGACCTTGCAAAAACCGTGCTGGCTGGACTGATTGAGCAGTGTCATGCAAAAGGCATTGCGACAAATCACGCGCTCGCAAGCCTGGCGACCTGCGGCAATTCGGCGATGCTGGCCGCTGTGCTCAAAGGACACCCGGCGCACGCGCTCGTTGCCAGCGGCAGCCCCCAAACCGTGGGCTCAATTCTCACAAATCTGACCGAGCGCGGTGCCGGCTTGCGCTACCTGCCGCCCGACGCCGGCGCGAACGGGTTTAGCATCAGCAACTGGGTTACAAAGGGCGACGGCGATGGTGGCTGGCTGTTTTTGTCCTTTCAGCTCGCGCAACGGGAGGCCTTGAAAGTCCTAATCGCTGCGCAGCTGGACATCGTAGCTCGTTCAGTCTTGGGCCTGCCAGAGGCCCATGGACGCCGCATCTGGCTGATCGTCGACGAGTTGCCGCTCCTTGGTAAGGTCGACAGCATGGTCGAATTTTTGACCAACGGCCGAAAATATGGCGGGTGTGCCATGGTCGGGATCCAAGGCGTCCCGCAGCTCAGGGAACGATACGGCCGCGACGGTTCACAAACAATGCTCAGCTGCCTGGGCAGCCAGCTGGTGCTTAGAGCGTCAGATGCCGAAACCGCCGACCTGATGTCAAAAATGCTGGGCGAGCATGAAATCCAGCGCGTCACGCACTCAACCGGAAAATCGGACGGCGGCAGGAGCCAGAATTCGCAGGAGCAAATCGCAACAACCCGCGCCGTGATGGCCTCAGAGCTGCAAAATCTGCCCGATCTGGCTGGGTATCTGAACGTCGTCGGCGATCACCCGACCGCCCGAATCAAGCTCGAAATCCCCAACGTGCCGGCCGGCGTCAACCCCCCATTCCTGCCCGCTGAAATTCCCGCCAGGCGCCCTTTTGTCCTGCCCGCCCATTTACTACTGGCGGACGAAGAAAACCCCGCAGCAGAAGCCCCAGCACCCGCCGCCGACGAACCCAAACAACCCGTCGACTGGCGATCGAAACTCAAAACACAGGAGTCCTAAAACATGGTCGCAAGTCTTAAAGCAATCAAGGGCACCGGCGCAGCAGCAGCAAGCTATTTTGCGCAGGTCGATGACTACTACCGTGGCGCAGAGTCAGCACCCACGGCGTGGGTAGGCAAAGGCGCGGAAGCGCTTGGCCTGTCAGGCGCCGTCGACGGCAAGGCGTTCACGGATTTGCTCGCCGGCAAAATCAACGGCCAGCAGCTGGGGAGGGTTGGGCAGGACGGCAAGATCGAGCACAAGCCGGGGTGGGATATGACGTTTTCGGCCCCGAAAAGCGTGTCGATCATGGCGCTAGTCGCAGATGATCACAGACTGATTGACGCGCACGAAACAGCCGTGCGCGAGACGCTCGCTTGGCTGGAAAAAGAAGCCGCAATCACGCGTGTCAAAGAGCGTGGCGGGGAAACTAAAGTCCAGGCGACCGGCAACCTGATTGCCGCGACCTTTCGGCACGCGACATCAAGGGAGCTGCAGCCGCAGCTGCACACCCATACAGTGATTGTGAATGCGACCCGGCGCGAGGACGGCAAGTGGCGCTCGCTTGAGTCC
>JAUSPO010000019.1 GCA_030656575.1 Bacillota bacterium
TTTTTAAAAAATAAAAAAACTTTTAATATTAGAAGGAAATACAACAAAGACGTAGAATTAGTATATAAAGGTAATACAAAAATTATATTAGTAACACAAAAACACCTTATTTTTTTACTTGTGCAGTGTTACAATTATAATAATAATAACACAGTCGAAATTGATGTCACAATAAATGAGCCAACCTGTTACAGGTATTTGAGGCTTAGATGAGTAAAAAGCAATTAAAAAAACTAAGAGGACGGCAAAAAAATAAAGCAATTCGTCCTCTTAAAATATTTTGACCAGGAAGGTCAAAATCCTAACCTCTTTAATAAGATCATTCCTCCTTATTAAAGGTTTTCGGGCAGCTTAGCAGGCCTGCCCGCCTTCTCTTTTTTTTTAAAAGCAATGGAAGGGTAAGCTTTTCACTTTATGATTTGGGTCAAGTCCATCTTTGCATATAGCACACGATGAATTTCAACAAACTTCTCCTGCTCCCGTACGACATAAAGAAAGGCATAATTTTTTACAGGCAGTAGTCGATACTCTTCTTTCAATGGTTTTACCAGACGATAAATTTTGTGTGCATAAGGGAATTCCTGTAATAGAGAGATCGAATGATCGAAAGCATCCAACAAGTCCATTGCAGCTTTCGGCGCTTTCAATTGATCTGAAATATACATGAGAATTTCTGTAATGTCCTGTTTAGCAATCGGAAGGTAAGTGGTCTCATACATTCCCGTTTTCCGCCTTTTCCCGAAGGGTCTGCCTCAAACTGTCGAAAACTTCTTTATGGGAAAATCGCTGGTTGCTTTGCTTAGCTTGCATCTCGGCCTCCTTTAGTTTGAAGTATACTTCGCTTTCAAATTGAAGCTTTTCGTAGGCCTCATAACTCATCACAACCATATCGCCGTAGCCGTTTTTGGTTAAAAATACAGGTTCTGATGTTTCGTGTACGATTTTTGAAATATCCGCGAAATTATTCCGCAAATCGGATACCGGTCTGATTTTTGGCATATTACAACACCTCCACAATTTATTTAGCACAATATTATCATAATTATGCTAAATTATCAAGGGAGGCTCAGCTTTGAGTAAATACTACTGAAGTGTAAGGAATTTAAAAATGACCAGGAAGAAGAATATGATCCGCTGGTCATGAGGGGAGAATCTGCTGATGTCCAATATAAGAATTTACAGAGTGAATTGTTCAGGGATCTATACGAGAGTCAGATCTTTTTGGAAGATGAGGTTCATTAATCCACCCGGTTTTATTCGTAGGTGCTAAATTTTTGTTAAAATAGTTTATATGTATTTTAACAAAGACGGAAAAGGCTACTCTCTTGGGTTTCTGCACTTTTAATATAACATTCAGAGTTTCCAGTTTACGAAAATGATCGGGCAGATAAAACCCTGGCCTGCAGCTACAGTATCGTGAATTATCCCCTCCGCTTCGAGCCAATTGAAGGAAGAGATAGGGTTTTATGGTTTTTGTTGACCTATTTTTAAAAAGAAAAATAGAACATTGAAGGATGACAGGTGGTGGCCCTAGAATCGGCAGAAAATATGGTGGCTTATCTGAAAGAAAAAAATTGTTTTTTACCGTGAGGGTATTTCAACAAAACCAACCAGAATATCAACTGTTTCTTCTAGTATATCCCGAGGGGCCTTTTCTAAAAAAACAGCACCTCTTGCTGAAATATCCAGGGATTTTACTTGTTCGCACATAATTACTCCGGAGGTTTTTGTTCTGTTATCTAAGGGTACATGCAGGGGATATCTTCGGTCGGTTTTTGTTACGGGGCATACCATGGCATTTTTGGTAAACCGATTAAAAGTATTATTGCTGATCACAAAGGCTGGCCTTCTTCCCTTCTGTTCATGGCCTGCCTGAGGGGTAAATTCAAGAAGGATTATATCTCCTTGTTCAGGTATATATGGCATTACCACACCTCTTTTCCTGTCGGTTTACCTGTATCCCATTCGCTGCATTTATAATCCCCTTTATATTCAGCAATTCTTTCATTAAGTGATTTATGTTTTTTGAAAGGAATGATAATAATATTGCCATTTTCTACTCTTAATTCCACCTGATCTTTTTCGTGTATGTTTGCCAGTTCAAGAATTGCCTTTGGAAGCCTGACTGCCTGACTATTCCCCCACTTTTGTATAGTTGTATACATATGAATCACCTCTGAAATATAGCATATACTAAGTATATACTGCGTATATACATTTGTCAAGAGAAAAGCCGTTTCCTGGTTTAAAAAATCAATTCGTATATATTTGAGCCTGTATTGTATATGTATAAAACTTTACCGGGAAATTATTTGAATAGTAATTTCACTTTTTCTAGGATGTGCAGAAGGGTTCTGTTATCATCCTGCCCTCCCGCTGACACATAACGCGCCAGCGATGAAAAGACTTAAAAACCCTTGAATTTACTTACTTTATAGCACATTTATAGTTGCTTCTCGCCTCGTTATGTGATACAATATACGTAACGAGGAGGTGTTCTAATGGCCGCTATTATTCACCAGAAAGATAAGCGATCCGGTATTACATACGCATATGAGTCCGTGTCCTACTGGGACAAGGAAAAGCAGCAGTCACGTTCTAAACGAACCCTCATTGGGCGGGTGGATGACAAGACCGGTGAAATCCTTCCGACAGACGGCCGGGGGCGGAAAAAGAAAGATGAATCTCTTCCTGCCAAAAGAGGCCCGATTCCTGCGGAGAAAACCGCCCGTTCTTTTTATGGCGCCACCTATCTGCTGGATGCCATTGGCGAAAAACTGGGCATCACCCAGGATTTAAAGGCCTGTTTTCCAGAAACCTACCAACAGATCCTGTCCACGGCCTATTACTTAGTGCTGGAAGATCATAACCCGCTGTACCGCTTTGAAAAATGGGGAAGTCTCCACAAGCATCCCTACGGCAAAACCATTACATCCCAGCGGAGCAGCGAATTATTCGGATCCATTACAGAAGAAGACAAACAGCAGTTTTTTAAGCTTCAGGGGAAACGCAGGAGTGAAAATGAATACTGGGCCTACGACATTACCTCCATCTCCAGCTATTCGGAATGCCTGCGACAAGTGCAGTACGGTAAAAACAAGGAGGATGACAGGCTTCCACAGCTTAACTTGGCCCTGGTCTTTGGCGAAAAATCCAACCTGCCTTTTTACTATCGGAAGCTGGCAGGCAACATCCCGGATTCCAAAACCCTGAAGCACTTATTGGCGGATTTAGACACCTTGGGTTTTGCCAAAATGAAGTTGGTCATGGACCGGGGTTTCTACAGTGAAGAAAACATTAATGCCCTCTTTAAAGACCGTCTGAAGTTTCTCATCGGCGGCAAAATGTCCCTGAACTTCATGAAGTCCAATCTGGAAGGCATCTATGACAACTTCCGCAGCTTTGAACACTACAACGAGACCTATGAACTCTATTGCCACACCGTTGAAACCCAATGGCAGTACACCCAGTACCGGCCATACAAGAAGGAAACCCTAAAAGAGCCCCGCCGGATCTATGTCCATTATTACTACAACATCGACAAAGCCGCCGAAGAGGAAAAAGCCTTTGACAGAAACCTGATGAGCCTGCGCCGTGAGCTGGAATCCAGCAAAAGGATCCCGGAGCATGAAAACCAGTACAAAAAGTACTTTGATGTGAAGACCACGCCCAAACGGGGCACAAAAGCCACAGTAAAGGAAGAAGCGGTTTTACAGGCCAAGAAGTACTTCGGGTTCTTTGCGCTTCTCACCAACGAAACCATGGACGCGGTAACCGCACTGGAAATCTACCGGAACAAGGACCTGGTGGAGAAGGCCTTTGGCAACCTGAAAGAACGGTTAAACCTGCGCCGCACCCTGGTATCCTCCGAGCAAAGCCTGGATGGCAAGCTTTTCATCGAGTTTGTGGCACTGATTTACCTGTCTTACATCAAAAAGCAGATGCAGGATACAGATTTGTTTAAAAGTTACACATTGCAAGGAGCTCTCGATAAGCTTGATGTCATCGAATGTTTTGAGATGCCCGGCCAAAAGCTGCGTGTCGGTGAGCTTCTTGAGAAACAGAAGGAAATCTATATATGCTTAGGGGTTGACCCGCCCGCCTCGTTATGAGTTAGCGGGAATCCAGGTTATCATAGGAGGTAAAGATAAGGGCAGTCAGTGATTTATATATTTTTGGCATATAGGTATTAGGTATTATGTATTATGAATTACTTATTGCAAGTTAATTGCATTTATATTATAATTATTTTAGATTATGGTAAAATTTTTTTTTAAAATAAGTGTTCTTTTAAATATTAAATTTAATATAATGCTTCAGGTGCCTCTGATTGATTTGAGGGTAATAGGGAACCAGGTGCAAATCCTGGGTGGTCGCGCCACTGTAAGCGGGGAGTTCTGTTTCGTTATTTGCCACTGGAATTTTGAATAAAATTTCGGGAAGGTGGAAACATGAGCCGTGATCCGTAAGTCAGGAAACCTGCCTGCTGCATCAGAAAACCTTCTTCGCAGGAAAGGGGTGCTGCGTACTGCTAAACTTTTTTATTGATGTTTAGTTCAGCTTCCTCAGTTCTTCCTTATGAAGAAACTGAGGTATTTTTATTCAATGAAACTTTATAAAGAAAAGAAAAATTACTATCAGGTAAGGAAATAGAAAACCAAAAACCAAAAAGTTGTGCTGACTGGAAAACCAGAAGCGCTATTTGTAAAAAATAGTGTATTCTGGTTTTTTTGTATACTAAAACACAGCAGAAATTAGTTTTGATAATTTTTAATAAATGAGGGAGGCA
>JAUSPO010000031.1 GCA_030656575.1 Bacillota bacterium
ACTTCGGAAAGACGAAGAAGAAAAAAAAGAAATTCTGCGGCAGGTTAACTCACGTGCCCGCAGTGATGTTGAAAGAGTTGAGAACGAACTGGAACAGTTCATGAAGAAGCAGGAAGAGCTGCTCAAAAAAATTGATGAAAAGATGCTAAAAAAATACCAGGGGCTCTCAGGACGATTCCAGGGAAAATGTGTTTCTCTTGTAGAAAAAGGGTTTTGCGGCATCTGTAATGTATCTTTGCCTTCTTCATTCAGAGCACGTATTCTTACTCCCGGCGAAATAGTTTTTTGTGAAAATTGCGGCTGCATGCTTGTCCTAGGAGATTAGAAAAATAACAGGGGAGGAGTTCGGAATGGCTGGAAGCAAAAAGATCAGTAAGGCGAATCTTAAAAAAATCTTTATTGTTATTATAGCCCTCATGTTAATAGGGGGACTGGTGCTAAGTGCGACATTTGGATTTATTGATTATTTAATTGGAAGGAAAAACATGACTTCCCCTGGGGAAGATGAGTATATCAGCAGCCTCAAGGAGTGGGCCAATTACCTTGAGGAATCCGTCAGGGAGAATCCGGATCTTTTGGAGAGCAAGGCAGAGTTGGGACTAACATATTATGAGATTGCCATGTATTATTACTGGGATCTGGACAGGGAAAACGTCCTTTTATATTCGGAAAAGGGCAGCGATTTTCTTCTAGACGCTCTGGATGGTGGACTGGCAGAGTCATGGATTGCTCTAAAAGCTGCTGTGCTGTTTTTGATGCAGGAAGACGAGCCTCGGGCTGAGAGGTATTTCAGGAATGCCCTGGAACTTGATGAAGAAAATGCTGAGGCACATTTGTATCTGGGTAATATTCTTAGCTCACGTCATTTGGATGATCAGGCAAGAATTCATTGGGAGAGAGTTTTGGAGCTTGTGGAAGAGGATTCTCCCGAAGCACAGGCAGCAAGGTATTATCTGGATGCATACGAAATCGGGGATATCAGCGGTGAAAGGGGAGAGGATAAACCTTGACCGGAAGAATGAGGGGGATTTTAGCAGTAGTATGCTGTTCCGCAGCCATTTTTTGGCCCGGTGCCTTAATTTTTGGCTTTCCGGGGGTGATGGGTCCTTACTGGCAGGAAATGTTTGGAGTGGGTCGCGGGGCCATTGGCAGTATCATGTTTTTTGTATTGGCCGCTCTGGGTTTTTTTATGTTTTTTGTAGGCCGTTGGCAGGAGAAATATGGAACAAGATTAATGATTACTATCGGGGCTGTTATATGCGGGTTAAATTTATTTATTGCAGCATATGCTTCCAATCTGTATATGATCTACCTTTGGGCTTTCTTAAACGGCACTGCATCCTCTTTTATATATATACCAGCGCTGACTTCCGTACAGCGCTGGTATGTTGGTAAAAGAGGGCTTGTCTCAGGAATAGTGAACCTGGTATTTGGTATGTCGGCGGCGGTAATGGTTCCCGTTTTTAGCAGTATGTTAAAGTCTATGGGGTACGTCTCAATGATTATATCCATTGCCATTATCAGCCTGGTAGTGGGAATAACTGCTGCACAGTTTACGGAAACCCCGGAAAGATTGAATCTTACAGAAGAGATTAAAACCAAAGCAGAAGCAAAGCTGCCGCAGCAAATGGCAGAGTCTCTAACAGTAAGGGAGAGCCTGAAGACGAGGAGTTTCTGGTTTCTCTGGTTGACATGGGCGCTGCAGGGAGCCGCAGGTATTGCCATGGTTGGCCTCTCTGTAATCTTTGGGCTTGCAAAGGGATTTACGATGGAATCTGCTGTTATTATTTTAACTGTGTTTAATATGATGAGTGGTTTAAGCCGAATTTTAACGGGACATCTATCTGACCTGGTTGGAAGAAACCTGACCATGAGCCTTACATTTTTTGCTGCAGGATGTGCTTATCTTGTTTTGCCTCATTTAAACGGACTGGCAGCCCTTGCTGCTTTGGCCGGTATTATAGGTTTTGCTTTTGGAACGCTTTTTGCGGTGTCAGCGCCTTTGGCCTCTGATTGCTTCGGGCTTAAACATTTTGGTGCAATTTTCGGTCTGGTTTTTACAGCGTATGGCTTTATTTCCGGGGCGCTGGGTCCTTCTTTAAGCGGTTATATACTCGATCTTACCAATGGAAATTTTGTAATAGTTTTTACATACCTTGGTTTTTTTTCACTCATATCGGGAGTATTGATCAGATTTGTAACAGTTCAGCCAAAAAGTGAGTCCTGGGGACAGAAGGCAAAATCGGTTTAGTAGCCTAAAAAGGGGAGAGTATCGATATTTAAGCCCGCGAGAATTTATATTGAAAAAGAGGCACTCAACTATATAAACGACATTCAGAAAAACATCTTTACTCCGTATAGATTTTTTTTTTAAAACATTCTTGATTTATGATATTAATTGTGCTAATATTAAGATTAGAATTATTTGAACAATTTGTATTTTTTTGTAGTGGGGGTGGTTTGTGAAGAAGAAAACAGAAATGCAAGAGGTTATAAATAATTAAGCCTACATTTAAGGAGGGTCAATTAATGAAAGTTAAAATACTTATCGTTTTGCTGATAATGGCGTTAGTGGTATTGCCTGTATTAGGTGGATGTGCACCAAAAGAAGCGCCCCCGGTAACACCACCGGCAGCGGGAGAGCCGAAAGAAGAGCTGAAAGAAGAGCCAAAAGATGACAGAACATGGAACCTGCAGTTTGTTACTTTCTGGCCTGGGACAGACTTCCAAGTTGCTGAAGGACACCAGAAATGGGCCGATGAGGTTACGAAGCGTACCGATGGCAGGGTTACAGTAACTTTCCATGTGGGCGATGCCCTCCTTGCTGCAAGAGAGATATATGAAGGTGTTGCTGCAGGCGCTGCTGATGTGGGAACAACATGCCCAGCCTATACGCCGGGAATGTTCCCTGTAACAGAAGCATTTGAGCTTCCCGGTTACAAAAACGATAATGCTCTTGTTGCCTCCAAAACTATTTGGGAAGCCTACAAGACTATGGATCTGCTCCAGAAAGAATATGATGATGTCAAAGTAATGATGTTCTGGGCAACCGGACCTGGTGATGTCATGACCAACAGCAAAAAAGTTTCCAAACTTGCGGATCTTTCCGGTCTGCAGATGAGAACTGTGGGCGGCACAGTGCCATCCATGACGGCGCTGGGAGTTACCCCTGTTTCAATGCCCATGTCTGAAGCTTATCTTGCTCTGGACTCCGGGTTATTGAACGGCATTCTGGCTCCCACTGATACGCTCAAAGGATTTAAGCTGGCGGAGGTTTTAAAGTATGTAACGAAGACCCCCTTCCTCTACAACATCATCTTTATGAAGGTCATGAATCTGGATACCTGGAATTCATTCCCTGCTGATATCCAGAAGGTTTTCAACGAACTTAACGAAGAAACTGTGGAGATGTACGGTAAACTGAGGACGGATTACACCGAAGCTGGCCTGCAGTACGGCATCAAGGAACATGGCGTGGAAGTTGTTACCCTTTCACCAGAAGAAGATGCCTTGTGGCGCACTAAGGTAGAACCCATTGTTGGTAACTGGATTGAAAAGACTAAGGCTGCAGGACTGCCGGGACAGGAAATCGTCGATTCTATTCGCAAAATTGACGAAGAAATGTCGAAAAAGTATGGCAGCTACGGTAAGTAAATAATATATTGAAAAAGTCGGAGAGGGCTCCCGGCATGTATATATTAAGCTTGCGTGCTGTGGGCCCTTTCTGGTATTCTATACCTAGTAATTGCTGTTCTACTAACTCAAGAGGAGGTATGACATGGCTTTAATTGAAAAGGTTGTTCGCTCACTCATTTGGCGCACCGCACAGTTTGGTCAGCTTGCCTTGGCAGCAGTCATGGTATTAATTGTGGCAAATGTATTTCTGCGTATTAGATGGAATCCCGTTCCAGGTACTGTTGAAATGACTGAAATTCTGGGTTCAATGCTTCTTGCCTTGGGGGTAGCGTACTGCACTCTCGTGAAAGGGCATATCTTTGTAAGTGTACTGGTGGATAAATTTCCGCCAAGAATCCAGGCGTTGGTTGATAGCCTCACTACTACTATTGCTTTGTTTTTTGTCTACGCGTTAGCAAGGGAAACATTTATATTCGCCGCCAGGATGGCTGCCAGAGGGTACGCAACAGCTCACCTCCTGCTGCCTGTTGCTCCATCCATTTACATTGTTGCTTTTGGGTTTGCCATGGTGGGTGTGGTGCTATTACTAGACCTGGTAAAATCACTGATAAAAGTTGTCAAAGGAGTTGAAGCCGGATGAGCCCTGAGCAGATAGGAATACTTTCTATAGTAATTATTCTTATCCTTCTCTTTCTCCGTATGCCCGTTGCTTTTGTTATGCTTGTTGTTGGTATGTCAGGTTATGCATACCTTACAACACCAAAAGCCATGCTGTCTATTTCCGCACAGACAATGTATAACACTTTTGCTTCTTATCCTCTGATCGTTGTCCCTTTATTTATCTGGATGGGTTTAATTGCCTTTTATTCAGGCTTAAGTTCAAGGATCTATGACGCTACTTATAAGGTTATGGGCAGCATGCCGGCAGGACTGGCTCTGGCAACCATAGGGGCATGTACTGCTTTTGGGGCAATCTGCGGCTCCACTACGGCTACAGCAGCAACCATGAGTGCTGTGGCACTTCCGGAGATGAAAAGGTATGAATACAGCCACTCCCTGGCCACTGCTACTGTTGCCGCCGCTGCGATTTTAGGTGTCATGATCCCGCCCAGCGTAATCTTTATTCTTTACGGCATATCAACAGGAGAATCAATAGCCAAACTTTTCCTGGCGGGAATTCTTCCCGGCATCCTTTTGATGTTTCTGTTTATGCTTGTTACCTACATACAGGCTAAGCGCAATCCCGCTCTGGCCCCTGCAGGGCCCAAGGTTCCCTGGGGAGAAAAGCTCACTGCTGTTTTGAGCGGAGGGGTAGAGGTAATTATTATCTTCATTGCCGTTATGGGCGGCCTTTTTTGGGGTTTGTTTACACCTACCGAAGCAGGCGCTATCGGTGCTTTTTCCACTTTAGTGGTGGCGCTGGTCAGGCGGCAGCTGAACTGGCGGGGATTTGTTAGTTCACTGACAGATACAGTGCGTATTGCATCAATGATCCTGTTTCTTACGGGCACAGCTTATATTTATGGCCGTTTTCTGGCAATAACAGGAGTTCCTGCAGCGCTGGCCAACCTGGCAACAGAAGCTGCTCTTCCACCGGTTGTCGTTCTTGTGCTTATCTTGGTAGTGTATTTAATACTAGGCTGCTTTATTGATGCACTGGCGCTGATCCTGCTTACTGTTCCTATCTTCTATCCTGTGGCAATGGCCCTCGGCTTTGATTCCGTCTGGTTTGGCGTTATCATCGTGCTGGCACTGGGGATGGGGTGTATTACTCCACCGGTTGGAGCCAATGTCTATGTTGTGGCAGGAGTAGATAGAGAAACACCTGTTATGACCATCTTCAAGGGTGTATGGCCTTTCCTTTTCGCTATTTTCGTATGTATTGCAATCCTGATTATATTCCCGGGGATAGCACTGTTTATACCCAATCTCTTAAGATAGGAAATAAGGATACCATAACATCAAATATTTAATTGGAGAAGGTATAACTGTTAAAGTGGATTCTGCATTATGGTATTAAAAAATACTTGTCCCAGCTAAGTTCGGCTGGGACTTTATTTACCTGCTTTCGAACGGTGAATCATATATACCCATGTACTGGAGTGAACTCGTTCAGATAAAATACAAGTAAGATACACGCAGCTCTTGAAATAAACAAAAAAAGAGAGTATAATCAATATCGGGAAGCATAGATTTTTGTTACATGGGGGTAGTTAGCGGCCTGGTGGCGTTCCCGGACTTCAAATCCGGTGGTGGGCTGACGAAGTCCACGGTGGGTTCGATTCCCATCTGCTCCCGCCAATACTTAATCAGGAGGACAAAGATGAGCGAAGAGTTTGAGGCGCAGGTAATAAGCAGTCATGTAGTAAAATGCCCCGTTTGTGACGGAGCCCAGGGAATAGTGTTGGTCTGGAACGACGGAGATGTGGATTTGATTTGTATGGGCTGCAAGCATAAAGAACGATTAAGTATGGAATAGATTATACTCAGTATCGGTATTCAGAAGTCAGGAGTCAGAATGAAATAAAACTGTGAAAACGAAGGATTTTGGTGCGGTGATATTTCGAAACAAATCCTTTGCAGAAATTGCTGGGAGTATATTCTCGCGTCATTCTGATCTGAATACCTTAATAGCAAAGTTTTATTCATTAACCAGGTGTTCCTATTAGCAATTCTGCTAATCTCAGGGACTGGCTGGTTTTTTTATTTTTACGGGAAAAGTCTCCGGCATTAAGATAACCATTAAAAGTGCCAGGGCTATAGCTGCAAGATAGAGGATAAAAATTGCACGAAAGGCTAATATGGCAGACTGGGTTTCCAAGAAATAATCTAGAAGGTAACCGGTAATCCCCTGGAAACAAGCTACGCCTAAAAACATAGCTGCATTAACAGTTCCCATGGCCGTACCGGCTATTTTGATTGGAAACAGTTCTTTTACACAGCCAAGGTTAATAAGAAAGACGATACTGAATATACCTATGGCAAAATAGAGCAGTGACGTAAAGAAAGGCCCGGGATAATTGGAGATGGAAACCATGGCTACGAAGGTGATCAGCATGCCCAGTGTTCCCAGGAAAAGCACTGGACGCCGGGCCTGGAAAAAGCGATCTGATAAAATTCCCCAGATCAGTCCTCCGCAGATCATTCCCACTGAAATAAACATTAAATGACTTCCTGCATTTTCTCTACTCATATAGAAAGTATCCATCAGATATGCTGCTCCCCAAAGGCCGGAAAAGCTGAACAGAACCCCGTAAATCAGGAAAGCCCAGATCGCAAATGGCCAGAAAGCAGGGTATTTCCAAAAAGGAGAGCTTAATTCTGATGAAGCTGCTGCTGTTTCCAGAACCTGTATTTTAATTCCCATCTCTTCATTTACCGGAGTCGGGGCAGGCTTCATCAAGTGCCAGGCAACCAGAACCAGCATAAGCATGATTAGGGTTGGGAGGACAAAGGAGTATCGCCAGCCTATTTGTTCCACTAATAGTGCCATAGGTAGGGTGGAAAGCATTAATCCAAGACAGCCCACTGCATTAATAATGCTCATACGGGTTGCAAATTCATCGGGCCGGTATGCTACGGAAAGATATTTGAGCGCCGGGATCCATATTCCTGCGGTACCGACTCCGGTAAGTATCCGTGCCCAAGTGGCAAGCTGAATGCCTGGCGAGAAGGCAAAAAGGATGGACCCGGCGACTCCAAGAAGCCCAAAACAGAAGACAGTATAGCGTACACCGATACGATCAGAAAGTATGCCAACGGGAATCTGTACTACGGCGTAGGCGTAAAAGAAAGCTGAGGCCATTAAACCAAGTGAAGCTGCGGGAATCGCAAAGTCCGTCATCAGGTCTTCTACTATAATAGCTGTACTGGTGCGCAAAAAAAGTGCAAAGATGAATAGTAAGCAGAGAATTGCAAAGACCCAACCACGCCTTGAAATATTGCTCATCTAGATCATCCCCCTGCGAGACTATTTAATCCTTTTGCTAAGGAGTTATAATATTTTAAATATATGTTCTTTAGAAGGATATGAAATTCCTTTAATTTACTTGAACTCTTTTAAGAGTTATAATAAGGTAGAGTGAGTAAGGAGGGAACGACTTGCCTGTGGATTTTAGACAACACCACCTGCGTCTTTTACCTGCTGTAGATAAAATTTTGCAGGAAAATATACTGGCGGAGATTAAAACAGCTGTACCCCGAAATCTTGTCGTGGAAGCTGTTCAGGATGTTATTACAGAAAGAAGGTTTTTAATACTTGAAGCATTCTCTAAAGATGAATTAGAGCTATTGGATATCTCCCCTCCTGTTCTTGCAAGGGATGCGCTTAAGAAAATACAGGAAAAAATGGAAGCCAGTTTACAGCCTGTCCTCAATGCTACTGGTGTAATCAT